>DATJLX010000245.1:0-15544 GCA_035509135.1 Methylocella sp.
GAACGCATGGGCAAATATGCGGTGAAGGAGATTTTCCTGACATTGCAAGGCGAGGGTGCGAACATGGGGCGCGCCGCCGTTTTTTGCCGTTTTGCGGGCTGCAATCTCTGGTCAGGCCAGGAGAAAGATCGCGGCCAAGCCCTTTGCCGCTTCTGCGATACCGATTTTGTTGGCACGGACGGCCCAGGTGGCGGGAGCTTTCCCGGCGCCGATGTCCTTGCAGTGGCGATTGAGAACGTCTGGGCGGGCGGCCAAGCGAAACGATTTGTGGTTTTCACCGGTGGCGAACCTTTGTTGCAACTTGATGCGGCTCTGATTGGTGCGGTTCATGCGCGCGGCTTTGAAGCCGCTGTCGAAACCAATGGCACACTTGCTCCGCCTCCCGGCGTCGACTGGCTTTGCGTTAGCCCCAAGGCGGGGGCACCCCTCGTCGCGAAGACGGGGTCCGAGCTGAAGCTCGTTTTCCCGCAGCAAGGCCTGCGGCCGGATGATTTGATCCATCTCGCTTTCTCGCATTTCTGGTTGCAGCCGATGGATGGCGATGATCTCGCCGCCAATACGGCCGCCGCCATCACCTATTGTCTCGATCACCCGCGCTGGCGGCTCAGTATCCAAACCCATAAGCTCGCTGGCATGCCATGAAGGTTTGTGTGTGAAGATTTCGCAGGCCTTCCGTTTCGAGGCGGCGCACCTCTTGCCGAATGTCGCCGAGGGCCATCGCTGCCGCCGGTTGCATGGGCATTCCTATCGCGTGGAATTGCGGCTTCAAGGCCCGGTCGATCCCATCACCGGCTTTGTCGCGGATTTCCTCGCGATCGAGGCCGTCTTCAAACCTTTGCTGGACAGGCTCGACCATAATTATTTGAACGACATCGAGGGGCTCGAAAATCCGACGGCGGAAAATATCGCGGTCTGGATCTGGGATCGGACGAAGGCATCGCTGCCGCAGCTTGTGAGCGTCGTCGTGTTTGAGACGCAAGACTGCTTCGCGGAATATGATGGAAACTGAATGGCACATGTTTGCCTTGGAGCGAGGCCCTCTCATTCGACTCGCAAGTCTTTTTCATGCGCCACCTCCAGGACCATGCCTCCGGCCTTATTATAAAATTGCCCCTTTCCCTTCAAGGCGGCGGCAAGCCAAATTTCAAACGGATTCACACCCTGGAGCCGGGATAATTGACCTCCGGCGGCCGAGGTATTATTTCATTGTTCATGGCTATTCGGACCATCATCACCCTTCCCGATCCGCGCTTGCGCCTCAAATGCGCGCCGGTGCCGGTGATCGACGCGGGCATCCACGCGCTCATGGACGATATGCTTGAGACCATGTATGCGGCGCCGGGCATCGGTCTTGCCGCGATTCAGATCGCCGTACCCCAGCGTGTCCTCGTTCTCGACGTCGCCAAACGCGAGGATGAGAACGCACCGCCGGAACCGATATGTATCGTTAATCCGGAAATTGTCTGGCAGTCGGAGGAGCGTTCGACCTATCAGGAAGGCTGCCTGTCGATCCCTGAAATTTTCGAGGAGGTCGAGCGGCCGGCCAAGGTGCGCGCCCGTTATCTCGACCGCGACGGCCACGCCCAGGAGATCGAGGCGGACGGTCTTTTGGCGACCTGCTTGCAGCATGAGATCGACCATTTGAACGGGATCTTGTTCATCGATCATCTGTCGCGGCTGAAGCGAGATCTGATTACCAGAAAATTCACGAAAACCGCCAAGCACCGGAATGCCCTACGCAAGGGTGTTGCGGACGAAGAGCAAGCGGCCGCTGGCAGTTAGAGACGGTTTGTCCGCAATCGTCGCCCGCGAAACCAGGCCGGATCATTGCGTATCGTCTTCATGGGGACCCCGGACTTCGCGGTGCCGGCGCTCACCGCCATCCTCAAGCAGGGTCATGAGGTGGCAGCGGTCTATACGCGGGCGCCGCAGCCTGGCGGCCGCCGCGGTCTCGAACACAAGCCGTCACCGGTGCATGCAGCGGCGTTGCGCTCCGGCATCAAAATTTTGACGCCGCGAACGCTACGGTTGGACGATGCGGCCGCCATGCTGCGCGGTTTCAAGCCTGATGCCGTGGTTGTCGCGGCCTATGGTTTGATCCTGCCGAAAGCCGTCCTCGATGTTCCGGCGCTGGGCTGTCTCAATCTGCATGCTTCCCTGCTGCCGCGATGGCGCGGCGCGGCGCCCGTCCAGCGGGCCATCATGGCGGGCGACACCGAGACCGGCGTCATGGTGATGCGCATGGAGGAAGGCCTCGACACGGGCCCGGTCGCGCTCACCGAACGCATCGTGATTGGCTCCGACGCGAATGCCGGCGAAATCTCTGAGCGGTTGGCTGAGGTGGGTGCCGCTTTGATGGTGCAAGCTTTGACGCTGCTGGAGGAGGGCGGGCTCGTCTTAAAACCGCAGCCAGCCACCGGCGTCACCTATGCGCATAAGATCGACAAGGCCGAAGCACGGATCGATTGGATGAAAACGGCGGTGGAGGTGCATAATCTCATTCGTGGTCTCGCGCCATTTCCCGGCGCATTTTTCGAGGCTGATCTTGGCAAGGGATTGGAGCGTGTGAAGGTCTTGCGCTCGGACATCACGCAAGGAACCGGGACGCCCGGTTTAGTCCTCGACGCGCGGTTGACGGTTGCTTGCGGAGAGGGCGCCCTGCGGCTCATCGAGGTGCAGCGCTCAGGCCGGGCGCCGATGCCGGCCGCCGATTTTCTGCGCGGCGCGCGGCTTGCCGAGGGATCGCTGCTCGCCCCGGGGACCGATGCCGCGCTTTAAGCTGACGCTCGAATATGATGGCACGCCTTTTGTCGGCTGGCAGCGGCAAGAGAACGGGCTTTCCGTGCAGGAAGTGATCGAGACGGCGCTCGAAGCTCTGAGCGGCGAAAGGGTCAGGATCCGTGGCGCTGGGCGCACGGATACCGGTGTTCATGCCTTGGGGCAGGTTGCGCATGCCGATCTGGCCAAGGACTGGCGGACCGATGTGTTGCGCGACGGCCTGAACGCGCAGATGCGCCCGCAGCCGGTCGCCATTCTCGCCGCCGAACGCGTGCCCGACACTTTTGACGCGCGCTTTTCGGCGATCCGCCGCCATTATCTCTACCGGATCGTCAATCGTCGCGCCCCATTGACGGTGGAGCGCGGCCATGTCTGGCTCGTCAAGCGCAGACTCGATACAGAAGCCATGCAGGAGGCGGCGCGCGTTCTCATCGGCAGCCATGATTTTTCGACGTTTCGCGCCTCGCAATGCCAGGCGGAAAGTCCGGTGCGCACCTTGGAACGGCTTGACGTCATAGCGAAGGGTTGCGAGATTCAAATCCTCGCAACCGCGCGCTCTTTCCTGCACAGCCAGGTGCGCTCGATTGTTGGCTCCCTCGAGCATGTCGGGTCCGGCAAATGGAGCGTCGCCGACATGCGCGCCGCGCTTGCAGCGCGCGACCGCTGCCGCTGCGGCATGGTCGCGCCGCCGGATGGGCTTTATTTGGTAGGCGTGGACTATGGCCCGCCACCGGCCAAATGAGGTCAAGCGCTCTGGCAGCCCGGGGATCTCACGCCGGACTATTTCGGCGGGATTGCCTATCAAATGCGGAATTTCGGCGCGATCAGCAAATCGCATCCGGTTTCTTTTGCCTCTTTGTCGCATATTATAAGTAATAAAAAACAGTTGCCGTTATTCATCATAAGATGCAGATATGAACCAGTTTGATTGAGCCGAAGATCCGTCTCTTGCGGTTTCGGCGGAGCAGGCGGAGTTCCGGCTATGACCGATCTCTTCAGGTGTTGTTACAGCTGCCGCAAAATTTTCTATGGAATCGCCGCCAGGTTGTTCATGGCTGCCTTGAGTGCCGCCATTGCCGGAGCCACGGCGGCCAACGCCCAATCGTCCTCGAGCGGCCCAAGGCTTGGTGCAAGGGCCGGTTGGATAGGAATAGACTACACACCCGAGGCACGATGCAGCGACAACAACTGGTCCACGGCGACCCCGGTTGCCTGCAACCCCCAACTCTCGTTCGCATGCACGGGCAACCCGCCGCCACTCAGCACTTGTCCGGCTTCCTGCCAGACGTGCTACAATAATGATCTTGGCAATCTTGAGACTCAGCTCAAAATCTCCGCCATAACGGTGTACCAGCCCAACTACTATATTCTCACCGCGGCTCAGCAGCTGAACATCATTGTGATGCAGGGGCTGTTCAACGACGCCATCCCAAGCCTAGCGGCGCCCGACAGTGCGACCAATTGCAGTTACGCCGGATCCCCCATCGCCCTTTGTGGATCCAAATATGCGGGCGCCATCCTCGACGGCGCGTGTGGTACGACCACGCCTTGGAATCCAGCAACCTTCTGTGAAGGAGCGTCCAATGCGTATGTCGAACCCCTCAACTATCCGGGAGGTCAGGCACGGACGCCCGGACAGTTTATCAAAGATGGCACAATCATCGCTATCCAGCTTGGCAACGAGCCATTGAACACAATGGCTAACGGACAGACGATCACCTTGGCGATGATCAGCCAGGCCGCGGCAACGCTGCGCAAGGCCCTTGATGCACGGGGATTTACGAATATCCCGATTGTCTTGTCGCTGGTGCTGGGCCAGGAACAGACTGTCTGTGCCAATGCTTCGCCGCCCGTAGGCATCAATTTCATTGCTTCTCATCCCTATTGCAACTACGTCGCGAGCGTGCCGCCATCATGGCCCTACAACGGGGGTCAATGCTGGCAGCAGGTTCAAATGCTGTTCAGTTCTATTTCGCAATACTACTGTGGTGCAACGCACACCTTCATAGGGGAGACCGGCTATAACACGGGCTGCCCCAGCGATCCCAACAACGCAACGAGAGTGAGCAATGAACAGATATTCATTAACGATCTAAAGTCATCGACGTGCGGCCAGACTTCCCAGTCAGACTTTCCGACCTTCCTCTTTGCGTACTCAGACGTATGTCCGGCGGGCGGCTGTGCCCCGGGCTGCAGCGGCGGCCCGATTGAAGGCAACGGCTATTTTGGCATCTTCCACACCCAGAGCTACCTGACAGAGGGTGCATTGGTGCCAAAGTTCTCTCCCATTCCGTCGCTGGCCTGCTCTGCGTCATCAAGATAGCTTTGAATAGGCATCTTCCGGGGGATCGCCGTCTGCCACGGCAAGCACGGGGATGGAGCATTCATGAAATTCAACCGGGCGGTCCTATCGGACAAGCACGGCCCGCATCGTTCGGTTCACGGCTGCGTTCGCCACCATGTGTCGAGGGTCGCGCCGCCCGAGGCCGGGCCGTAGCGCGGCAAGGTCTTCGGCCGCGCCAGCTTGGAAGACGATGCGATCCATTGATTCGGGGAATGAAACAGCGGCACGATATAAAATCCGGAGAGCAGCACGCGATCATAGGCGCGCACGGCGGCGACAAAATCCTCATGCGTCTTGGCGGCGAGCAGCGCGTTGATTAGCGCGTCGACGGCCAACGATTTGACACCGGCGAGATTGAACGAGGCCTCCTGATCGGCGCTGGCCGATCCCCAGCGCGAGCGCTGCTCATTGCCGGGTGAGGCGGAGGCGAGCCAGCTGCCGATCATCATGTCGAAATCGAATTTTTGCCGGCGCCTCTGATACTGAACTTCGTCAACCTGCCGGACATTCGCCGAAACGCCAATCCGGGCAAGCGAATCCGCGTAATTGAGGGCGAGCCGCTCCTGGCTTCTGTCCTTGACCATGATTTCGAAGGACAAAGCCTCGCCCCCCTTGGTCAAGCGGCCACCTTCAAGGGTGTAGCCCGCTCCTTTCAAAAGCGCGAGCGCGCGCTTTGGCTCGATCCTGTCGTCGCCCGAGCCGTCGGTCGTCGCCGGCCGCCAACTGCCGTCCAGAATATCAGCGCGAACCGCGCCAGGAAAAGGTGCGAGCAGGGCGCGCTCGGCGGCGCTCGCCGGGCGTCCGGTCGAGGCGAGCTCGGACTCGGCGAAAAAACTTTGCGTTCGTTTATAAAGACCATCGTAGAGATTGGCATTGAGCCATTCGAAATCAAAGAGGAGCCCCAAAGCCTCGCGAACCCTTATGTCATCGAAGAGTGGCCGCCGCAGATTGAAGACAAAACCTTCCATGCCCTTTGGCCCGCCGGCCGGCAAGGACTCGCGGATTATCCGGTGATCGCGAATGGCCGGGAAATTATAGGAATTCGCCCAGCGTGCCGGATTGGTCTCTTCGCGAAAGTCGAGCAGCCCGGCTGCGAAGGCCTCGAACAGACTGTTGGCGTCGCGGAAATATTCGATATCGATCTCATCGAAATTGAAGAGGCCGCGGCGGACAGGCAAATCCTTTGCCCAGTAGTTCGGGTCGCGGCGAAGGATGATGCGCTGGCCGGGCTCGATGCTGGCGACGACATAGGGGCCGGAGCCGGTCGGAATGTCGAGGCTGGCGTCGTCGAATTTCGAAGGATCGATCTTGTGGCGCGGAAGCACCGGCATGAGCGCGAGCGTGAGAGGCATTTCCCGGTCATTGATGCCGGAGAGATCGTAGTGAATCGTCAGGGTGTCGGGGGTGTCGATCGATTTGACGAGGGAATAAGCGGCGCGCTGTTGTGGCCGTCCCTTGGACTTCAGCAGATCGAAGGTGAAACGGACATCGGCCGAGGTGATCGGCACGCCATCCGAAAAATGCGCGCGCGGATCGAGCCGGAAGGTCACGTATGTGCGGTCGGCGTCGGTCTCGATGGTTTGCGCGATCAATCCGTAAAGCGTGAAGGGCTCGTCGAGCGAGCGAGTCATCAAGGTCTCGAAGACATTTGTGTTCATTCCCTGCGCAGTGGACCCAGCCTTCAGGTTGAATGGATTGAGACTGTCGAAGGTGCCGAGGAACCCTATGGTGAGACGGCCGCCTTTCCGCGCGGTGGGATCGGCATAGGGCAGATGATCGAAAGGTTCCTTGAGGGCAGGGTCGCCATGCATGGCGATCGCTGGGCGCGGGGCGGAGGCCTCTGACTCGCTGTTCGCCGCGAGGGCCGTTTGGACGATAGGAAGAAGGACTGCTAAAATGGCGAAGGCCACCCCCGGAAAACGGCGCAACAAGCGGATCATTAGCGTCATTTGCCCGGGGCCCGCTTTAAAATTGATTCGTTCACGGTCTCTATCACTTTGTTTTGTCACTGAGTAGCTCTAGACGGTCGATCCGCGATGGGAGCGGTTGGCGGGAGACGGCCCCTCGGAAAAGGGACACCCGAATAAGCCTTTCTTTAGCCAGGAAAATGATTTAAGAGTATCACCGCGTCGATGCTTATCACGAGGTTGAGAAGACGCCGCTGCGGCCAGGGTGGCTTGACAGCGGGGGTGGTGTTCCGGTTGGGCTTCTGCCGATTTCGCGGGACCTGTCTTGACTTTTCCGGCAAAAAGCTCGACGTAACAAGGGCGACCGCGACAGCGGCGCCAAGATCAGAGGAATAGACCGGGAGAGGACCATGAACGATCACACCATCAGCATCGTCAGCGCCATTCTTATTTTGACAGTTGTTGTTCAGATAATTCTGGTGAAAAGCTGGACCTAACGGATCCTTTTAAAGTGCGCGGCTGCGGAAGCGGCCGCGCCACATTTGCAGGCTCCCTTCCCCCTGGGTCTTCGAGATAGGCTGGAGCGGGGAGCCCCAAGCGACAGGGGCAACCCAGCCCATTCGGGAGAGCGGAAGCTGTTCCCTCCCGGATTTTTGAAGGTTTCCTGACTCAATCAATGTTTTGATCGCGAATTTGGGGCAGCTGGCGCGCGAGCGCGGGGCTGTAAGTGTGTTTGCCCAATTCGGACCGTGGCAGAGGCTTCCCCGACATGAGAAATGATGTGAGCGGGGAGCGTTCCAATTCGAAGTGCGATCGCGGAAGCGATCATGGTCTCGGCCTCGACAAAAAGTTTCTAGGCCGAGGGGCAGCAACAAAGCCTCGCCTCACGCGCGATTCGCCATGATGATTGTCACCGGAGCCGTGCCAGGGGTGTGAGCCGGAATCCTTTCGCGCGGGTTGCGAATCGAACTGGCGCTTGTGGCTCTTGTCCCGTACTTATCATTGTTGAGGTTTAGCTTTTACGTTTGCGCCAAACACCGGTAATTCCGCACCATCGGAAACGGCTCTGGAAACCACTCCAGGGGTTGCAAGCCGCCGATATTATGCGTACCGAAACGATGAGCTTGATGGATCGCCGCGAAGGCGGGCGCGTGGTGTTGTCCGGATCTTGAGCGGCACCCGAGCACGGTGGGTCCGCGGAGGGGTATTTTCATCGCCGCATCAAATGCCGCCGCCTTATGGTCGACGCGACGGCGCAGCTTCGAATGGCCGATCATGGGAAAGGAAATTTGATGTCGTTCTTGTTGAAACGTTTCGGCGCGGCCGGTTTGGCCAGCGCTGTCCTAGCCACCTGCGGCGGGGCTATCGCGCAGGTGAAGACGCCGGCGCAATCGGCCCCCAAGCAACCCGCGCCCGCTCAACAAGCCGCCCCTGTGCAGCAGCCGCCGTCAGGGCCAATCAAGCTTGATCTGGTTCCGACCCAAAACGATTGGACGAAGGTTTGCGGTCATGATCCGACGGCCAACAAGGACATTTGCTACACGACGCGCGATTTCAGCGCTCAGGCGGGGCAGGCGCCGGTGTTGGCGCTTGCCGTCTATGACATCAAAGGTGACGAGACCCGCGTCGTTCGTTTGCTGGTACCCGTTGGTCTGATGCTCCGTCCGGGCTTTCGGTTTGCCATCGACAAGGGGCCGACGCTTGAGGGAGCTTTCGAAATTTGCTTCCCGAATGGCTGTTTCGCCGAAGCCAAGGTCAAGGGGCCGACGATCGAGCAGCTCAAGAAAGGGTCTGTCATGAGTGTCGAGGTCAAGAACCAGGCGAACAATGAAGTGACCTTTGAAATCCCGATCGCGGGGTTCGGGAGGGCCTTCGACGGGCCACCAATCGACCCGAAGGTCCTCGAGGAGCAACAGAAGAAGTTGCAGGAGGAACTGCAAAAACGCGCCGAAGAGGAGCGCAAGCGTCTCGAAGCCGCCAAGCCGGGCCAGGGTACGCCCCCGGCTCCTCCGGCCGCGCCCGCGTCGCCACCCAAATAAGTCATTCACGGCCTGCGCTGGCGGGCTTCGAGCGCATGGCCTATCGGCCAATCCCACTGCGGCGCGGTTTGGGCCGGCCAATGTCCTGGAGTGAAAAGTGTCATCGGCGCTTCTTCCAACCTATTCCCGCATCAATCTCGCTTTTGAGAGGGGGGACGGCGCCTGGCTCACCTCGACGGATGGCCGGCGTTTTCTCGACTTCGGCGGCGGCATCGCCGTCGCGTCCCTGGGTTATGGACACAAGCATCTCGTCGAGGCGCTCAATGAGCAGGGCGCCAAACTCTGGCATACCTCCAATCTCTTCGAGATCCCGCAAGCGGAACGGCTAGCCCGGCGCCTCGTTGAGGCGAGTTTCGCCGATTATGTGTTTTTTACCAATTCCGGGGCGGAGGCCGTTGAAGGCGTCATCAAGACGGCGCGCAAATATCAGACGGCTTGCGGCCACCCGGAAAAATTCCGGATCATCACCTTCGCCGGGGCTTTCCACGGCCGCACGCTCGCGACGATCGCTGCGGCGGGAAATCCCAAATATCTCGAGGGTTTCGGCCCTAGGGTCGAGGGCTTCGACACAGTGCCCTTCGGCGACATCGAAGCGGTGAAAGCCGCGCTCGGTCCGCAAACCGGCGCCATTCTCGTCGAACCGATTCAAGGCGAGGGCGGTATTCGTGTCGCACCGCCCGGTTTTTTGCGGGCGCTACGTGATCTTTGCGACACGCATGGCCTGCTCTTGCTGTTCGATGAGGTGCAGACCGGTGTCGGTCGAACTGGCAAGCTCTTTGCCTATGAGCTTTTTGACGTCGCGCCGGATGTCATGGCGATCGCCAAGGGCATTGGCGGCGGATTTCCGCTTGGTGCGTTTCTGGCGACCCTGGAAGCAGCGAAGGGGATGACCACGGGCACCCATGGCACGACATTTGGCGGCAATCCGCTCGCCGCGAGCATTGGCAATGCCGTCCTCGATGTTGTGTTGGCCCCGAATTTTATCGAGTATGTTGGCTTTATGGGGATGCGTCTCAAACAAGGCCTCGCCAGTTTGCAGGGGCGGCACGGCCGGATCCTCTCCGGGATTCGCGGCGAAGGACTGATGCAGGGGCTCGTCTTGCGGGTTCCGGTCAATGATTTCGCCGCCGCCGCACGGGAGGAAGGAATTCTTGTCATTCCGGCCGCTGAAAATGTCGCGCGGCTTCTGCCGCCGCTCATCATCGGCGAGACGGAAATTGCCGAAGCCATCGCGCGATTCGAGGCCGCTTGCCTCCGGCTAGAGGGCGGCAACCCGGACACACTGGAAGCAAAGCTGCGCGGGACGGCCGTATGAACGCGTCCGGGGGCCTAGGCGTCTTGCCAGCAGTGCGGCATTTCCTCGATCTTTCGGAAATTCCGGCGGCTGAGCTGCGCCATATTCTCGATGCGGCGGCGCGAATCAAGGCGGCTCGCCGCAAGGGGACGGGCCCGCCGGAGCGGCCGCTCGCCGGCCAGGTTCTGGCGATGATTTTTGACAAACCTTCGACCCGCACGCGGGTCTCCTTCGACATTGCGATGCGCGAGCTCGGCGGCGAAACAATCATGCTGACCGGCCAGGAAATGCAGCTTGGCCGGGGTGAGACCATCGCCGATACCGCGCGGGTCCTGTCGCGTTTCGTCGATCTGATCGTGATCCGCATTCTCGATCATGCCGCCATGCTTGAACTTGCCCGTCATGCCAGCGTCCCGGTTATCAATGGCTTGACGAAACGGTCGCATCCTTGCCAGGTGATGGCGGACATTCTGACCTTCGAGGAAAAGAAGGGCCCAATCAAGGGACGCGTCGTCGCCTGGAGCGGCGACGCCAACAATGTGCTCGCGAGCTGGATCCATGCCGCGCAGCGGTTTGATTTTTCGCTGCATGTTGCAACCCCCAACGGCCTTGATTTGCAACCTGGGCTTCTCGATTGGGCGCGCCGTTCGGGCGCCCGTCTCGAGCTGTTCCGCGATCCGCATGCGGCGGTGAAAGGTGCCGACGCCGTCGTCTCGGACTGCTGGGTGTCGATGGGCGATGTGGACGAGGCCTTCCGCCATGCCTTGCTTGCGCCCTACCAGGTCAATCCAAAACTCATGGCGGCGGCCAACAAGGATGCGATCTTCATGCATTGCCTGCCGGCCCATCGCGGCGAGGAGGTGACCGATGATGTGATCGACGGTCCGCAATCGGTTGTCTTCGATGAAGCCGAGAACCGTCTCCATGCGCAAAAAGGGATCCTTGCCTGGTGCCTTGGAGCAAGCGAGGAATGAGCACCCCACACTCTTCCCGATTGTCTTCCGAAGCCTCTCCGGCGGAACCCTTTGCGCGGCTGGTTTCCGACGCGGCGCGCGACGATACGGTGGTTCCGTTTGCGGTCGAGCCGCTCGATGTGCGCGGCCGCGTGGTGCGCCTTGGCGCCTCGATCGACCATATCCTCGCCAAGCATGCCTATCCGGCGCCAGTCGCCCGTCTTGTCGGTGAAGCCTGCGCGCTGACCGTGCTGCTTGCGACCTCGCTCAAAATTGATGGCCGCTTTCAACTGCAGACGCGGGGCGACGGCGCGATCGGCATGCTGGTGGTCGATTTCGATGCGCCGGACCGTTTGCGTGCCCTTGCGCGATTCGATGCGAATAAACTCGGGCCGCGCCCGCGCGCCATGGACCTCATCGGCACCGGTCATCTGGCGGTGACCGTCGAGCAGGGCAATGGATCGGCGCGATACCAGGGAATCGTTGCTTTGCAAGGGCAGGGATTGGAGGACGCCGCGCGGCAATATTTCGACCAGTCCGCGCAAATTCCCACGCGTGTGCGTCTCGCAGTCGCGGAGAGTGTGACCGTCGGGGGGGCGAACTGGCGCGCGGGCGGTCTTCTGACGCAATTTCTGCCGCGCTCACCTGGCCGCCGGATCAGAGCCGACCTCGATCCAGGCGACATCCCTGGCGGGCTCCACTATGCAAAGCCGCCCGCCGACGACGCCTGGATCGAAGCCGAGGCACTCCTCGCCACGCTCGAGGATCACGAACTCGTCGATCCAGCCGTATCGAGCGAACGGCTGCTCTACCGGCTGTTTCACGAGCAAGGAGTCATGGTCTTCCCGCCCCAAGGCGTTCACGACGCCTGCCGCTGTTCCAATGAGCGAATCAAGGCCATGCTCGAACGGTTCACGCCGCGCGAACGCAGCGACATGACCGGTGATGATGGATTGATCGGCGTGACTTGCGAGTTTTGTTCGACATACCGCGCCTTCGATCCGAAGGAATTCGAATCTTAGGAAAACTGTGGCGTGCGACGTTGCGTTTCTGCAACAGCGAGACAAATACTCTCCCCCCTACCGTTAATTTGATTGAAGCACAGCCGCAACGGCGTACCTTGATCGAAATTCAGTTTTATTGAAGGAGAAAGCCCATGTGGCGTCCATTCCTCTTGGCATCCGCGAGCGCCATGACGCTTGCTGGATCAGCCCTCGCTGCCGACCTTACCCCCGTCCCGCCGCCCCCGCCGGTCTTTACCTGGACGGGCCTTTATCTTGGCGGCTACGGCGGTGGCGAAGTGACCAACACTTCGTATAATACGGTCCTTGGGACTCCCTTGGCGGGCATCTCTCATTTGACGCCGACGGACATCGCCGTCGTCGATGCGGCGGGGAGCCAGACATTGGACAAAGGCGGTTTCACTGCCGGTGCCGAGCTTGGCTATAATTGGCAAGTTGGGATGTTCGTTCTCGGCTTCGAAACGGATGTAGGCGGGGTGACCGGCGGAACCCACGCCCAAAGCGCCGGGTTCATTCACGGCACAGACGTCCTGCCTCCCACCTTGGTTTTTCCGTTTGGAATCTCTCAGAGCGTTTCGAATGGCCTCTTTGGAACTGTACGGGGCAGGATCGGCGTCGCCTTCGACCGGTTCCTGATCTACGGGACAGGCGGTCTTGCTTATTCGTCCGGCCATTATGCATTCAATTATGCCGATGGTCTCTTTCCTGCGACAGGCGCCGCGGTCGCGAACGTCAAAGTCGGCTATGCCGTCGGCGGCGGTCTCGAATATGGGCTCACCAACAACTGGAGCGTGAAGGGCGAATTTCTCTATTCGCAGTTCGGCAGGGTCACCACATCCGGTGTGATCGTCAATACCGCGTCTCCGGCTTTCACGAACCCCTTCGTCACTTCGGAGCGCATACAGAATTATACGGCGCGTGTTGCCCTCAACTATCGGTTTAATTGGTTTGCTCCGCCGCCCGTCGTCGCGAAATATTGATATTGGTTGTCATTGCGTCCTTTCGGTTAAACTCGAACCCGGCCACTCGTGGCCGGGTTTTTTCGTGACATGCGGCATCGATTTGCGAGGAGGCTTTACCCAAACGCGCGGCAGCTCGCGCCGCGGTCCGCCGAAAAGGACTCGTCCAGCCGCATGCGCAATGCGTCCTTGATGGGCGACTTTCGCGCGAGCCATCACGCCATCAGCGCCCGCACGAGGCTGCTCAACGCCGCGGTTGGTTTTTGAAGGCCGAGGAGGCTTGCCACTGAGCGTTCCAACTCGCCGCCGTTCCAATGACCGTTTTGCTGACGCGCGATCGAGATCGCGGCCTTTATCTCGAAAGCGGCGATCATGGCAGGCTTGCGCAGGCTCGCCGGCGCGGCCGACCGGTCGCGAACGATGGGCGAATTTTTCTGCGCCAATGTGAACCAGAAGCCCTCCTCTTGGCAGAGCTCCGGCGCCTGATCCTTTAATAGGGTCAAGGCACCTTCGACTGCCCGGGTGAGATGTTGGTTCGTACGGCTCTTGCCAGAAAGCGATCCTATCCGGCGGATGATCTCGCTGCGATGAATGGGTCCTTCCTGCCCGATCAAGGAGCTGATGGCCGGGCCAAGCGTGTCCGCCTCGATCTCTTGTCCGCTAAGATGAAGCGGCACCTCGCATCTGGCCATGGCGTAGGCCATGTGGCGCGGCCCCGCCGCATGGGCCGGTTCTTGTTCGTGGGCTCCCTCGGCGCGGCCAAGCGGATCCGCCGGTGGTGCGTCCTTTCTGTCCTCCATGCGCGCCGATTCGAGAATCTGCTTCAACTTTTCTATCTGCTCGCCGCGCCGGTAGAACCAATCCGTGCTCCAGATGCGGTGGAACCGCCAACCGAGATTTTCGAGGACCTGCTGGCGCAGGCGGTCGCGTTCCCTCGCCCAAAGGGCCGAATGATAGGTCGCCCCGTCGCATTCGATGGCGAGCATATAGCAGCTGGGTTTCACCGGATCGCGCACCGCGAGATCGATCTTAAATCCAGCCGAGCCAACTTGTGTTTCGACCTGATAGCCGAGGCTCTCGATGGCTTCGGCGACGGCGGCTTCGAAGGGGGAATCGAAATCCGCGCCGGTCTTCCGGCTTTCTTCAAGGATCCCAGTTTCCGCATATTGGAGGAAGCGCTTGAGCACGCGCGGACCTTCGCCGGTTGCCCGTTCAAGGTTGATATCGGCCGGGCCAAAAGAGACGAAGACCTCGCAACGGATGCGGGCCCGCGTGAAGAGGACATTGAGACGCCGCTCGCCGCCTTCCGCCGATACCGGCCCGAACGCCATGCTGTCGAGCGGCTGGCCGGCCTCGCGCGGCCCATAGCCAATCGAGATCATGATCACGTCGCGCTCGTCGCCCTGCACATTTTCGAGGTTCTTGACGAATAATTCCTCGTGGCCGCCGTCGGAGAGACAGGCGTCGAGCGCCGGATCTTTCTGCCGTCTTGCTTCCAGAATATCACTGATGAGATCGCGTTGCGCGGTCGAGAAGGTGACAATGCCGAGCGAGTGGCTGGTGGAATGCCTTGCGTGCGAAGCAACGGCATCGGCGATGGCTTCCGCTTCGATTTCATTAGTGCGCTTGCCACCCCGGTCATAGGCGCCTCGCACCCGGCGGAGAATGAGGCCCTTGGCCACCCGCTCGGTAACCGGCGCCGGCGGCATCACCAAACGGTGATAAAATTCCGCGTTGGAGACTTCGATCAGCGACGGATGCCGCGAGCGGTAGTGCCAGCGCAGCATCTGGCTTTCAAGACCGCGCGCCTCGCACAAGGACAAAATGCTTTCCAGATCGGTGAGCGGCGCGCTACCGTCAAAATGGCGGGCGCCGGTGTCATCTTCCTCTCCGGAATCGGCTTCGTCGGCGATCATGCGATCGAAAAAATTCGTCGGCGGCAGTTGCTTCTTATCGCCAACAATAGCGATCCGCCGGCAGCGCGCGATGAGACCCAAGGCGTCTTCCGGGCGCAGCTGACTGGCCTCGTCGATGACGAGGAGATCGAAATCGATGGCACCCGGCGGCAGAAATTGGGCGGCCGAAACCGGGCTCATGAGAAAGACCGGCTTGATCTTCTGGATGGTGCTTCCTGCCGCCTTCATCAGCTTGCGCAGCGGCATGTGAGCACGCTTGCGTCCGATCTCGCCGCGTATCACGCCCATTTCGCCTTGGGCGCCGCGCGGGATCAAAGCCTGATGTCGCGCCC
>DATJLX010000246.1:0-12642 GCA_035509135.1 Methylocella sp.
GCCGGCCGAACATGTTTTCGATCTTGTAACGCTGTTTGTAGAGGACGGCGTCATAGGGATCGCGACTTTCCGGTTGGATTTGGAGGGGATGCAGGCTGTGACGCCGTGTTTGGCGAGGGCGGCGCGGAACCAATCGGTGTCGTGGCCCTTGTCTGCCAGAAGTTCTTTGGCCTTGGGCATAACGGGTAGCATCAGCGCCGCGCCCTTAAAATCGCTCATCTGCCCTCGCTTAAGAGCATGACGAGCGGGCGTCCATTGCTGTCGCAGACGGCGTGCAGCTTGGAATTCGGGCCGCCTTTCGTCCGCCCGATACGGCGAGGAACAGGCCCTTTTTTAAATGGCTGGCGGCGGTGCGGTGCGCCTTTAGATGGGTGGCATCGATCATAATCCGCTCTGGCTTGCCGCCCTTGCCCGCCCGCTCGGCGAAAATCTTGTTGAACTCGCCCAGACGGCTCCAGCGGACGAACCGATTGTAGATCGTCTTGTGCGGGCCGTATTCTCGCGGCGCGTCCTTCCATTGCAGGCCATTGCGGATCACATAGACGATGCCGCTGACGATGTGCCGGTCGTCAACCCGAGGGGTGTCCAAAAAGCCGCCGAAACGAGCGGAGGCTGCTTTTGCCTGCTAATTAGTCGCCCTAAATCCGGGCCACCTTACAAAAGCGCGATGGCGGCGATCTGGCGGCCGTAATCGGGCTCGTTTTGATGCACCGAGCGGCGGTAGGAATAAAACCACTCGGGCTCGGAATAGGTATCGCGGCCTAAGTCCTCGAATGAGCCGATACCGGCAGCCCGCAGCCGCATCGCGATGAAGCCCGGCAGATCGAATAGGAAATGCCCCTCGCGCAGCGAGGCCGAAAAGAAACCACCGTAGCTTTCCGATGCCGCGAGGAACCGCTCCGCGAATTCAGCGCCGACTTCATAACTTTTCTGGGCGATGGCGGGGCCAAGAACCGCATGGATCGCGGCGCGGCGCGCGCCAAGTCCCTCCATCGCCGCGATGCTGGCTTCGAGCACACCGTCGAGCGCCCCTTTCCAGCCCGCGTGCGCGGCGCCGATCACCTGCGCCTCGCGGTCGGCGAAAAGGATCATGCCGCAATCAGCGCCGGTGACGCCGAGGCCAAGACCGGACGTGGCAGTGACCAAGGCATCGCAGCGCGGGCGCTCGGCGAAGGCTGCCGAAACGGCCAGCGCGTCCGGCGAATGGATCTGATAGGGCACGAGAAGATTCGCCGGATCGATCCCAAGCAGCGCCGCCATTCGCCGCCGGTTCTCTGCGACGGCCTTCGGATCATCCCGTGAACCAACCCCGCCATTGAGCGAGGCGTAAACGCCAGTCGAGACGCCGCCTTGCCTTGTGAAGAATCCATGGGCGAGGCCCGGCCCGTCGAGGAGAGCCGCGCGAAGCGGCTTTGCGGATAGCTGCATCATGCCGATGACGTTTCGAACCCGGGGGGAACGTCAAGACCAGGCCCAGTCACCGCGAGCACCTTGAAGAGCCGCGCCATGCTGGCGCCAGAGGGAAGCGCTCCCGTGCCAGCGAGGCGCAGGAGTGCCGAATCGATGGCCGCGATTTGCCGTTCGTCGGCCTGCCGCCGCAAGACTGCGGCGCGTTCATGGATCCCGAGCCTTGCCAGCCATTCGCCTTGCGGGACTGGGCCGTGAACCCCGGCGCCTGCCGCCCGCGCCGCCCGGGCCAGCGCGCCAAAATCCACATGCGCGGTGAGATCCGCTTCGCCCGGATCGCACAAGGGATCGGCGAAACGATGCCGCCGCATCGCCTGCAGGGTCTCGCCGCGCGGCGGCGTGTCATAACCATAGTCGATGACGAGAAGAGCGCCGCCTTGCGCGGCAAGACGCGCGGCAAGGTCCGTCATCACTTGCGCCGCCGCAAAACCCGCCTCCAGCACGTGACCGACCACTGTGCCGGCTTCGGCTTCAAGGCCGGGTTGGGGATCCGGCGCAAGACCGAAGCACAGGCGCCCGTCGCCATCGAGGCCGACGAGCCGCTCGTGCCAGCCATCCTTGCCGCGAACGAAATGGCGGACCGGCAGACAGTCGAAAAACTCATTGGCGACGATGATCGCGGGACCGGACGGCAATTCGCCTGCTGTCCGGTGCCAGTTCGGGCCAAGACCGGAATTCTCCAGGGCGGCGCGCTGGTGCCGCACCAGGATTTCGCTCGTCTCGACGAGATGAAGCTCAAGCGCTCCGAGAAAACCGGGGGCGCAGCGCGCCGCGCGCAAAGCGTCGGCCATCAGGCTGCCGCGCCCCGGTCCCAATTCGGCGAGAAGAAACGGCCGCGGCGCCCCCATTGCCTGCCAAATGGCAACACTCCAAAGGCCGATCAATTCGCCGAACATCTGGCTGATCTCCGGCGCGGTGATGAAATCGCCCTTCCCGCCAAGCGGCATTTTCGAGGCGTAATAGCCATGCACCGGATGCTGAAGCGCAAGATTCATATAGGTCTCGATGCTCAATGGCCCGGTCTCGACGATCATTTCGCGGAGCAGATGTTCGAGCGGCGTCATGCGGGCCTTTGCCTGCCGCTGGCGAGCGGCTTCCGGCAGGCGCTGACAATCAAGACAACGCCAGCCGCGATCAAAGGCAGCGACAAGAGCATTCCCATGGTCGCGCCGCCGAACAGAAAACCGAGCTGCGGATCCGGTTCGCGAAAAAATTCGCAGGTGATTCGCGCCACGCCATAGCCGGTGGCAAAAATTCCCGCGGCAAGTCCGGGCCTCTTCAGCGCCCCCATGCGGATCGCCGTATAGAGCACGAAAAAAAGGACGAATCCCTCGAGGGTTGCTTCATAGAGCTGGCTCGGATGGCGGGGGCTCGGACCAGCGCCGGGAAATATCATCGCCCAAGGCACATCGGTCGGCCGCCCCCAAAGCTCCGGCTTGATGAAATTGGCGATCCGCCCAAGAAAAAGCCCGATCGGAACCGCGGCGGCGCAGGCATCGGCCAGGCTCAGCACTGGTATCCCCTTGTGCTTGCCAAGAAGATAGATCGCGACAATGGTTCCGGCGAGGCCGCCGTGAAACGACATGCCGCCTTTCCAAAGGGCGAAGATTTCGGCGGGATGCGCGAGATAAAAACCCGAATTATAGAAAATGACATAGCCCAGCCGGCCGCCCAAAATGACGCCCAGCGCCGCATAGACAAGAAAATCGTCGATGTCCACGGGATCAATCGGCGCGGCACCGCCCCAAAGGGTTTTTCGCGTCACCAAGGCCCGCGCATAGGCCCAGCCGAGCAATAGCCCGGCAATATAGGCCAAGGCATACCAGCGAATCGGCAAGGGGCCGATGTGGATCAGTACCGGATCGATGCTTGGAAAGGCAAGGATGAAGGTCATGGGTTTCCGCGGCTCGAGAGGGGATGTACGGGCATCTTCCGGCTATCAGCCATTTGCAACACGTGATTCACAGTTTGATGAAGCCCAACGCGCCTCCTTCGAGTCAAGCGGGTTCGGGCTTGGCAACGAGGCCCAGAAATTCATCTTCGGGCGCGATCCATGGTATAAAGCCGCAAAGAGGAGCGAATCATGGCACCGAACCGGGTTTTGGACGATTTTGCGCGTCTTATGACTGATGCGACCGAGATGGCGCAAGGCGTCCGCCGCGAGGCGGAAACCGCTATGAAAAGTCAGCTCGAGCGTCTTCTCTCGACGATGGATGTCGTCACGCGCGAGGAGTTCGAGGCGGTCAAGCTGATGGCCGCGATGGCCCGCGATGAGAATGAACGGCTAAGCCGGAGAGTGGCGGCGCTCGAAGCCGTGATCACTGGCCTAGGCAAGGGCGATGGCGGATAGACCGAACGCGGAGCCCATTTTTCCGGCTGACCTCTCTGGCCCCTCCCGGCCATTTTCAGGCAGATCCGCCGGCCGAAAATGCTCCCACGCCTTAAAACTTGAAATGAGAGCGGTTTCTTCAGGGTGTGGATCCCCGCAAGCTGAAACCGCTCTCAGCAATGGAGATTTTCACATGTGCTGCTGGATAATGTGGAAGTCGACACGCCGGTTATTGCGCTCACGCTCCCCTTCCCCCGCAACTTTATTGCTACGGCCTTCCCCTAACTCACCGCTGTTGCCGGCATAGGATGGCCAGGCGCCGCCATTGCCATTTGCTTTCAGCATAGCGGGGCTCACCCCTTCCCGAACGAGGACCTGGCACACCGCATCCGCGCGCTGCTGGGAGAGCGCCATATCCTTGGCCGATGTGCCAACACCATTAGTATAGCCATTGATTTGAACCACGGCTCCAGCCGGCAATTGTTTGATCTCTTCCGCGACCTGCCGCAAGAGAGACACATTGCGCGCTGAAACCTTGGCGCTGTCGGCCGCAAAGTTGATGGATTGGCGATTAAGCGCCGCCTGCTGGGGGAGATTGCCGGTCTCGTTGCCGCTGGAACCCGCGAGCGGCGTGGATGCTGCCAGTTTCAGATTCGCCACGCCGCTGCCCGTTTGCGCGGCCACGATGAATTGTGGAATCTGAGCGGACCACAAGGATCCGATCATCCAATCGCGATCCCCTTGCCTGATTGGACCGCCTGGGCTCGAGTCATAGCCGGCCAGCGGCAGCTTTCCGTCCTGGCTGTTGAAATCATGGACCGCCGCCATGAGATTGTTGGTCCAGCCTGCCGTGACCGCGAGATCCCCCGTCATTTGACCGGCACCAGCCAGAGACTTGAGCGGCGTGCGGTTCGATGGCGCGGGCGTCACCAGTGCATTTTGCCGGTCGCCTTGAGCAGACCGGAGCGTGGCTCGATCACCAGCCGTGCCGGATGAAATGGCATAGCCGAACACTCCGAGCGTGACCAGCAGGGCTGCGCCGGGAAGAACCAGCCGAAATTCCATGGGGATGTCCTCTGTCATATGCCCGGCATGCGGTGCCGCGGCGGGGTTGATGGAACCAGGTCCTCTCAATCTGGCGCGGGCGGCTTCTGACACAGAGCCGCCGGCAGCAAAGAGACCCATGATCCTGGGTATGGCATAGCCCAAAACCTTACTGGCGATGGCTTCGGTGATCCCAACATTTTCAGCGATTTGCTTTAGAGCTTCAGCGCCAACCGCCTTTTCCACCTCCCGCGCGGAAAGCGCCCTGGGATAGCAATCCCCTAGCCATGTTGCGGCTTTTTCTGCGAGACCGGCAGCCTGGACCTGGCCCAGAAAACCATCAGCCCCATCTGGTTGTGAAGCGATCAGACCCCACAGCTCCGGGATGAGCACGCGGGCCTTGGGCCCGAGATTAAATCGCGCCGCAATGTTATCGGTGAGCTCGGTCAAAGTCGCCATCTTACGCGCCCCGTCCAGCAAAAGGCTGATTCAAGAATCTTTCAGAGAATAGGCTGAGGCTTGACTCACTTAATCGCTTTCCAAGGAAAAAGGTTCCCGAAGGCAAAGCAACATTCCCGCTCATACGGGGGCCGGTCGCATCCTTTATCCCGCACCGCAACGAATCGCCTGCCTTGTGCGGTTACGCCTTTGTACCGCGCATTTCCGCATAAAGGATAAAGCTATGCTGCAAAGTTTTTCAAAGTTAAAATGATGCTGCCTTATCAAGAGCCCGGTCCGATCGGACCGGGCCGTCACCCCCTTTGGAGCTCGCACAATGGTTGATGATGATTCAGACGAGCGGAGCCCCGCTGGATCGTATTTCGGCCTGCGCGGTATTCTTACCCGGGATTGGCCTTATATCGTGATGCTGGTTCTCGCCCTCTTCGGGGTCACTTATACAAACTTCGCGCGGCAGGCCATGACGGGCTATTGGATCATCCTTGCCCCGCTTTTCGCCTTGATCTGCGTGACCGTCCGGTGGCGCGAGTTCGAAAGCAACAATTCGCGCGTGCGGCTTATCGGGACACAGGCCTTGCACTGGGCTGCTGTTCTCTTTGCGATGTATCTCGTGTTCGTCGCGGATGTGCGGCAAATGATGAGCGAGATCGCCACTTCCCTCATGGTGCTGACCGTGCTGGCGCTGGGGACGTTCACCGCTGGCATCCACATTGCTTCCTGGCGTGTTTGCGTAGTCGGAGTAGCGCTGGGCCTCGGTGTTCCGGTCATCGCTTGGTTTGAGGAAAGAACTCTGCTTGTCTTCCTGTTAACGGTTATATTGCTCGCGGTGATCGTCGTGTTCTTTGTGCTTGAACGCCGGCGGGGCGCCAAGGGGGAGGGGCGCCCAGGGGGATTTGATCTAGAGTAAACGCCGGTTATTTCCAAAAAGCCGCCTTCAGCCAGTTCTTGCGCGGTGGACTCGCTTCGAGCGGCGCCGGCGCCGGTTCATCCGCCACCTCGGACAGACTGATGAGATGTTCCCGCAACGCAAAGCGAATAACGACGCCGATCGCGGCGGCGAGCGGCACCGCGATCAGGAGGCCGACAAAGCCGAACAAATAGCCGAACGCGGCGATGGCGAACATAATCCAGACGGGGTTGAGCTGGACGCGCGACGCGATCAGATAGGGAGACAGCACATAGTCCGCGATCGCCTGCCCGGCGAGGAAAATTCCGAGGACGACAGGCATCATCGTCCAGTGCGGCCAGAACTGAAGCACCGCAACGCACAGCGATAGCCCAAGCCCGGTGAACGACCCGAGATAGGGAATAAAACTCACAAGACCAGCGGCAAGGCCAATCAGAATCCCGTGGTTGAGACCAATGAGGCGCAGCGCCAGCGCATAATAAATGGCGAGGATGAGGCAGATCGTTCCCTGCCCGCGAAGGAAGCCGGCGATCGTGTCATCGAGCTCGCCGGCAAGCGCCAATATGTGCTCGCGCTCCGCCGTGGGAATGGACCGGTCGAGCGTCGCGATCAGATTTTTCCAATCGAGCAGCAGATAGACGGTGACGATCGGGGTCACCAACATAAGGGAGAGAATCGAGAACACAGCCTGGCTATCCGACCATAGCGAACGCAGAAACGAGGGAATCCAGTCGGCGGCGAACGAGGCGATCTGGCCGACCGATTGCTGGGCTTCACTCAATCCTTCGCCGATGAGCTTACGCAACCAAGGGCGGCTCGGATCATTGGCGAAGGCTTGCAATTGTCCAATGTAATCGGGAACTTTTTCGATGAAGGCGACAAGATCGGTGCCGAGGAGAGGGATGACAAAGAGCAGTACGCCGCCGACACCAATGAGGAACAGGCTGACAATGCCAAGCGTGGCCAGGGTGCGGTTCACCCCCAGCCGTTCGATCCGGTCGACCGCGGGGGCAAGCAGATAGGCGATGGCGAGCCCGGCCACAAACGGCAGCAGGATTTCGCGCAACAGGACGACAATCAGAATGACGGTCGCGAGTGTCCCGATCCAGATCGCGGAAGGCCGCGCTGCCTTCATGAACCGCCCCCCGCCGCAAACGGCCTTCCGCACGATGGCACGCCGCGATTTTGATCCTTGAACGAGCGGAGAGTTTTGCCGATCGCACCCAGATGTCAAGATTGAATTTGGTTTTCGGGCATCGTCCCCGGCCTGCTAGGAGTGACGCGCCGGAGACTCACTCCGTAAAGGGTTTACCGCGAGTCAGACGCAGCGGCGAATTTTCGCCGAGATCGCGATCGAACATCTCGCCGTAATTGCCCACGGCGGTGATAACCCGCGCGGCCCACAGGTCGTCAAGCCCCAGATCGTGGCCGGGGCCCAGTAGCTGTTTCGCCGTTGGATCGCCGGTGTTGTGAGCCATTGTAACGGCACTGGCCCGGGTGATGCCTTTTGCATCCGCCTCGCGCAACGCCGCTGTCACGCCATTCACGATCGCTGCCCATTGCGCGTCACCTTGCCGGAAGGCCGGTGCGAAAGGGTCTTGCCTGATGGTTTCCGGAAGGATGACGTAGTCCTTTGCGCGGGCGTGAAAGGCTATGCGCTCGACGGCGAGCATGGAGACATCGCCTGTCATGGCAGCGCAATGGCCGGTCACCAGAGCAGCCTCCATTTCGCCTCTCTCCTCGAAAGGGAAAGGCCGGTAACGAATGCCCCGCGCGGTGAGTGTGCCAAGGCCAGTTTCCGCGCTCGTGTTGGCAATGAAGCAAACCGGCTTGCCCGCGAGATCGCTGAGCGAGGCAATGCCATCTTGGCGATTGACGAGAAAGCCCTGGCCGTCGTCAAAAACAGGCGAGCCAAATCCGACGCTGAAGGCCTTGCCGCTCACCGCATCCGGCGTCGCGCCGACGGCGAGCGCGACCTCGCCGGCGCCAACCGCCTTCAGGCCGGCCGGCTCGTCGGGGAAGGAGAGGATGCGGATCTTTTGTGCCTCGCCCAATACGGCCGCCGCGACCGCGCGGCAGAAATCGGCGCCAAACAAAGAGAGATCGCCATGGTCTTCGTTCTTGGAATAATCAGCCTCGGCCCGGATAAGCCCGCAGGCGAGGGTGCCCTTGGCCCGCACGCCATCCAGTGTCGTGCCGGCCGCCGCGGCAGGCACGAGAGCCACCAGGAGGAAAGCTGCCTCAAGCAGCACGGGGCGTGGATTGGCTTTAATCACCGTAGTTTCCCACACAATAATCAGTTTCCCACACAATAAACGGGGACCGGAAGATGCCGGTCCCCGGATCAAGCCCAGGTCAGTCGTGCTTATGGTGTCCAGCTTCCCGAGGTTGGGATGCCTGGCGTCGTGCCCGGGCGCGGGTTGAAGTCTGATGGCGCCGGATCGAGCAGCGTATTGTTTACGTAATCGGTCGGAACGATGTTCAACTCGTAGCAACCCTGGCCGCCGTAATGCGGCAGAGTGTGCACGACGCTCGCCGGAATTTCGGCGTATTCCGCCGGAAGCGGCGGCTCCTGTCCGGTGAGGCGCGAATTATCAAACGCCGTGAACAGATCGCCGATGCCGGTCACCTGGTCATCGGCGGGGCCAAGGTTGCTCTGCCCGAACTCCGACTCGCCGAGCTTGCGGCCGCGCACCTCGTCCGGCAAATCGGCAAGCGGTGTCAGACCATAAAGCTCATTGATGAATTTGATGACGGAGCTGTGCTCGCTATACTCACTCGAAATCGCATGCACGCGGCTATAGGGCGAGATGACGATCCCCGGGATGCGCGGACCGCCGGCCAGCGGTGCGCCTTCCGGATCGAGCGAACGGATTCGCGGCTGAACATGATCGTAAAGGCCGTCCGTCTCGTCATAGGTGATGATAATCGCGCTGTCCTTCCAATAGGGGCTCGCCGCGATCGCATTGATCTCGTCGGCGATCAGCGCTTCGCTGATCTGGGCGTCGGAATAGCCGGGGTGATCGTCGCTGCCGGGGAAATTCGTCTGGACGGTTGAATTGGGATCGACCGGCGTCAACCCATCATTGTTGTCGTAGCCGCCGCGGATGTAGAACACGCCGCCGCCCGCGGGCAGCGCCTGGTTAGAGATGTCAGTGAAGAAATCGCCGAGGCCGTGCAGCTGGGACGCAACCTTCGGGTTGTCGCCAACATAGCCAAAATATTGCGGGCCGTTGTGATGCAGCACGTAGCTGCTGTAAGTCGCCGGGCCGCTGCCGTCGGTCGGCTCATGGTCATAGCCTTCCTGATACCATCCCCAGTTCACCGGCGCCAAATTGTCGCTGGCGATCTTCTGGATGTCATGTTGCACGTCAAGCAGGTCGAGCGCCGGATTCTCATCGGACTCGACGGTTTTCTGGATGGTCTTGCCGAGGAATGAGAGCGGCAGCGAGGCGTAGGTCTGGACCAGGGCCGGCGTGTTGGGATTTTCGTCGGCCGGGTTGTAGGGCGGCTTGACCGGAGAGTAATCAAGGTTGGAACCAGGGAAAGGACCGGGATCGCCGACGACCGGCTCCCCGCCCGAGCTCGCCACCACCGGGCTCGCCTGATTGTTGCTGCCCTCATCGGGATGCAAGGCCCATTGCGTTTCACCCGATTGCCCTGCGATGAGCGCAATCGCATTCGGCGTCGAGGGGCCAATGATCGTCTGACGGAAATTGTCGAACAGCGTGAAGCGGTCCGCATACTGCCAGAGGAGCGGCACGGCGGTGCAATCAACATGCGACATCACGAGCTCGGCACGCTGTTTCTGCAGAAGCGTCGGCGGCGTGGTCGGCGGCAGACCCGTCTTCAGGACGACGATCTGACCGTTCTTGACCGTGAGGGCTTCTTCGTTCAGCGCGTAAAGATCGTTATGCGCGACGAGATTGGCGTCGACATCGAGGCTGTTGTCAATGCCAGCGTGCGAGTGATCGACCGAGTCCGTATCCGCCGAATAGATCGGCACAGTTTTGCCGTTCACATCCTTGACGGTCTCGGGGATCAGGAATGGCGATATGGTGGAAACGGTGCCATCTATGTTGACGATCTTCTGCACGAAGCCCGGTGTTTGGTACGAAGGCTGGGAGAACAGACCATTCGCGCCCGGATAGGTGCCAAAATAAAAGTCAAACGACCGGTTCTCCTGGAACAGGACGAACACATATTTCACTTTCTTGCGAAGCAGATCGAGTTTATCCTTATGCGGGAGAGACGGCTCCTCGGCGATGGGATGCATAAATTTCTGCACCAGAGGGCCCGATTTGGGGGCGAGCTTTACGATATTGGCATCATCCGCAGCCAATGCCGCGCCAGACGGCTGCAGCATCGCGATCAGGGCAAGGGTGGCGGTGGCCGACTTGAACCATTGTCTCAGCGTCATGAAGGGCCTCTCCCGGATTATGGTTGATTGGCGAAAACCCGCCGGGGTCCGCTGGCAGGTTCCGCTTCTGGATGAAGCTTAGTTCGCGCTTGTTTCACACTTGTGACGGAAGAGTGGCAAGTTGGTTATGGCGATTGGGCGAGCCGCCGCGGGACCTGAGGCCATCGCGCAACCCAACGGCTTTCCCGATGCCTGACATTATGATGAGCCTTTTGGTGCCGGGAAAACAGCGCGATCAGCGGCGCGGCGCGCGCAGCGGGGGACAACCGGGCTAAAGCCAGTTGCAAAAGGTGGCCACCTTGTGATTCTTTATCCGCGCCACTCCAAAGTGATTTTTGAGTCGCGCGTCAGCAGAAAGCACCACCCACCGGAAATGCGGAAGCATTTCTCGATTCTAGAAGAGATCCATCCGAGGCCCAGGAATGCCGCAATTGCAACTCGACCTCGTTCGCGCCGAACATCCGGTCGATATCATCGAGCGTATCGCCGCGCACAATCATTGGTCATTCGACCGCGACGAACAGGACGAAATTTCGATCGCGGTCTCCGGCGGCTGGACCGATTACAATATCGCCTTCACCTGGCTCGCCGAGGTGGAGGCCTTGCACGTCGCCTGCGCCTTCGACCTCAAAGTGCCGGCGGCGCGGCTTCTGGAGCTTGCCTCGCTTGTCGCGCTCATTAATGAAGAGTTGTGGATCGGCCATTTCGACATTTGGCCGAAGGATGGCGTGATCATGTTCCGGCATGCGCTCCTGCTCGCCGGCGGCGCCGAGCTGAACGGCCATCAGTGTCAAACTGTTCTCACCAGCGCGGTGCGCGCCTGCGAACGCTACTATCAGGCGTTTCAATTTGTCGTCTGGGCGGGCAAAACCGGGCACGAGGCGCTGGGCTCCATCATGCTTGAGACGCAAGGCCGGGCCTGACATGGGCGCACCGGAAGTGGAGCGCTTCAAGGCGTCCCTCCTCCTCGCCGGCGCCGGAAAGATGGGCGGCGCGATGTTGCGGGCCTGGCTCGACCGGGGCTACGATCCGCGAAATATCTTCGTCATCGAGCCGCATCCACAGCCGGACCTTCTCGCGCTCGCAAGGGCGGCGGGCTTTGCCTTGCAGGCCCCCGCGCAGCCGCCCGAAATTCTCGTGCTCGCGATCAAGCCGCAGACACTTGATGAGGCGGCGCCATGGTTGGCTTCCCGTGCAGGCCCCGGCACGCTGGTTGTTTCGATCCTTGCCGGCAAGACGCTCGCCAATATCGCGGCCCGCCTGCCGCAGGCAAAAGCCATCATCAGGGCGATGCCCAATCTCCCCGCGGCCGTGGGGCGTGGCGTCACCGGGCTTGTCGCGAATGAAGCGGCAACCCCGAGCGACCGCGCCCTCGCCGGGGATTTGCTCGCCGCAACCGGCGGCGTCGAATGGCTTGCCGACGAGCGGCTGATCGATGTCGTGACCGCCGTATCGGGCTCTGGTCCCGCTTATGTCTTCTATCTCGCCGAATGCCTGGCGAAAGCCGGAGCGGCTTTGGGATTGCCAGACGATCTTGCCGGCAGGCTCGCTCGCGCCACGGTCGAAGGGGCAGGCGAATTGTTGTACCGGAACGCCGAAAGTTCGGCTGCTCAATTGCGCGAGAGCGTGACGTCGCGCGGCGGCACGACCGCCGCTGCCCTTGACGTCCTGATGGCGGCGCCGGATGGTCTTTCTCCCTTGATCGAACGCGCCGTTGCCGCGGCAAAACTCCGCGCCGAACAGCTTTCCGGTTAGCGCAAAGCGAAGCGGATACCGGTACGCGTCAAGGAAATGCAGTCAGGCAAGGGAACGAGAAAGCTCATTGAGAGCAAGGGAGACACTTCATGCACGCCTCCCGTTGGGTTTGGTGTCCCGCCACAATTGTGTTTCTCGTTTTGGCGGAATTTGGCACCGCCGCCGGCAGTGAAGATGCCTATCTGGCGATCCGGACGAATGCCGCCGGCACGGTCAATTATGTGAGACAATCGGAAATCGAGGCCTTCGCGGATGCGAGCG
>DATJLX010000247.1:0-3588 GCA_035509135.1 Methylocella sp.
CGGCGATCGACTTGCCCTTGAACAGCACTTCGAGGGTTTCGCGGTTGTAGCGCTTGCCCTTGCAGACATCACAGGTAACATAAACGTCGGGCAGGAAATGCATCTCGATCTTGATCACGCCATCGCCCTGGCAGGCCTCGCAGCGCCCTCCCTTGACGTTGAAGGAGAACCGCCCCGGCAGATAGCCGCGCGCCTTCGCTTCCGGGAGACCCGCGAACCATTCGCGGATCGGCGTGAACGCGCCCGTGTAGGTCGCCGGATTGGAGCGCGGCGTGCGGCCGATCGGCGATTGGTCAATATCAATCACTTTGTCGAGATGTTCGAGGCCGTCGATCCGCTTGTGAGGGGCCGGATGTTCGAGCGCGCCATTGAGCCGCCGTGCGGCGGCTTTATAGAGCGTATCGATAATCAGCGTCGATTTGCCGCCGCCGGACACGCCGGTGATGCCGGTAAACAGGCCAAGCGGGAGTGTGGCCGAGATATTTTTGAGATTGTTGCCCTGTGCATCGACGACAACAAGCTTGCGGCCGGGTTGCGGCTTGCGCCGCCGGCTCCCGCTCGCGACTTCCCGGACACCGGTCAGATACTGGCCGGTTGGCGAATTCTTATCCGCCATGATGTCGGCGGCGGTGCCGTGCGAAACGATCTCGCCGCCGTGAATGCCGGCGCCGGGGCCGACATCGACAACATAATCGGCGGCAAGAATCGCGTCCTCGTCATGTTCGACGACGATCACCGTGTTGCCGAGATCGCGCAGCCGCCGCAAGGTGTCGAGCAGCCGGGCATTGTCGCGCTGATGCAGGCCGATCGACGGCTCATCCAGCACATAGAGCACGCCCGTCAGGCCCGATCCGATCTGCGAGGCGAGCCGGATGCGCTGGCTCTCGCCGCCAGACAGCGTGCCGGAGGAACGGGCAAGGGTGAGATAGCCAAGGCCCACATCGACAAGAAACGACAGCCTTTCGGAAATTTCCTTTAAGATGCGTTTGGCGATCTCGGCGCGTTTGGGATCGAGCTTGCCGGGCAGGGCGGCGAACCATTGTTGCGCGGCCAGCACGGAAAGCGCGGTCAATTGGCTGATGTGCTGGCCCTCGATCTTGACCGCGAGCGCTTCGGGACGCAGCCGCGTGCCTAGGCAGACGCCGCAGGGCGAAGCCGTCATGTAGCGGGCAATGTCCTCGCGCGCCCATTCGCTTTCGGTCTCGCGAAACCGCCTCTCAAGATTGGAGATGACACCTTCGAAGGGCTTCACGACATCATAGGAGCGCAAACCATCATCATAGGAGAAGCGCACGGCCTCCTCGCCCGAGCCATAGAGAATCACATCGCGGGCTTTTTGCGGCAGGGTCTCGAAACGCGTGTCGAGCCGGAACTTGAAATGCTTGGCGAGCGCTTCGAGGGTTTGCAGATAATAGGGCGAGTTTGAACGTGCCCACGGTGCGATCGCGCCCTTGCGCAGGGTGAGCTTCGGATCCGGGACGATGAGTTCGGGGTCGACGGTTTGTTCGATGCCGAGGCCGCCGCAATGCGGGCAGGCGCCAAAAGGATTGTTGAAGGAAAAGAGGCGGGGCTCGATCTCGGGAATCGTGAAGCCGGAGACGGGGCAGGCGAATTTCGATGAAAAGACAACCCGTTTCGGCGAAGCATCCGCCTCCTTCTCATCGGCATATTCAATGATTGCTATGCCGTCGGCGAGTTCGAGAGCGGTTTCAAAACTTTCCGACAAGCGGGCTTCGATGTCGGGCCGCACGGCAATCCGGTCAACGACGACGTCGATGTCATGCTTGAGTTTTTTGTCGAGTGCGGGCGCGTCGGCGATTTCATAAAATTCTCCGTCGATTTTCAGGCGCTGAAAACCGCGCTTCATGAATTCAGCGATGTCCTTGCGATATTCTCCCTTGCGGCCGCGAATGACGGGCGCGATCAAATAAAGCCGCGTGCGTTCAGGCAGGGCGATCACCCGATCGACCATCTGGCTCACCGTCTGGCTCTCGATCGGCAGGCCCGTCGCTGGCGAATAGGGGATGCCCACGCGGGCGAAAAGGAGCCGCATGTAATCATAGATCTCGGTGACGGTGCCGACTGTCGAGCGCGGGTTCTTCGAGGTCGTTTTCTGCTCGATCGAGATCGCCGGCGACAGCCCGTCGATCTGATCGACATCGGGCTTTTGCATCATTTCGAGGAATTGGCGCGCATAGGCCGAAAGCGATTCGACATAGCGGCGCTGCCCCTCGGCATAAATGGTGTCGAAAGCAAGCGAGGATTTGCCCGAGCCCGAAAGGCCGGTAAACACAACAAGCTTGTCGCGCGGAATCGTCAGATCGATGTTCTTCAGATTATGTTCGCGGGCGCCGCGAATCACGATCGCGCGGCCATCAAAGCGTTTTTCCGGCGGCGCGGGCGGCGCGAGGGGGTGCGGAACATCGGGCGCGGTGTGCGGAGCGCTGGCCGCCCGGCCTGAGCCGGGGCGCGTTTTGGGTTGCTTCATCGATCCGATCTGAATGTGGCATCCACGGCGTCACGGAGCGGTTCGCGGGATGCAAGACTTTGCCTCAATTTAGCGGGACGGCTGGCTTTTGCAACGAAGCCGCTCCTAGGAAAACCGGGATAAGTTTTACAGGCGGAAGTTGTGGAAAAATCGTACAAAAATGTTTCACGTGAAAACATTTTTGTCCGGTCGAAGCCGAAAACCTTACAAACCAGAAACATCATTCGCCCTGCCTTGCGTAAGATGGCGCTAAAACATGGTCTTTGGCGTCAAAACAAGACCGCCAGTCTAGAGCTGCGCCTTGTCTGGCATTTGCCGGAAAACTGTGATTGTATGACGCCGTCTTGGCGGGAGGCTGTGCCATAGCTGACGACGCAGATCTCATCGCGGCCATCTACGACGCCATTATCGACCCGTCCCGCTGGGACGAGGTCGTCAAGCGCATCGCCGAAGCAACAAAATCGATGAGCGGCGTCCTTCTTGTTCAGGACACGGACGCGGTGCAACTTTCGACGACGCACAATGTCGATCCCTATTATGCCAAGGGCTATGTCGAGTTTTGGCACCAGCATAATCCGTTGCGCGCCCTTGTGGCGTCAACCGCGCCCGGCGAGGTGCAGACCTATACACGCACCACACAAAGTGACGCGTTCAGAAAATCGGCTTTTTTCAACGAATTCGTATGCCCGCAGGTGTGGGGCGATTCGCTCGGCATTGGTCTTCTCCACGGGCCTTGTTCTAGCGGGCATTTGATCCTCCATAGGTCACCGGAAGCGGTCTGGGTCGAGCCTCAAGAATGGCAGCTCCTCAAAACTCTCGCGCCGCATTTGCAGCGCGCCGCCGCGATCCACAGCCTGCTTGCCCGGGCGCGCGCCACGGCGAACGCGCTGGCCATGGCCACGGGTTTCGCCGTCTTTCTTTTGAGCGCGACGTGCCGGGTTCTCTTCGCCAATGCCAAGGCCGAGGAGCTCGTGCGGGCCCAAAAGGGCTTTCGCTATGAGCGCGGGCGGCTTGCGGCCGTGAACCCCGCGCTCAGCCAGCGCCTGCAGGCGCTGGCCCGCGCTGGGTCGAAGCCAAAGCTTGGCGAAGGCGAACTGGGC
>DATJLX010000248.1:0-11094 GCA_035509135.1 Methylocella sp.
AGATAAATATGAACAATGTCCCTGGCAGATAGCGATATCCGTATAAGTCTGTGTCCAAGATACCGACATAGGCCAACAAAAAAATAGAAAAGGAAACTAGCGCCACAACAATTCTAATTCTAAAAATCAGGACAAACGGAAACACTGCATAGAACATTGCTTCAAGCCCCAATGACCATGCCTGTGGAAGCAACATGCTTGGATAATGACGATAGAAGTTCAGCGGAACGACAGACAACTGGAGGATGGTGTGCCACATTGATGGAACCGAGGTCATCCATGGATGATGCAATCCTAACGTAATCGCACCTATTAATGTTAGCACTGTGTATAGATAAAATTGCGGAGCTAGCCGCACAAATCTATCCAAGTAGAAAGCAGGAATCGCCGAAAATGACAGATAATATTTACGTATTAATGCGTTCATTACAAATCCACTTAACAGTAGAAATGAAATTACTGCAACTATACCAATGTTATATCCGTAAATATTATTGTTTATATGACTAAAAACAACCATGTACGCTAGAACCAAGCGATAAACACCCATTCTGTGTTTCCTCCAAACAAGCAGACGATCGACGCAGCCTCAATTCTCCATGTTGCTTCCGTTCACTTGAAAATTGCCGCAGCAAGGTTTCCTGCCCGGACTGACCCCCTCAAAATCATGAGGGCATACCCGCAATGGCGAACGATCCGATTATGCCGATTTTTGGACGATCGCTCTTCGCGTAAACGCATCCGCCGTATAAGGCCCTCGCGGTCGGCCCCATCGCGCGGTAAGGCACAGATGTTCACGAATGAATTGATTTTTCCGCGTTTGATAACGGAGCGAGAGCGGCAAACAGCGCGCCATCCTCGTGCTCCGCGACATTGCGCGTCGTCAGCAAGGTTTCGCCATAAAAAATCGAATTCGCCCCAGCGACCAAGCAGAGGACTTGCGCTTCGCGGCTTAACACGGATCGGCCTGCCGAGAGGCGGACTCTTGAGGCCGGTAAGACAATCCGCGTGGTGGCAATCATCCGTACAAAATCAATGGGATCGATTCGTGTCTTTTGCCCGAGCGGGGTGCCCTCGACCGGAACCAAGGCGTTGATCGGCACGCTTTCCGGATGCGGATCAAAGCCTGCCAATACGTGTAGCAAGGAGGCTCGATCCCTCGCGGTTTCACCCATCCCTATAATGCCACCGCAGCACATTTGAAGCCCGGCGGCCCGTACCGCCCGCAAGGTTTCAAGCCGATCGTCATAGGTTCGCGTCGTGATGATGTTTGGGTAGAATTCAGGGCTCGTGTCGAGATTGTGATTATAGGCTGTGAGCCCTGCCTCTTTCAGCCGTTCCGCTTGATTCTGGTTCAGCATGCCAAGAGTCACGCAGGCCTCCATTCCAAGCGCGCGCACACCGCGCACCATATCGAGCACCGCGTCGAACCTCGCCCCATCGCGCACATCGCGCCAGGCCGCACCCATGCAAAAACGGCCGGCTCCAGCGGCTTTCGCCCAGGCGGCGGCCACGAGCACGGCGCCAGTGTCCATCATATCGACCTTATCGAGATGAACCTCGCGATAATGCGCAGATTGCGGACAATAGGCGCAATCCTCCGGACAGCCGCCAGTCTTGATGCTTAGCAGGCTCGCTTTTTGGATATCACCGACCTTGTGAAAATGCCCATGAATCCGGTTTGCCTGCGCGATCAGCTCTAGCAGCGGCAAATCATGGATCGCCAGAATCTCGTTAATCGTCCAATCATGCCGGAGTAACTGGCCGGTTTCTGAATGGGTCATAGGGTGCTTCCGATGGTCCGAAGCGGTTGCCGGGCATTATTGTTTTCATCCCTGACATCCTGCCATTTTATAGATGAACCCCGATCTGGTATTTTGCAATCGGCTCCCGCACGGGCCGGGCGCTCATTAAAAAACTTCTAATGATTGTTAGTGCAACCGGCCGCCCCCTCGACCACGATCGTGTTTTTAGAAGAAGCGACTATGTCCCAACTCTGCCTTATTATGTCAGTTGGTCTATCTTTTGTGATCATGCTCTTAGGACCGAAAACCTTGGCACTCCATTTAATTTCATCGAAATAAAAGGAAAGCCTCTTTGCCGGAGTAATTGACTCGCGGAATATACCCGGTCGCAACGGCTATCCTAAATGGGCTGGGCGCGATGAGGCCGAGCTGCGCGGCCTTGTCCATAAACCACGAAAGCCTTGCACGAGCAAGGAAATATCTGTCGAAATGAGCCCCGTAAAGTAGCCGAGTTCGAGTCCAGAGATCAAAAGGATGATTTTGACGAATGAACTTACGGGCGGGGGGCCTGCAAACCCCGTCTTTGTCAGCACCATAGCGATCAGGAAGGTGCTGGCGGGAACAAGGATAAACACCTTGAAAAAACGCCCTAATATGGCTCCCAAAAAGGCTCCTCCAGCGATGAGAATTTCCATTTCGATGCCTCCCATTTGCCTATCTTGGCTTGTTATTCTTATGTGACGCTTGCTATTTTCATTTCATTATCTACAGAAATTCACATTCCCGTAAAGTCTCATTTTTGAACACATTCGGCGTTGAGCGAATCGAGTGCCGCTGGAAGGCCGGCTAAAGTGACGACGCCGTCAAACACGACATCACGGTCGGCGACTCTTATCTCAAGCTCTCGCGCCGCGTGCCACGGGCCTGTCACCAAGGTCGTCGCATTACTGGGCAGCCGGATGCCCGCGCCGGTGGGAATGACCGTTCCAACAAAGCTGGACTCTTGTCCAGACGAGCGCAAGATAACTTGCGGCTGTGCATGGGGTGGAAAAGGCTCGACCACCACGATAACGGTTTCGATGCCCTCTCTTCCGCATCGAAGCATAAGGCCTGCCAACCGCGGGTCGGATCTCTCAAAATCAGCGGTATGAAGAATGGCCGATGCCTTTGCTTCGGCGTTGGCTCCCGCACTCCGTACAAGTCGCCAGGAAGGGTTGGTCCCCGCTGCATCAATCGTTTTGTCCGTGCTGGCGTTTCCACGGATGGAAGGCGTGATTTTGCTTCGGTCCACGCCGTCCGCCGCGATGGATTCGGCAGCGGCCGTGGGGCCTTCCCAAAGCGTGCTCGCCAAAACGACAAACAACCAGGGTCCGCAGTGCATTAGATGAGCCGATCGCTTAAGAGGATTTCCGCGCAGCGAGAAACGGGAGTGCCACACAGCGTCCAATCAAGAGAGGCGGCCGTTTTCTCGAGTGCCGTCAAAATTATACCGTTTCCCAGGCATTAAGACCAAGCCTTAAGGTTTACGTGTATCTCGAAACCGATAGCCCATGCGAGGCTTGAGGGCGCCCCGAAACAATGATAAGTGGTAAAAATAATCAGATCTAATTGGTGATTTGCGGGCTTGTCAGAGAATAAGATAAGCCATTGATTTTTTTGAATTATGTGAGGTATTGGAATGTTTCTAAGCCGATTGAATGATCTCGTGGAGGCTCGGGGTCACACAGTATTGGGGTCGCGAATTTTCAAACGCATCAACCTATCCTACCAAAAGTTGAAATTTTAAGTCCGGCTGTCGATCTGTCGTTTTTTTTTGCTTGCTGCCAGCCGTTTTTCAATTTGTTTCGCACGATGATTTCGCAACGGCTAACGCCTGTTTGGCCGCTAACATTCTCAATGCCTTTTTATACATTTATACGGTCCGTGCTCACGGCCTGTACCGGTTTCCCGTGCTTCTCATTCCAAAACCATATTTTGGGAGACTTCTCTTGATCTTTGCATTCACGGCTTTATTGGTAACCGGACTCTTGTTTTTTTTGAGAGACACCCTGGAGTCCCTCTGGCCCTTCGTCGCCACTTTATCGCTCCAAATCATTCTCCTGTTTATTTCCCGTTGGGCTTTCGCCAAAGCAATGCGCGCCCTTCTTTCGGCCGAAAGACTCGACGGACGTCGCGTGATGACGATAGGCGAGCCAGCTGAGTTGATGGGACTAAGCGCAAGCTTTATATTGCAATGTTTTGGCCAGAAGGAAGTTTATCGTATGTCTATCGCAACGAAACGGCGCTACGGCACGAATGAGATTTTCGCTGATCTGGACCACGCCATCACGATTGCGAGAGAAAAGGGTGCGTCGGAATACTTGATCGCTTTGCGTTGGGGGAGCCAGGACCTTCTCGAAACGGTTCGCTCCCGTCTTCGCGCCTCGCCGTTGCCGGTACGGATTTTACCTGATCATAGCATCAGAACCCTGCTGGGGCAGCACGGCGGGTTCGCGGATGCGATTGTGCGCCCGGTCACAATCCAAAAAGTTCAATATTTTATTGCGGACGTGTATCGAGGTTTTCCGCTATAGCGCCTATTGATGGCTGCCAGAGCCGGTCGAAACGACGAAATTTTAGCTTAAGTCATGCTTCGTCATTGTTCTTTCGGGGGATGGCTAATACCGGCCACTTGGCACCCGAGAGTCTTCTGGAACCAATAAAACGATCACATGATTTACGGGGTGGGCCCATCGGAAGCGGGCGGTAAGGTTTCCCCTTCCGCGAAGATCGAGTCGAAACGCCGCTCAAAGGCCGTCACCGCAGCTGGACTCTCGATAACCAGAAGATCGTTATCTTGCCGCTTCAGTCCCGAGGCCGAAAAGTTTGCGGCGCCCGTGCGCAACCATCGGCCGTCGATTTGGTAACTTTTGAGATGCATCAAAGGCGATCCCGCGCGCTTGAAGCGGACTTCGATTTCAGGTGTCGAAAGGAGTTCTCGGAATAATGGTGTGGGTTCACGCTCGCCGATTCGCCTTCCGTCCATATAGATGCGGACCTTGACCCCCCGCTGAGCCGCCCGGATCAAAGCCTGCATGACCGGCCAATCCGTCAGAACATACGCCGCGATATCGATTTTGTGCTCCGCCTGATCGATCAGGGCAACATCGGCATGCTCGAGATTTTCCACGGGAGCGTAGTGGATGATAGCCGGCGGATCGGCGAAGCACGTTGAGAACGAGAAAAGCGAAGGGATAACACCGAGCAAGAACCTCGCGCCAGCACAATTGTGCCAAAGAATCATTGATTTCAGTCCAAGCCACGGCATTAGGCGAGCAATAGCCAGTGACAGCTGGTCCTTTCCCGGGCCTGACGGGGCAAGTGATCGCGTGCATCTCACTTTTCTAAGGCCTAAAGCGCGAACAATGCTATGATAGCCGGTGGTGTGGTGAAGATCCCACCAAACGCCAGTCCCGCGATTTTTGCGAATTCTTGGAGACAAATCCATGTCCGGAACAACTTCGCGCACACCCTGGTCCGGACAAGGCCACGGATTGCTGCCGGACCGGCTTATCCATGGCTATGTGGCCTTCCTTGGCGGGCGCTTCCCACAGGAACAAGAACATTTTCGTTATTTGGCCGAGGCGGGACAAAATCCCCGTATCATGTTGATCGGATGCTGCGATTCCCGAGTATCGCCGGAGGTCATCTTCGATGCGAGACCTGGTGAACTTTTCGTTGTCCGCAACATCGCTAATCTCGTGCCGCCCTACGGCCCGAATGACGATTTGCATGGTACCTCGGCTGCCCTTGAATTCGGAGTCATGGGGTTGGGCGTCGAACACATTGTTCTCATGGGGCATGCGAGCTGCGGCGGCGTGCGAGCCTTCGCGCAGAACGAGACAAAAACCGGTCATGAACCGCTATCTTCAGGTGATTTCATTGGAAAATGGATCAGTCTGATCCGTGCCGCGGCAGCACGCCTTGAACCGGCCGACACTCCGCTCGAGGAATATATCGAGCGCCTGGCACTGGCTTCGGTTATCCAAGGTCTCGCCAATTTGCGCACTTTTCCGTGGATCACGGAGCGCGAACGGCAGGGCCGACTTAGCCTTCACGGTGCTTATTTTGGGATTTCCAAGGGAACTTTGCTTGCCCTCGACGAGGCGAGCGGGCGGTTCGAAACGGTGGCGGCCGGAGCCCATCGCGCCGTCCTGTCGCAGCCTGGCTCATAGCCCCCTCTCATTCGAGTAGACTTTCGATCCATGCACCGACTTTGACAAACTAATCCTGAAATTTACCGAGATCAATTCAATCCGTTTTCTTTCCCTCCTGCCGATGGCCGTGCGAAGAGCGGCCGCCCTTGCGGCCCGCTTCGGAAGCAAGCTGGTGGTTTTGTGAAAAACTGCGCTTCTCGTTGGGAACGCTTCTGCCCCCCTTGCTTGCAATTTCCCGTTGTTTCTCCACATCCATGGCGGCAAAACCCCGATTCGAGGCGATATCTTTCTTTCGCATGGCTCTCCCCGGTCCGTGGTAAGCTGGGCAAACCATTAATTCCGACAAGGGTTCCATAGCTTCCCGATGGGGCTCAAGCTTGGCCAAGCGTTACGTTTCAACCTTGCTGGTTTGGATGAAACCATTGTTTGTGATTGCTCCGCTAAGCCTTGCTTTTGGCGGAGCGGATAGGAATGTGCCCGCATGGATTCGATCGAGACGCTTTTTTCCGCAGCGGTGAAAGCGCGAATGAATGCTTACGCTCCCTATTCGGGTTTTGCAGTGGGCGCCGCTCTCCGCACCGAGTCTGGCGCGATTTTTTCTGGAGCGAATGTCGAGAATGCCGCTTATCCTGTCGGGACTTGCGCGGAATCCGCCGCGATTGCCGCCATGGTCCTCGGTGGCCACAGACGCATCGCCGAAATCCTTATCATCGGGGAAGGGAAAGCCTTGGTCACGCCTTGCGGCGCCTGCCGCCAGCGGCTGCGCGAATTCGCCAGCGATGACGCCAAAATCCACGTTGCCGGGACCATAGGCGTCCGCGCAACCTTTACCCTTGGAGCGCTTTTGCCTGCGGCTTTCGGCCCCAGCATAATGAAAGCCGGGCGAACCGGGGACGAGTCCAGCTTCTGATCAGCGATCAAGAATGTGCCTGCGGTTTCTTGCATCCAAAGTCAAAAAGTTCACAATATGTCCCCGAAAGGGCCGAAAAAAGCCCCAGCATGAAAGCCAGGGCCCTTACACAGAACAGTTCTGCCCTTAGGCCGCGCGAAGGTTTCCAGCAGCGGACTTGCCGGTTCGCTTGTCGGCAATAACTTCATAGGCGATTTTCTGTCCTTCTTGCAGGTTGCGCAATCCCGATTGTTCCACGGCGCTGATGTGGACAAACACATCCTTGCCGCCGTCATCTGGCTGTATGAAGCCGTATCCTTTGTCCGGGTTAAACCACTTTACAGTTCCCGTAGTCATAGAAGCTATCCTTAGAGTCGTAGAGAAAAACAGGCGCCCGTGCATGCCGACGCCAAGATCGTATCGAGGTTTTGAGGAGGAGGTCGTCAGCAGACGCAAAAATGCGAGGCCAAGCCGTCGGCAAAAACACGACACTCCGCAATGTATGTTTTTGCGAAGAGCAAAACAAGTGGGTTGTCATTGTTTTCGAACATGCCAAGATTATGCTGGCTTTTTCAATCCGGCCTAGGATCGAGAAATCGCATTTTTTTTGAAAATCGGGGGGCGTTTTTCAGAACAATATAGACCGCATAATTCCAATAAAGCTCTGAGTTTTTGCATAAGATCACGCTAAATCAACCGGCTATCTTGAGCATCCCTGTCCTGAGTGCTCATTGGCTCCTACAATGGCTGCGTTGATTTTGAGAAAAAACAGTCCAGCAAAAAACTCAAAACTTCTGCATGGCCGGCTCTCAGTCAAAGCTTTTCGATCCGCGCAAGGGTAAACAGTCCAAAAGGCGGCAGTTTTCGCCGTTCGACGAGACGGACGGAAGGCCTGGAATCGATCCAGTCGCCCACAATGGACCAAGCGAATTCCGGCCGCCAGCCAAGTTCAGCGCTGCATTTGGCGAGAGCGGCTTCGATCCAGGCCATCGGGCCTTGGCTGCTCCCGACATGATTGACAAGGATAATCTCGCCACCAGGCTTCACGACACGGGCGAATTCATCGAGACTGGCGTGCGGCTCGGGCACGACTGTCAAAACATATGGCGCTACCACCGCATCGAAATAGCCATCTTGGAACCCAAGACGCGCCGCGTCCATGACGCCAAGGCCTTCGACATTGCCCAAAGCCTCAGCGTGAAGGCGCGTCTGGGCGCGCTGAAGCATGGGCTCGGACAGATCGACCCCAATCAACCGCGTCCGCCGGTTGAACATGGGCAATTCGAGACCCGTGCCAACACCGACATCGAGCACGCAGCCACCCCGGCGGTCGGCGGCGGCGGCGGCGGCTTTGCGTCCGGGCCGCAAGACAAGGGCGAAGACGAGGTCGTAAATAGGCGCCCAGCGCGCATAGGATTTCTTAACATGCTTATTATCGAGAAAGGCGGCATCACCGGCGATTCCCGGCTTCGTGCCCAAGGGGGCATCGCCAGGAACGGCGTCGTCTTTTACTGGCGCGATCTTCACACTACGATGCGGTAATTCCATTCTCTTGGACCACCCCTCAGGTCAATTGTTCTATAGGATCGCTCACACGCGTGACGGCGGCGTTTCCCTCTTAAAGAGGCAATGGCTCGCCGCGCAAGTAACTCTTTTGCTGAGCCGCCGGCCGAGCTGGTTCCGTCGAAACAATGAAGCCGCCGCCCAGAACGCGTGCGTGCGGCCTGTCCGACGCATAGAAGACGCACGCTTGGCCGGGCGAAACACCATCTTCCGCAGCGGCGAACTCGACGGCGGCTTCTCCAGAACCAATAAAAAGGAAACCCAGAACCGGCGGCCGGGACGAGCGGATCTGCACGAAGATTTCCTCTCCCTGGGCATGGTCCTCCAGCGTACCTGGCCCGATCCAGTTGAGCGCCCGCAAATGGACTCTTCGGGTCGCCAGCGCCTCGCGCGGACCAACGATCACTTGAGCCTGTGCGGCGTCCAGTTTGACGACAAAAAGCGGCTCGCCGGCAGCGGAGCCGCCAAGCCCAAGACCGCGCCTTTGGCCGACCGTATAATGGATGACGCCTGGATGGTGTCCGAGCACACGGCCATCGACATGCACAATGTCGCCGGGAAGCGCAGCGCCGGGCGTTAAGCGTTCAACAAGATCGCTATATCTGCCAGTGGGAACGAAACAAATATCCTGGCTATCGGCTTTTTCGGCGACCGGCAGACCGAACTGCCGGGCGAGGCTACGAACTTGTGCCTTCTCCATTTCACCAAGCGGAAACCGCAAAAATTGGAGCTGAGCCTTGGTCGTCGCGAACAGGAAATAGCTTTGATCCCGGGAAAGGTCATGGGCCCGGTAAAGCGCACGATTGCCCGAGGCATCGAGCCGGGAAGACACGTAATGGCCAGTCGCCAAGGCGTCGGCGCCAAGGTCTAATGCCGTATCGAGCAGATCGGCAAATTTGATTTCGCTGTTGCAAGCAACACATGGTATCGGTGTCTGCCCCTCTGCATAACTTTGCGCGAAGGGAGAAATCACCTTGTTCCGGAACCGCTCTTCGTAATTCAGAACATAATGCGGGATGCCGAGACGCACCGCTGTAAGACGCGCGTCATAAATGTCATGTCCCGCGCAACAGGCCCCCCTGCGATGAACCGCCTCGCCATGGTCGTAAAGCTGCAAGGTTACGCCGATAACGTCATAGCCTTGCTCCTTGAGCAACGCGGCCACGACCGATGAATCGACGCCGCCCGACATAGCAACGACAATGCGCGTTTTCGCTGCGGGTTTGTTGAAACCAAGACCGATGGGATCAACTCTCCCTCCCAACGCCGGGTTTTCATTCATGGACGTCGCCCAATGCTCACTCGATTGCCGGTAAAGCGTCATTCACGCTTGCTGTCGCAAACCGGAACACACGGTACGCATAGGTCAGTGTCCCCAGCAAGACCACGAGCACTTCACCTGCGATCCCTCGCGTTTCCTATCGCTTAGTTTTGTCACATCGTCTTATCCAAAAAGCCTGCAACTTTTTGGGACAATGGTTGCGTTGGCCTTTTCGAGAAACTCTGCGTTTGGCCGGCCGGGATTTAAGAGCAAAATCCCCTCCTTGCTCCATCACCACTAGGCTTGGCATTGTGTTGCTCGAAACATGTATTTAATACCGGCTGTATCCCAAATGCAAATTTGTTTACCACCTGGCCTCCAGCAGCCTCCAGCCCGGAACGCGCCGATGCGTTCCTTAACGTCATGCACCCGGATCGTATCAATTAGAGACATAAAGCACATTACATCGCATCCATATCAAATAATCGAGACATTTGGACTGGATTTCAGTCAGCAAAAGCGTGGCTTCGGTTTAGGCAAATCTTAAAACACCCCCCCTATTTTGTTCAGCAGCAAGATCAGTCTGGTGGGTGAGAGTTGAACATGTCCGAACCAAACCGTCTGCGGACCAAATATGTCATCGGACCGGACGGCAGTCCTTTGACCATCGCCGATCTGCCTCCTACAACGACCAAGCGTTGGGTGATCCGGCGCAAGGCGGAAGTTGTGGCAGCGGTACGAGGGGGTCTTTTGTCCCTGGATGAAGCGTGCAGCCGCTATACCTTGACCATCGACGAATTTCTGTCCTGGCAATTATCAATTGATCAATACGGTCTCGCCGGGCTGCGCACGACCCGCATTCAGCAATATAGGCTCTGAGCGGAGCGCGGTTTGGTCCTTCCCCTGCGGCACGGGCTCCCAACTCGCTCTGACATCCCTGAGCCTTGGCATTGGAAGCGTCCTTGAGCGGCACCTGCGGCTTCTAAAACATGGGCTCAATAATGATCCTGCGCACGTCCTGCCTCTTCGTTCGCCAATTTATGGCGTTGAATGAGCGGCATCTGAGCCACCGAAAAAAGACAAATTAAAACAAAAATCCCGGGAAACTTAAAGGCGACCCAAACATCATTCGGCTGGGTGCGCCAAATGATCTCGTTCAGAGCCGCAAGCGCAAAAAAGAACCCTCCCCAGCGCAAGGTCAGGAGCCGCCATCCGTGCTCGGTCAATGCAATGGCGTGATCGAAAATGATGGGCAATACTTGTTTGTTCATCGCCTGGGCGCCGAGAAGTGCGGCCCCGAATCCCACATAGAGAACGGTCGGCTTCATTTTGATGAACGTGGCGTCCTGTAAATACAGAGTGAGCGAACCGAAAACGAGCACCAGAACCGCCGTCATGAGAGGAACCGCCGGCAACCGTCTAGTCAAAACGAGCGAGACG
>DATJLX010000249.1:0-2395 GCA_035509135.1 Methylocella sp.
GGGCCTTATCGAGCCGGATAACGGGACGCGATTTCTGCAGCCTGGCGCCAATCTGCGGTATCTGCCGCAGGAGCCCGATCTTTCTGGCCATGCCACCGCATTCGCCTATGTCGCGGCTGGGCTTGGCCCCACCGATGATCCGCATCGGGCGAGGACACTGTTGAACGCTCTGGGGCTCACGGGCGAGGAGGATCCGGCGCGGCTTTCGGGTGGCGAGGCACGCCGGGCCGCGCTCGCGCGGGTGCTCGCGTCGGAGCCCGATATTTTGCTCCTCGACGAACCGACCAATCACCTCGATCTGCCGGCGATCGAATGGCTCGAAGCGGAGTTGAAAGCCGTGCGGTCGGGGCTTGTCATCATCAGCCACGATCGCAGATTTTTGCAAAATCTTGTACGTGGCACGGTCTGGCTCGATCGTGGCCGCACCCGTGCGCTCTCCCGCGGCTTCGCGGAATTCGAGGCTTGGCGCGATGCCGCCCTCGAAGAGGAGGAGCGGGCGGCCCATAAGTTTGACCGCAGAATTGCGGCGGAAGAAGATTGGCTGCGTTATGGCGTGACCGCACGGCGCAAGCGCAACCAGAAGCGTCTCGCAAGCCTCGCCTCGATGCGCGACGAGCGCCGCCAGCGCCGCGCTTCGCGAACGGTCAAGTTTGAGGCAGCCGAGGCGGAGCTGTCCGGCAAACTTGTCATCGAAGCCAAGGATCTCGGGAAATCCTTCGGGGAGCGGGCGATTGTCAAAAATCTAACGATCCGCATTTTGCGCGGCGACCGTCTGGGCCTGATTGGCGCCAATGGCGCCGGTAAGACGACGCTCGTCAATCTTTTGACCGGCGCCTTGGCCCCGGACCATAGTTCGGTCCGCCTTGGCGCGAATATCCAGCTGGCGGCGCTCGACCAAGGCCGGGCCAGTCTTGATCCGGCGACGGTCTTGAAAGATGCGCTCACTGGCGGCGGCAGCGATTTCGTCGAGATCAACGGCGAGCGCAAACATGTCATCGGCTATATGAAGGAATTTTTGTTCGGCCCGGAACAGGCGAAGACGCCAATCGGGCGTCTCTCGGGCGGCGAACGCGGCAGGCTGATGCTGGCAAGGGTCTTGGCGCGGCCCTCCAATCTCCTTGTTCTCGACGAGCCGACCAACGATCTCGATCTCGAAACGCTCGACCTTTTGCAGGAAATGCTCAGCGACTACAAAGGCACTCTGCTGATCGTCAGCCATGACCGCGATTTTCTCGACCGGCTGACGACATCGGTTTTGGTGGCCGAGGGAGTTGGCTGCTGGACGGAATATGCCGGCGGCTATTCCGACATGGTTGTCCAGCGTGGCTCCGGCGTGGGCCGGGCCCCTGTTTCCGCAGCGCCCCCGGTTGTCAGGGACAAGCCAAAATCTGCCGCCGCGCCGCCGCAAAAGCCGAAACCGCGCCTCGGCTTCAAGGAAAAGCACATGCTTGACACTCTGCCGGCGCGGATTGACGCCTTGCAGGCCCGCAGAGCGAGCCTCCAGTCCTTACTGAATGATCCGGGATTTTACGCGCGTGACCCTGTGAAATTCGCGCAGGTTTCGGATGCTTTTGCAAAAGCCGAGGCAGAGCTCTCCGAGGCGGAGGAGAGTTGGTTGAATCTAGAGATTCTCCGGGAAGGAAGCGGGGAATAGAAGCAATATTTTATACTGTTGCTAATACACCACATGTGTTTTTTTGCATCGAACTTAGTAGCTTTTCGTGTCTTCATCATTGTGCTGCTTCCTAAGCAGCTTGCCAAAGGCGATACGTTACTTGAACGCTCGACCCGCGCCCTTCAAAATTATAGCAATTATACCACAGCCTTCGCCTTATTTCACCGTGCTAACTTCGGAAACGAGCTGATTATTCATAAAGCAATTCTTGCCGCCGCTCGCGTCAACCAAATCGCTTCCCCTCGTTATATGGCACAGTTAAATAACCATTGAACGCGGCGGCTGCTCACGGATGCGATGTGCCGCCTGGGTCAATAAGATGAGCACGCTGGATGGTTGCGACCGATTTATGACGACTGTTGCCCAAATAGCACAGTTTTCTTATTGACTATATAAATTCGATAAAGATAGTGTTCTAGCTTTCTGGCGTGGGCTCAGCTGGATTGGCTTCGGGCGCCGCGTGTATCAACCGGATCCGGATGGGGTCTTCACTGAGGGATTTGACATGAAACTGCTCAAAGGGCTTTTTCTGAGTTCGGCGGCGGGTGTGGCCGGTCTTGCGGCGGTGCCCGCCGCCCGCGCCGCCGATCTGCCGGCCGCCCAGGCGGCGCCCATCGAATATGTCCGCATTTGCGACGCCTATGGCGCCGGATTCTTCTTCATCCCCGGCACCGACACCTGCTTGCGGATCGGCGGCCTGGTGCTCGGCGAGGTCCGCGG
>DATJLX010000250.1:0-3918 GCA_035509135.1 Methylocella sp.
GACTTGGTCCTTTGAGGATGAGGGTCACTAGCGCATGTTCCGAAAAAGTTGATCAACTTTAAGAATATGCTCTAATGCTTTGAATCTAAATGAATCCCTGCGATGAGACGATTCCATCTGATGGAAGCGCACTAGGGATTACCCGCGATCTATGGGATACGAATAAAGAGTCCAATCGCGCCCGCCTGCCAGCGTTCGAGGCTGAATGAACGAGTTTAATCTTTCCTTTGATCCCCTCCTGCCCTTGCCCATCCTGCTCGGGCTGGGAGTGATCGCGCTGGGTCTCATCGGCTTGGGCCTTTATGCGCGGGGAAGCGGGACTTTGCTTCGCGCCCTGGGTCTGGGCTTGCTCCTCTTGGCCATGACGGGGCCCTCGCTGGTGCGCGAGGACCGCAATCCGTTGAAGGAAGTCGTCGCCGTCGTCGTCGACAAAAGCGGCAGCCAGATGATCGGTGAACGCGCCGCGCAGACGGAAAAGGCCCGTTTGGAACTCGAGAAAGACCTCAACGCGCTCGGCAATGTGGAGGTGCGCGAGATCGAGAGCAGCCGGGCGGAGAGCGAAGCGGACGGCACGCGGCTCTTTTCGGCGTTGAGTGCCGGACTCGCCGACGTGCCTGCGGATCGCATTGGCGGCGTCTTCATGATCACCGATGGGGTCGTCCATGATATTCCATCCGATGCCAGCGCACTCGGCTTCAAGGCGCCGCTCCACGCGCTGATCACCGGCCATGAAGGCGAGCGCGACCGGCGCATCGAGCTTTTGGAGGCGCCGCGCTTCGGCATCGTCGGCAAGGATCAAACGGTTGAGCTGCGGGTCTCGGATACCGCCAATCAGGATGATCCTGTGGCACTCAAGGTTCGCCGCGACGGCAACCCGATCGCGACCATTTTCGCGACCCCGGGCGAACGCCTTCGCGTGCCGGTCCGAATCGAGCACGGCGGCCAGAATGTCATCGAGTTCGAGGTCGAGGCTCTGCCGGATGAATTGACCGCGATCAACAACAAGGCCGTGCTGACGATTGAGGGGGTGCGCGACAAACTGAAGGTTCTGCTTGTTTCGGGGGAACCGCACGCGGGCGAGCGCATGTGGCGCAACCTTTTGAAATCCGATGCCAATGTCGACCTCGTCCATTTCACGATTCTGCGCCCGCCGGAAAAGCAGGATGGAACGCCGATCAACGAATTGTCGCTGATCGCCTTCCCGACCAGCGATCTCTTCGGCCGGAAGATCAAGGAATTCGACCTCATCGTCTTCGACCGTTATTCGAATCAAAGCGTGCTGCCGCTCATCTATTTCGACAACATCGTCCGCTATGTCCGCGAAGGCGGCGCCCTGTTGCTGGCGGCAGGCCCCGATTTTGCGAGGCCCGAGGGGCTCTATTACTCGCCCTTGGGGCGGATCGCGCCGGCCCGCCCGGACGGGACATTGACCGAACACGCCTTCCGGGCCGCGATCACCGGCGATGGCGCCAAACATCCGGTGACCCGCGGTTTGCCGGGCGCCAATCAAGATCCGCCCGCCTGGAGCGAATGGTTCCGCCAGGTCAATGCCGAGGTTACGCATGGCACCAGCATTTTATCCGGCGCCGAGGGCAAGCCGCTGCTCGTTCTCTCGCGCGAGGGGAAGGGCCGGGTCGGGCTTCTTCTCACCGATCAGATGTGGCTTTGGGCGCGTGGTTTCGAAGGCGGCGGCCCGCATCTTGATCTTTTGCGCCGGCTCGCGCATTGGCTGATGAAGGAGCCGGAATTGGAAGAGGAAGCCCTGCGGGCCAATGTGCGCGGGCGGACAATCGAAATCGAACGGCAAAGTCTTAAGCCCGAGACCCCGCCGGTCGCCGTCGCCGCTCCCTCCGGGACCGAGGAAACGGTGAGTTTGACACCGGCTGAGCCGGGCATTTCGAGGGCAAGTGTGACAGCGGCCGAATTCGGCCTCTACCGGTTGAGCGACGGCAATTTATCGGTTCTCGCCAATGTCGGTCCGGAAAACCCGAGGGAGTTCCAGGAAGTTGTCTCGACGCTGGACAAGCTGAAGCCGCTCGCGGAGGCAACGGGCGGCACCGTGCGCCGGATTGGCAATGCGGAAAACAGCGACGTCTCCCTGCCGCGTCTTGTCGCGCTTGGCGAGAGCCCGGTCTATGGCAGCGCCGGCTATGCCGCGATCAAACGCGCCGGCGCCAGCGAAGTGAAGGGCGTCAGCGTGATGCCGCTGGCGATTGGCTTCCTGGGCCTTGCCGCACTGCTCGGGAGCCTCGTCGCGGCTTGGGTGTTCGAGGGGCGCGGCAGTCGCCGCAAGGAGCGGAGTGCAGGGTTCGATTGAACGAGCCATTGAGGGATTGAGTGCCGTGTCCGGCATCCGGGTCGGGCGCCTCTAAGTCGAACAGGCGGCCGCGCAAACTACCGCGGCGCCCGCCGCACCTTGCCCTTGACGCCGTCGAACGCCCCTTCGACGAGCTCGCAATAGAGGAGCCTCTCCGGATCGACGGGTCCGGCGAAGATCAGCCGGCCCGGCGGCACCGGCGAAAAACCCAGCTTGCCGTAATAGGACATGTCGCCGACGAGCAGCACCAGCCGGTGCCCGGCGGCCCGCGCGGCATCGAGCGATTTCTGCACCAGCTCCTCGCCAATTCCGCCGGAGCGAAATGGCGGATCGACCGTCAGCGGTCCAAGCAGCAGCGCCGGCTGGTCGCCGCAGAGAATGGGCGTCATCCGGTTGGCGCCGACCAGCAGGGAGCCAACCCTCGCGACGAAGGACAGGCTGTAGTCCGGCTCGACCCCTTCGCGCAGCCGGTAAGCCGAACGGGCGAAGCGGCCCGGCCCAAAGGCGCGCTCGTCGAGCTTTTCGATCGCCGCGAGATCGTCTGGCGTTTGCGGGCTGAGTGTAAGGGAAAGATCCGCCATCGGCTTGCTGTTAAAAGGCGGTGATGCACGAAGACTCGCGCTCGATGATTCGAAGAAGCAATGACTGGAGCTTATAGGCCATGCGGCGCAGTTCTGTCATCATGCGGCGCTCCATTAACTCGCCTTCTTGGACAGCCCCGGGCAAGGCCCTGCGGCTCTTGATAGGGAGGACGAACACCAGCGGCACCCCTCGCGGACAGGCAAAAACGAGGGCTGCAAAAAAGGCGGCCGCCGTTGCACATAAGCATTGACACCGATATCCACCGGGCGATTGGCTTTCTCGGGGCAGGCAAAAGCGCCAAGGCGCTTGCCTGCCTTCATGCGCATGAGCCAGGGGCCGAAACCAATACGATCCGCTGCAACCTTACCGGATTGATTTATCTTTCCGCCATGAAAAATGAGTCGGCGCTTTCATGGTTCGATCGCGCCTTGGCGCTCGAACCTGCCAATGCCGAGGCTTTGTCGAATCGTGGCCTGGCCTTGCAGGAACTTGGACGGGCTGCGGAGGCGCTTGCGGCCTATGACGAAGCGATCCGGCAAGGCTGCGCCAAACCCGCTCTTTTTTACCATCGCGGCAATCTTTTGCGCGGCGCCGGTCGTCTGGAGGAGGCCATCCTATCCTATGATCGGGCGTTGCGCCTCAATCCGGCCTATCCGGAGGCTTTGCGCGCCGGTGGTCTCATTCTCTTCGATCTTGGACGTTTTGCGAGCGCCCTCGAATTTATCGATGAAGCGCTAAGGCAGCGGCCTTCCTTCATCGAAGCCTTGATCGATCGCGGCAATATTCTCCAAAATCTTGGCCGGGCGCTCGAAGCTCTCGCGTCCTATGATGCCGCGCTCGGCCTGGAACCTTGGCGCGCCGATATTCTCAACAACCGCGGCTCCGCCTTGCTGCTGCTCGGGCGGCTGCAAGAGGCCGATGCGGACTTCGCCAAGGCCTTGCGGATTGAGCCGCTGCTTCCGCAAGCCTGGCTCAATCGCGGCAATCTTTTTCTCAAGCTTCAGCAACCGGATGCCGCA
>DATJLX010000251.1:0-17452 GCA_035509135.1 Methylocella sp.
GGCTCATTATGTCCATCGGAACCCGCCAATGGGCGAACCGGTCATGCTCATGAGGACTTGGTATAAGCCGCTGCACCGGCGAACCACCCTCAACAAGTCGAGAGGTGAATTCAAGCGATGACGAGCGCTTTGGCCTCGTCGCCTCGGACTCGCGGCCAGCCGCTGCTATTGCACGATCATTGCATATTCCTTCTTGAACAAGGCTGATTACCGCCTGGGTACGCCAAACACTAATGTCACGAGTGGAGCAAGCGCGGTGCCAAGCCACGTTTTTGCGCTTCACGCACCATGGATGGAAAGAGCATGCCCGCCAACCATCAGCTCTTCCCAGCCAGCCGCATATGGCCGTTTCCGTTCAAGGGATCGCCGGGAATGCGACAAAATCAGGAGGGTCCATACGGCATGGTGAAAGTTATGTTGAGCCTGGATCACGAACGGTGGTGCAGCCCGGATCGGGCGAGTGGCGCCAGCTGCCATTGGCCGGCAATCACACGAATTGATGCGAAGGGAGATTGGCCTGAGCGGAGGCGGGGCCGGTGCTACGCGAGGCCAATGCCATGACCGCGGCCATCTCCATCGAGTGGACGGATGCGGCTTGGGACCCGGTCGTGGGCTGCACCCGCAAAAGCGCGGCCTGCCGGCATTGTTACGCGGAAGCTCTAACAGCGGCGTCCGCGCAAGACAAACAATGGGGATACGACTTCGCCGAAATGGGACCGGCAGGCCCAAGCTGGACCGGCGCCATCGCGCTTCGGGAAGACCGGCTACCGCTTCCCCTCGCCTTGGAGAATCCGCGCCGCATCTTGGTCAACGCACTCTCCGATCTTTTTCATGAATCCGCGCCGATGGAGATGATCGACCGGGTCTTTGCGATCATGGCCCTGGCGCCGCGCCACATATTTCAGGTCCTGACCAAACGGCCGAAAACCATGCAGCCCTATATCGCCGACAAAGCGACGCCAGGCCGGATCGCCCAAGCCATGAAGGAGATCGCGCCCGGCGCCGCGAGCCCTGATACGCTTGAGGGTTGGCCGCTGCCCCACGTCTGGCTTGGCGTTACGGCCGAAAATCAAAAGGAGGCCGAGCGCAGAATCCCGGTTTTGCTCCAGACGCCGGCGGCGGTGCGGTGGATCGCCGCCGAGCCTTTGCTTGAGCCGCTCGACCTGAAATTGGGGTCCTGGTTGCGGGACGCGCCGGGGAGAGAAGCTTCAAGCGGCGCCGGCCCTTGGCTCGACTGGGTCGTGGCCGGCGGCGAAATTGGGGCTGAAGCGCAATCGTGCCATCCCGATTGGGCGAGGTCGCTCCGCGACCAATGCGCCAAGGGCGGCACCCCGTTCTTTTGGCGCCAATGGGGCGAACACATCCCGAATGTTGGTGTCACGGCGGACGCTTCGCAGGAGCCCATCCCATTGACTTGGGAACGCCTTGGCGCGGGACCCGCGAGGCGCACGCTCGACGGCCTTCTCCACGAGGCCTTTCCCAAGACCTTGTGCTCGCCTGCCGTCAGTTGACACTTTGACGCGCGATCCCATTATTTCGGACCTTGAAAACGCAAGAGGCGGCCTCCGATAAGAGGCTTCCATTGGCGCGCCTTTCATGCCATGCCGTTGGCGACCTTCCATGAGTCCATGGGACCGAGATGACCGATTTTTTCCGCGAAGTTGATGAAGATGTCAGGCGTGACCGCATCATCCGGCTTTGGACCCAATATCGCTATGTATTCATATGCTTGGCCGTTCTTATCGTGGCCGGCACGGGAGCCTGGCGCGCCTATGAGAATTACCGCGATCAGGCGGCGGAAACCGCTGGCGCGAAATTTGCCGCCGCGGTGCAATTGGCGCATGGCGGGAAAACCGCCGAGGCGGTGGCGGCGTTCGACGCGTTGAGCAAGACAGCGCCAAAAGGCTACGCGAGCCTCGCCCGTCTGCGTGCCGCCGGCGAACGCGCCGCTAACGATCCCCAAGCGGCGATCAAGGCTTATGATGCCATGGCGGAGGACGCAAGTTTTGATCCCGTCTTCAAGGATATTGCCAAGCTCCGCGCCGCCATTCTCCGTGTGGACAGCGAAGATCCAATGGACTTCGAGAAAAGATATGCACCGCTTGCATCGGATAATTTTCCCTATCATCACCAGATCCGCGAACTGCTTGGACTTGCTGCCTTGAAGCGGAATGCCTTTGATTCCGCCGGCGGCTGGTTCGACGGAATCGTCTCGGACTTGCGGGCCCCGGCCGGCGTGCGCTCTCGGGCTCAGGCTCTACTGGGTCTCGTTCAGTCCTCTTTGGTGCGATCCGACAAACCCAAGCCCGCGAATGTGCCAGCTGGAGCTCCACTCTCTGGCCCTCCACCCGTCAACTAACCGCCGGAGACGATGTTCACCGTCGCGATCATCGGCCGGCCGAACGTCGGCAAATCGACTCTGTTCAACCGGCTCGCTGGAAAAAAGCTCGCCCTCGTGGACGACCGCCCAGGGGTAACCAGGGACCGGCGCGAGGGAGAGGCGAAGCTTGGCGATCTTGCCTTCAAGATCATCGACACGGCTGGCCTCGAGGAAGGCGACACCGCCTCCTTGCCCGGCCGGATGCGCGCGCAAACCGAAGCGGCGGTTGGCCTTGCCGATGCGATTTTCTTCGTTTTCGACTCACGCTCCGGGTTGACCCCGGCCGACCGTTTTTTTGCCAATCTCGTCCGGCGCGCGGATAAGCCCTTGATCCTCATCGCCAATAAGGCCGAGGGGCGGGTTGGCGCTGCGGGCGCGCTCGAAGGATTCGATTTGGGACTTGGCGAGCCAGTGCCCCTTTCGGCCGAGCACGGCGATGGTTTTGCGGAGCTCTATGTTGCCTTGCGGGAGGCGCTTCCGGAAGCCACGGAATGGCCGGCCGATCACCAGGAGGAAAAGGCTTTCCGCACGAAGCTCGGCGAGGACGAAGATGGCTCCGAACTCGATGTGACGAAGCCGCTTCGGATTGCGATCATCGGCCGCCCCAATGCTGGGAAATCGACGCTCCTCAACCGGATTCTGGGAGAGGACCGGCTGCTGACGGGACCGGAGCCAGGTCTCACACGCGATACGATCGGCGTCGATTTCAGCTGGGCCAAACGGCCAATCAAAATGTTCGACACAGCGGGCTTGCGCCGGCGCGCCAGGGTCGAGGACGATTTGGAGAAGCTTGCCGGAGCCGATGCCTTCCGCGCCGCCAAATTCGCCGAGGTGGCCGTGCTGCTGCTTGATGCGGAGCGCCCTTTCGAGAAGCAAGATCTGACTTTGGCGGATCTCGTCGAACGCGAGGGCAGGGCACTCGTCATCGGCGTCAACAAGTGGGATCTGATCGAGGCCAAGAGCGCCAAACTCTTGGAACTGCGCGAGGAAGCAGCAAGACTGTTGCCGCAGGTGAAAGGCGCACCGGTCGTGCCGGTCTCCGGCGCAACGGGCCAGGGGATCGAGCAACTCATGGAGGCGGTCTTTCGCGTCCACGAAATCTGGAACAAGCGCATTTCGACCGCGCGGCTCAATCGCTGGCTGGAGGCCGCGATCGAGCAAACGCCGCCACCGGCGGCCGCGGGACGGCGAATCAAAATCCGCTACATGACGCAGCTCCGCGCCCGCCCGCCTTATTTCATCCTCTTCGGCAATCAGCTCGATGCGCTGCCCGCGAGCTACGAACGGTTCCTCGTCAATGGGCTGCGCCAGGCCTTCGATCTGCAAGGTGTGCCGATCCGCATCTCGAAAAAAACCAGCGACAATCCCTATGCCGGGAAAAGATCACGGCAGCGATAGGGCGCGCACCTGGCCATGATCACATCGTTGTCGATTCTTTCCGGGAAATCGCATTGGCTGATTGGTCCCGCTTCCGCGGATCATGCTCTAGAGTAGGTTCCGAAAAAGTTGGTCGACTTTTTCGATCGGAACATGCTTCATCTCTTTGAATCTGAGCGATTCCTTTTTGATTAGATGATTCTATCCGATCAGGAAGCGCTCTAGAACGAGTGGCAGAGAGGATGGGACGCCTTGCCAGAGAAAGATGAAAGCCGGAGATTACGCCAATTCATCCTTTGGCCGGTAGAAGCCATTGTTGCCGTCTACGTCATTCTGGACGGCATCGCCACGCCTTTGATCCGGCCGCTGCTGCGCTGGGTGGCCAGACTCAGATTTGTCATTCGCCTGCAAGACATCGTTGCTGCCCTCCCGCCCTACGCGATTTTGGTGCTCCTCGCCGTCCCCTTGGCCTTCGCGGAACCGGCCAAAATCTATGCCTTGGTTCTGATGGGGGAGGGGCATTTCGTGACGGGCCTGGCGATGATGGCGGTGGCCTATCTCGTAAGCCTTGTCGTTGCCGAGCGGATCTACGCCGCGGGGCAGGCAAAGCTCAAAACGATCCTTTGGTTCGCCAAGCTTATGGATTGGTTGATCGGCAACCGCAATCGGCTCCTTGCTTGGGCCCGCGCGACCTGGATCTGGGCTTTTTCTATCCGTCTTCAGCAAGCCATGCGCCATCTTCAGCAAGCCATGCGCCAGCGGATAGGAAAGCTTTGGATCCGTTTTCGTAACGGATAATAGCGTAACGCATGCCGCGGTGTAACAGAGGAAACTCAGTGCTTGCCGTAGTCCAGGGCTATGCCCTTGCGTTGCGCGAGAATATAGGCCTCAAGCGCTTTCAGCCTTGGGTCGTCGTCGGCGAAGGGCTTGCCCCGGACCGGATTCTCGATGCACCAGTTGATCATGTCGCGAAGCAGGGCAACACGCCCCAACTGCACCTGGAACTTGGGATAGGTTTCCGGATGCGTATTGGAAGCGTCGGGATGGCACATGTCGCAGGAAACGGCATTGGTGCCGCCAAGCGCCTTTGCATCATGAAAGATACGTTTGCCTTCGGCCACGAGGCGATCGGTCGATTCTTTCCAGATTTGCTGGTCGCGCTCGGTAAAGGCGCCGTAAGTCTGAAACTGATTCTCGGCGGAAGCGTTGGCGGCCGGCGCGTTGGGCGGCGGATCGGCTGCCGCGACAACCCATTCGGCGCCGGGATGCTTGCGCCGCCACTCCTGCATGAGCGTGTCGGCGATTTGCTGGCCTTGCTCACGCGTCATTGGATCGCCAGGCTTGACGCCCTTGATCTCGATCGAGGTTTCGCCGTCGCAGAGACCAACGACCAAATTGCCATTGGGTGAAGCCGGCAGCTGATGACGTGGCAGGGCGTCTTCCGCCAAGGCGGGCCATGCGGCAAACGAAAGAGCGAGTGCGAGACGATGGGCGCGCATGGTCTTCCTCAATAGCTGGACAACGTCGTCGCGAGCGGGCGATCCTTGGCGCCGCTCGATGACAGATAACTTGCCTGCACGGTGACGGGATTGCGGTTCCAAAGATTGTAGACCTTGTCGATCATGCCCGAGGCAAGCACATTGAGCTGGCCGTCGCCACAGCCGTCGAAGGCATTGAAGGGGTCGGCGCGATTCATCTGGACGGTGAGCTTCGGCAACCCTTCGGGGGCATAGGGCCACGGCCAGGCGGTCGAAAGAAGCCCATAGAAGCTGATATTGCCGATGCGGTTCAGAAGAAGCTGATGGGTGTGGCCGTGAATGACGGATACCGTATCGAATTTGGACAGGATCGCCTGAACCTCGTCGGCATCCTCCGTCCAAAAGTTCCAATTGCGGTAGTATTTGTAAAGAGGCGAGTGGGAAAAGATGACGATGGGCGTTTTCGAGTCGACTTTGGCGAGATCATTTGCAAGCCACTGCCGTCCATCCGGCCCGACCTCGAAGCGCGACTGGATGCCATTGTCGAGCCCGGCGACGGTCTGCATCCGCTCTTCCGGCGTCATGCCGCGCGCGGTCCAGAAATCCTTTTCGTGAACGCTCATCAGGGTCACGAAATGCACCCCCTTGTGATCGAAGGAATATTGTGGAGGCCCAAACAAGGATTGCCAATGCTCGCCCAAATCGAGGAACCAATCATGCTCGCCGACCATCATTTGTACGGGTGCCTTGATATCCTTGAGAATTTGCGCGCCGAGATCGAGTTCCTCACGGCGGCCAAGCTGCGCCAGATCGCCGCCAAAGAGCACAAAGTCGGGCTGCGGATCGAGCGCATTGACGTCTTCCACCGCTTTCACGGCGGAACGGATGAAACGGTCGTTCACGTTGCGCGTGTAAAGATGCGTGTCGGATACATAGGCGATGGTGAAAGGCGGCGCTGTGGCCTCCGCCGCTTGCGCGATCTCAATGAGCTGGAAACTCTGCGGGACAATCAATCCCTTTGCGGCGGCGATTCCGGCCGAGACGCCGGCGATATGGAGAAAGCCGCGTCTGGACAGCCGGCCCATCCGCGTCAGATCGTCGAAGAATGAGGCGCGTTCCTCGTAATGCTTTGTCTCGATGCTTTTCTGCACCATGGCTTTGCTCCCCGGCGAAAATGTTTCCCCTGAAACATTTCGGCTCACTGTCTTTTGTTTTGCCGTTCGGCTCCTCAAGAAAATCCCGGTTTCAAAGAACCCGTTTTAGTAGGCGCCGATCGATGATGGATTGCGCAGATCCGGGTTGGTCCCGATATCTCCCAGGTCTCCCTTCCTGCCTTCCGCGATTTCGGTCTCGCGCTGCGGCCGATTGTTTTTTAGCGATGTTTGCCGATCGAGTTCGGTCTTATTGAAATTGGCGAAGCGATCGTCGGTGAGCGTGAACAAGAAAGCGACGAGGTCGTCGATTTCCGCTTCGCTCAGCGCGAGACGCTGCATCCCGCCGTCGAGGAAAGGATTGGGAATGCCGCCCTTGTTGTAATGGTCCATCACATCCCAAAGAGTCGCGAGAGAACCATCGTGCATATAGGGCCCGGTGATCCCGATATTGCGCAGGGTCTCGCTCTTGAAGGCGCCAATGTCGGCCGGATTCTTGGTCACCAGGAAGCGGCCAAGTTCGGAATAGGACGTCTGCAAGGCGAGTTCGTCGATCTGCTTTGTATCGCCGGTCTTCAGAATGGTAAGCGCTTTCCGGGCAAGCTCGGCAAAATCCTGCTTATGCGCGGCAATTCCGATATTGTGAAATTTCTGGTCCGAGAACAGCGGAGAGACCCCATTGAACGCGTGGCAGGAGCTGCAGCGCCCCTTTCCTTGAAACAAGGCCCAGCCACGCTTCGCTTGATCGCTGATCGCCTGCGGATCCCCCGCCAGGAACCGGTCAAAGGGGGCATTTCCAGAATATTGCGTCCGCTCGAAGGCCGCGATCGCGGCGGCGATATCGTCGTAGGTGACGTCGTGGCCGAAGAGCGATTTAAACGTATCCGAATAGTCCGGGATCTTGGCGACTTTGGCGACGACATCGCCCGGAGTCTTTTGGCCCATTTCGACGGGGTTGAGGATGGGAAGCTTGGCTTGATCCTCGAGCTTCGGCGCGCGGCCATCCCAGAATTGTGACGCCTGGAACATCGCGTTCAAGATTGTCGGCGCGTTGCGCTGGCCGTGCTGATCCTGGACACCCGCGGAGGTCGCGCTATTGCCGCGATGATCGGTAAATCCCTGGGTGGAGTCGTGGCACGTCACACAGGCAACCGAATCATCAACCGAAAGTCGCTTATCGTTGAACAATTTTTCGCCGAGCTCAACGAGTGGCGCCGTTGGCTCGTGGCCCGCCGCCACCGCCAGGGCGTAAAGCTGGGGCGATATGCCAAGCGGCAGGGAAGGTTTCAGCGGCGCAGGCTTGTCGGCTGATGCAGCAAGCGCCGGAGCGGCAGACACGGGGGCTGCAAGGGCCTCGGCAACGGGAGCTCGAGCCGCAGGTGCCGGCGGCACGGGGACCTTTGCAACGGGAGCTGAAGCGGCGGGAGCCGGAGCGGCGGGCGCTTCTGCTATGGTGGCCAATGGCGGGGGGGTGTTGGAACTGAATGCTATCGCCAATGCAACAACGGCAATCGCCAGAGCAACCACCGCGAAGGTAGAGACCACGTTCCCGCGCGAAGTTTGCATTCCATCCTCCCAAGGTTCTTTTTGCCAAACTTACGGAAAGCACGAACCTTCTTTGAGCGGCACCATAACCACAAAAAATGCAGGAGGTGAACCACTTAAATTCAAAAAAGCTCTGCCCAATTCCGCCGAGACCTCGAACGTTGGCGACCGCACGTGCCGCAAAAGGCAGCGGCCGGGCGGGACTCCATAGAGCTCCGGGGAACGACAGAGAAAGCGGCTTGACGAGCCTCGGCGCAACCGGCATGACGCTGCCATAGATCCATGACAATCAAACTAAAGTGATGTGCAAATAAAGTGGCTTGGCTGAACTCCTATTTGCATCCGGCCTGCGGCCCAGCGATGCTGGAAACGTAACTCTTTACCGCTCTTGACCTCGCGAGTGCCCGTGTGAGAATCGCTTACGTTAACGGCAGCTATGTCCGGCATCGCGATGCCATGGTTCATATCGAAGACCGGGGCTACCAATTCGCTGATGGCGTCTATGAGGTTTGCGAGATCTTTCGCGGCGCCCTCATCGATGAGAAACGTCATTTTGACCGGCTCGCCTATTCGCTTGCTGAACTGCAGATCGCCGCCCCTTTGCGACCAGGGGCCCTAGCCGTGATTGTCCGCGAAGTCATGGCGAGGAACAGGGTCATGAATGGCTTCATCTATGTCCAGGTGACACGCGGTGTGGCGCCGCGTGACCATGTGTTTCCTCCAAAGTTGGTGCGTCCGAGCCTTGTCGTAACCGCCCGTCAGGTCGATCCGCAAAAGAGCGAAAGCACCGCACGCAAGGGGATCAACGTCGTCGTTACCCCTGACTTGCGCTGGAAGCGGGTCGATATTAAGTCCATTTCCCTGCTACCCAATGTTCTTGCGCGCCAATTCGCGCGGGAGCACGGCGCTTATGAGGCTTGGCTTGTCGATTCAGAGGGTATGATCACCGAAGGCGCGGCTTCGAACGCGTGGATTGTCAGCGAAGCCGGGACCATCGTCACGCGTCAGCTCGATCATTCGATCCTGCGCGGTATTACAAGGACCACATTGCTGGAAATCATCAGAGCGGATGGTCTGAAGCTGGAGGAACGAAAATTCAGCCTCGAAGAAGCCTACCGGGCGCGGGAGGCCTTCGTGACAGGAGCGACAACACTTATCACGCCGGTTGTGCGCATCGATGGGCACCCCATCGGCAGCGGCGTTCCCGGACCGGTCGCAACGAAATTTCGTGCCGTTTTTCACGACGCCGCTGCCCGCAGCACGTAACGTTAGTGAAGGATGTTTCAAGTTAATTTTAATTGTTGATGACAATGATCAAGGTGGGGACTTGCAGCGGTGCATCTTCGTCTCATATGATTGGATTGGAATAGGGCCAGGATTCGGCATGCCAAGAGGGTGATATTGCAAGAGAGATTTGTTGTTGAGCTTTAGAAAATAAGAGACAAAAGAGTTTGTGTCGCAGGGGCCTGCGTTCCTATAATTTCCTTATACGCCCTCTATAAAGGCGTTAAAGAGCGCGTGAAAGCGCCCCAAGGGGCAATGGGTGCTGAATGGCACTTTTGTTTTTTCATGAGCAATATGCGTCGGGCACGGCGCCAAGAACACAACAGGATTCTGAGTCATGGGATCAGAGCGGCCACAAAACCTCCAAGACACTTTTCTCAATTTTGTCCGCAAAAACAAGGTTCCTCTGACAATCTTCCTGGTCAATGGTGTCAAACTCCAAGGTGTTGTCACCTGGTTCGATAATTTCTGCGTTCTGCTGCGCCGCGATGGGCATTCCCAGCTTGTCTATAAGCATGCGATTTCAACGATCATGCCTGGGCAACCCATTCAGATGTTCGAGCCCGGCGACGAGGCCGGGCATGGCGCGCCTTAGATTCTCCCGGGCTCAGAAGGTTATCGCCATTGATTTGGCGTGAGTTTCAATCATATGTAGAGGGAAGAATTCAACTGAACACCAGGAGTCTCGCATCGGCGTTCGTGCGAAGGGTATGAAATCGGCCCGGAAAGCCGTCCCCGATGAGGGCGCTCGGCAAAGAATCGAAGTGCGCTCTCGTGCTCTGGTGGCTGGCCCTTATTTCGACGCCTGCGGACGCCGGAATGCCATTCCAGGCGGGTCCTCTCAAATGTCGCTTGGGCGAACCCGCGAGGCTCGTCTTTTCGAGGCGGTCGGGCTGGCCCAGGCGATCGGCCTCGAGGTGGTCGCGGAACGCATCATCCCTCTCACGCAAATTCGTCCAGCGACCTTTCTCGGCAAAGGCAATGTTTCCCGCCTCGCCGAACTTGTTAGCGCGGAAAACATTGGCCTCGTTATCGTGGACTGCGCCCTTTCGCCGGTGCAGCAGCGCAATCTGGAAAAGGCTTTCGGGGCCAAGGTGATCGATCGAACGGGATTGATTCTCGAAATTTTTGGCCGCCGCGCCCGGACCCGGGAAGGCGCGCTGCAGGTCGAACTCGCGCATCTCGCCTATCAGAAATCGCGGCTGGTTCGATCCTGGACCCATTTGGAAAGGCAACGGGGTGGTTTTGGCTTTCTTGGCGGCCCCGGCGAAACCCAGATCGAGGCCGACCGCCGCCTCATCGAGGAGCGGATGACCCGGATCGAACGCGATCTCGAAGGTGTCAAGCGAACCCGTGGGCTGCACCGCAAGAACCGTCGTGCCATTCCCTTTCCCGTGGTTGCGCTGGTCGGCTATACGAATGCGGGAAAATCCACTCTCTTCAACAGACTGACTGAAGCCTCGGTCGTCGCCGAAGACATGCTGTTCGCGACCCTCGATCCTACGTTGCGCGGACTAGCGCTTCCGCATGGCGGGCAGGTCATCATATCCGATACGGTCGGCTTCATCTCCGACTTGCCAACCACCCTGATCAAAGCCTTCCGGGCGACGCTGGAGGAAGTCCTTGAAGCCGACCTCATCTTGCATGTCCGCGATATCGCCCATGAGGACGCCGAAGCGCAGCGTGGCGACGTCGAAGCCGTGCTGAACGATCTTGGTGTCCAGCCCGACTCTGACCGCCATCTAATGGAGGTTTGGAACAAATGCGACCTCCTGGATGAAGCCAGCCTCGCAGCCGCGCGAACCGGACTTCAGCAGTCCTCGCATGAGAAACCCGTCATCGTTTCGGCCTTGACGGGGCAGGGTCTCGAAGACCTTCGCGCCGCGATCGAAGCGCGGCAGGCACGTGGCCGGATCATTTTCGATGTGATGCTGGATCCGGCGAATGGCGCTGGACTGAATTGGCTGCATGAAAATACCGAGGTCATGAACAAAAACACGGAAATGAATGGCATCGTTCATATGCGGGTCAGGGTGCCGCCGGAGCGCGCGGAGCCGCTGCGGCGCCGCTTTTCAGGCGTACTTTCGGAAGAACGTGCTTGACCCGAAATGCTGAGCTTGTTGTCTCATCAACGCCCCGTCGAAGGCGTTCATGGCGTGACCGAGAATCCAAACCGCCGACGCCGTTCAGGATAAAGCCGAGGGGCAATACACTTTCGCTCTCATTTTTTTTGAATATAAGCCACCTGACCGATGGGTCCCATTCTTATATTGTCTGCTGACTTGTTTTTTGAAAGAAAATCATGGACAGCGCGCGAGCAACCATCGAAGGTGTAGTAATCATCGATCAGAATGATCCCGCCAGCGATCACAAAATCCCAGAATTTTTCGAGACAAAGCATCGTCGATTCATACCAATCCGAGTCTAGCCTCAGCACAGAGATCTGTGGGGAATCAAAAGTTTGAAATGATTTTTCATAAAATCCTTTTACAATTGTAACATTATCCTGTTTTATACCTGTCCTGGCTATTGTATCATTAAATATCTCTATAGAAGCTCTGGCGTTATTATGATATAATGGAGAGTCTTTATCGACCGCATATTCAAGCGCTTTCTTCCCATCAATTTCTTTTGGTTGAGGCAAGCCTTCAAATGAATCAAAAAAACAATAGAATTTATCTTTTCCGCAGAACTCGATCATTCCAGCGGCCATACCGCCACGCCAGGTGCCACATTCGACAATGGCACCATTTTTCAAGATCTCCTTGTCCACCACGGTGCCAATGAGGGAGAGATTATCGATATACGGCCGACCGCTCAGTAACGTTCGATCTTTATATTTATAAAATATTGGAACACTTAAAAGAAGGTTGAGAGCGTATTTCAAATCCCGTCTCATGAGCTACCGCCGATTTCACTCCGGATGTTTTTGGTCAACAATTAGGTGGATGTCCGTTTCGTGCTTTTCATCTTGCTTCGCGAGGTTCCATAGCTCTTCCATCGCCGCCAAGGTCGCAGCGCCAGGCGCTCTGCCATCGCCCGCCAGCGCCATCTCGATGAAGCGGAAACGCCGTTCGAATTTGGCATTGGCCTGGCGGATCGCGGCCTCGGGATCGGCATTGGCATGGCGGGCGAGATTCGCGGCGCTGAACAGGAGGTCGCCGATTTCATCCACGATGGCGGCTGTTTCTCCCGCGTCGAGCGCGGCTTCGATTTCATCGGTCTCCTCGCGAATTTTTGCAAGGACAAGGCGGGCTTCCTTCCAATCGAAACCCACGGTAGAGGCCTTGGCCTGCAATTTAATGGCACGGGTCAAACCGGGCAGGGCCAGCGGAATATCGGCGAGGATGCTCTGCCTTGAAGGAGACTCAGCGCCGCCCTTCAAGGATTTTTCCTCCCGTTTAATAGTCTCCCATAGGGCATTGACCTCATCTGGCGAAAGATCACGCACCGCGCCGAACACATGCGGATGCCGCCGGATCAGTTTTTGCGTAATCGCCTCGACCACACCGCCAAAATCGAAAAGTCCAAGCTCCTCGGCGATACGGGCCTGAAAAACAACCTGAAGAAGGAGATCGCCCAGCTCCTCCTTCAAGTCATTCATGTCGCCGCGCGCAACGGCGTCTGCTATCTCATAGGATTCCTCGATCGTATAGGGGACGATGGTCTCGAAAGTCTGTTCGAGGTCCCAGGCACAGCCCGTGCCCGGAGTGCGCAACGCCGCCATGATCTCGACAACCCGGCTGGGATCGCGGGACGGCTGCATCAACGCAAACCACGAGCGTAAAGGAAACGGAGAATCGGCGTATCCCTTATTTCAACGAGTCGATTTTACATCGCCGCCCGGGACCCAATGGCCGGAGACTATCAATCGAGCGAAATCGACAAGGCCTCCCGGCCCTTTGGCGTGTCGACCACCCGCATCGTCACAGGCTGGCCTTCGGAAAGACCCTGGATACCCGAGGGGCCGAGAATTGAAATATGGACGAAAACATCCTTGCCGCCATCATTGGATTGGACAAAACCGAAGCCTTTATGGTCATCGAACCATTTCACGACCCCGGTGATCGAAACCGCCGTGGAAGGATCAGGGGCGCGACGCGGCGGGCGCGGCGAATCGCCGAATCCGCGCGATGGAGGAGCCCGTTCCGCCGCTCCGGAGGTGTCAACCTCGAGGACCCGGGTGACCTGGGCGCCCTTGACACCATTGCTGACATTGACCTTCAACTTCGCGCCGGGGGGCACGGAATCATAACCTGCCGCTTGCAGCGCTCCGATATGCAAAAACGCATCGCCGGAACCATTGCTCAATTCGACAAAGCCAAATCCTTTTTCACCCTTAAACCATTTGACTACCGCGTCGATGCTCGGCCCGCTCGGGGCCGCCACTTCCTGGCCGCCGCTTCCTGCCCCGAAACTTGGCCGTTGTGTCCGGCTTGGCCGCGGCGAATCATAGGGCGATGGCCCATCATCATCGAAACCGCGTTTCTTAGGTCCCCGGAAATCTCTACCTTTGCTCATGATGTGCCTGCTCGTCTCAAACCTAGCGCCTCAACCTTTAGTCATAACAAGGGTTACCCCGCCATCCCTTGGCCCGCACGGGCTCATCGCAGCAAAGAGGACATCGCAGCAAAGAGGACCTGGCCGGTCATCTCGCCAATCTTGCACCTGGCCATAGCCGAAAGTGCGCACAATGGGAGTTGCACGCAAGCCAAAGGGCCAGCCCCGTAAGGAGCCAGCCCAAGATCATGCCAATGGTCAATAGTCAAAATGCCGAAAATCCCGTGAGCGATAAACATAACAACTGTTTGCCATCTTGGCTACTCCAATCGGCCCAGTTTCGGATGCCAAATTCGGATGCATATCGAAAGACGAGAAAAATTCGCATAATCTGTATTATGGAACATAACTCAAGACGCCCTCGTGACGGGAGGCATAAATGATAAAAATCACAAGGAATTCAAAATATTGCCGTTAAGATTGACAATGAAGCTATAACTTCATGTCAGCAGTTTCATGCCATCGAAAGCAGGCTCGACATGGGAAGGCAACTCGCCCCTGAGGCGTTCGAAATCGAGGTCGGTATGAAGATTGGTGAGAACGGCCCGCCTGGGCCGCAATCGCGCGATCCACTCCAAAGTCTCGGCCAAGGAAAAATGGCTGGGATGCGGCATATACCGCAAGGCGTCGACGATCCAGAGATCCAGCCCTTCGAGAAAGGTCAGGCTCGCCTTGGGAATGGCGTTGAGATCGGGTGTGTAGGCGACATCGCCAAAGCGAAAGCCGAGCGCGTCAATTTCCCCATGTTCGAGCTGAAACGGCACGGCATCCAGAGTTCCACCAGGACCATTTAAGGTGATAGTCACGCCACTTACTATACGGTGTTCATTCAATAATGCAGGATACTGGCTGCCCGGTGGCGTCTCAAAAATATAACCGAAATTCTTTCGCACGATGGCGGCCGTGGCGGCATCCATATAAAGGTCGATTTTCCGCCGCGCCATGATGACCAAGGGCCTAATCTCATCGATCCCGTGCGTATGGTCCGCGTGCGGATGTGTCAGCAGGATGGCGTCAAGCTTTTGGATTTCAAGACCGAGCAATTGTTCGCGAAGATCCGGAGACATATCGACGAGGACTTGGGTCTTTGCTCCGCTCTCCCCAGTCTGCTCGACAAAAAGTGAGCAGCGCCGGCGGCGGTTTTTGGGATTTTTGGGGTCGCAAGCACCCCAGCCTTGACCGACCCGCGGAACCCCTGCCGAGGAGCCGCAGCCGAGAATGGTGAAGGCAAGGCTCATGCCGCCTCCGCGTTCAAGGCGGGTGGAGGCATTTTGCTGAACAGGCGCAAGGTATTGGCGCTCGTCTCGCGGGCAATGGTTTGGATCGAAACACCCTTGACTTCGGCCAGTGTTTTCGCGGTGGCCTCCACGAAAGATGGTTCGTTGCGCTTGCCGCGATAGGGTACGGGCGCCAAAAAGGGCGCGTCGGTTTCTATCAGCAGCCGGTTCATTGGCACGGCGCGGGCGATATCCCGCAAACTCTGCGAATTCTTGAACGTCAGGACCCCGGAAAAGGAAATAAAAAGTCCAAGCGAGAGCGCCGCCTCGGCGAGAAAAGCCGATGCGGTGAAGCAATGCAGAAGACCGCTAAAAGCACCCTTCCCCATTTCGTCTTGCAGGATCGCGGCGACATCTGCGTCCGCGTCACGGGCATGAATGACGATCGGAAGCCTGCTTTGCCTGGCGGCCGCAATATGGGTGCGGAAAACCCGCGCGGCGGTGTCACGCGGCGCCTTGTCGTAATGATAATCGAGCCCTGTTTCGCCGATACCGACGCATTTCGGGTGGCGTGCCAAGGCGACTAGAAAATCCGCGGATTCTTCGGTTTCTTCATGGGCGTGATGGGGATGGGTCCCAACCGTACAAAAAACCTCTTCATAGTTTTCGGCGAGCGTGCTGATCGAACCGAAAGCTTTGATGCGGGTCGAAATGGTGATCATCCGCTTAAGCCCAGCAGCGCGGGCGCGTTCGATCACGGCGTCGCGATCGGTTGAGAAATCGGCGAAATCGAGGTGGCAATGGCTGTCGATCAGCACGGCAGGTCTTTCTCCGGTAAAGCATCGTCTGCTTCGATGTAACGGGGAAATATCGGCGCCGGCGGCGGCAAAACGGATCCCGCGGCAAGGCCTTGGGCGGTCTCGGCATGGGCGAATGTTCGCTCGCCCGCTGGTACGCTTAAAAGATCGAGCAGTTTTTCCATTGAAGCGGGCATGAAGGGTTGCGCCAGGATCGCGATCATCCGCAAAACCTCAGCGGTCACATAAAGGACAGTGCGCATCCGGGCTGGATCGCTCTTGCGTTTGACCCAAGGCTCCTCATTGGCGAAATAGCGGTTTGCCTCGCTCACCACCTTCCAGATGTCTGTCAAGATGAGGTGCAGGGCATGGTCCTGCATCGCGGCGCGGGATTTCGACGGAAGCGCCATCGCCTGCGCCAGAATCGCCTTATCGGTTTCGAGAAACGTGGCCGGCGCAGGTAAAATTCCCTGACAATTCTTGGCCAGCATCGACAAGGAGCGCTGCGCGAGATTGCCAAGATCATTGGCAAGATCGGCATTGATCCTGCTGACAATTGCTTCATGCGAATAGGTGCCATCCTGGCCAAATGGCACCTCACGCAACAGAAAATAGCGCAACGGGTCGGCGCCATAATGTCTGGCGAGGGCGAGGGGATCGATGACATTGCCGACCGACTTCGACATTTTCTCGCCTCGGTTGAACAGAAATCCATGGACAACGATCTGGCGAGGCAGGGCCACTCTGGCCGACATCAGAAACGCCGGCCAATAGATCGCATGAAACCGCGTGATGTCCTTGCCAATCACATGCGCGCTGGCGGGCCAAAATTTCGCGCAAGGTGCATCTGGATCCGGAAATCCTGTGCCAGTCAAATAATTCGTCAGCGCATCGACCCAGACATACATCACATGCCGCGCGTCGCCAGGCACTGGGATGCCCCAATTGAAGGTCGAACGGCTGATCGAAAGATCAGTCAGGCCCCGTTCGACAAAAGCAACGGTTTCGTTACGGTATTTTTCCGGGCTCACAAAGTCTGGACAGTCGCGGTAAAGCTTGAGAAGCCGGTCCTGATAGGCCGAAAGCCTGAAATAATAGCTCTCCTCCTCGACCCATTCGACTGGCGCGCCGGACGGTGCGAGGCGGTCGCCGCCCGGCCCCTCGGTTAGCTCGGACTCGTCAAAAAAAGCTTCGTCGCGGACCGAATACCAGCCGGGATATTTGGAAAGATAAATGTCCCCGGCCGAAGCCATCCTGCTCCAGAGTTCGCTCGCCGCCGCATGGTGACGGGCTTGCGTGGTGCGCACGACGTCGTCCGCCTCCGCAAAAAGTGCGCTACCCATCGCCTCGAATTGCGCCGCTGTCCGGTCAGCAAGTTGCTGGGGGGAAAGCCCTTCGCGGGCCGCTGTCTGCTGCATCTTCTGGCCATGTTCATCCATCCCCGTGACGAACAAGACATCAAAGCCATCGAGTCTTTTGAAGCGGGCGATCGCATCGGTTGCGATGCGCTCATAGGCATGGCCAATATGGGGGGCGCCGTTGGCGTAGGGTATGGCGGTCGTGATATAAAAGAGGGAGCGGGAACTCATGGATTTTCAATCTCAAAGCTTCGCACAAGACCACCGGATAACGGCTCCTGCTTCGTTCCGCTTCAGAATGAAGA
>DATJLX010000252.1:0-5319 GCA_035509135.1 Methylocella sp.
CGCGGTGACGGTGAAGCGCTCGGTCCGCGCGGTTTCGATCGTCACCGTCTCGATACCGAAGGCTTCCAGGATATTGCGATAGGCAGGATAGCCCGGCGCCGCGATGGCGACGCGGGCGCCCGGGTCGAAAAGGGCAAGGAAGGCGAGCGCGAAGCCACCCGACGAACCCGTTGTGACGGCGATCCGTTCGGGCGGGACCATGACGCCATAGTGATCCTGATAGTGGCGCGCGATACGGGCCCGGAGTTCCGGGCGGCCAAGGGCCTCCGTATACCCCACCTTGCGGCCATCGAGGGCGGCCATGGCGGCGTCCCGCACGCGGCGTGGCGGCGGCGCGCCGGGCTCGCCGATCTCAAGGTGAACGATGTCCTGCCCCTGCCGCTCCCGGAGCGTGGCGCTGGCAAGCACATCCAAAGCCATGAAAGGGGCTACATTCGACCGGAGAGACAGAGGAACCCTTGCTAACGGCGGGTCCGCCGGGAGTGGGTCTTTTGTCATGGTCTCGTTTCCCCAGAATGCCGCGGCCAATGGATGTTGCGTCGCACAGGGCCGCCGAATTTTACAATGGATCCTTATTCCGATAGTTCCGGACGTTTCCATATGGTCGGCGCTGCTTTATAGATATGGGCGGTTCGAGGAGGATGGTTCATGTTTTTGCGAAGTCTTGAGGTTTCGGATGAACACGGGTGCCGCGCCCGTGCTGGTGCGTATTGGCGGAGCGGTGCCAGCTTGATCCTCATGGCGGCGTTGGCGCTTGGCCTTGGCGAGGGCGCGCTCTCTCCGGCGCGCGCGGATGAGTTTTCAGCGAGCCAGAAAACCGAGATAGAGGCGATTATCAAGGATTATCTGCTGCAAAAGCCAGAGATCCTGCGCGAGGCCATTGGCGTGCTCGATGCGCGCGACAAGGCGGCCGAAACGAAGGCGCGGCAAGACGTCGTCTCGGACCCTTCGGGCTTGCTCTATAGCGGCGCCCATCAGGCGGTGATCGGCAATCCGAACGGCAAGATCACCTTGATCGAATTTTTTGATTATAATTGCGGCTATTGCAAACGGGCCTTGAGCGATCTTGCAAGGCTTATGAAGGATAACCCGGATCTGCGGGTCCTCTTGCGCGATTTCCCCATTCTCTCGCCGGGCTCCGTCGAGGCGGCGCGAGTCGCCAATGCCGTCCGCCTGCAGTTCCAAGGCGATAAATTCTGGGAGTTTCATCAGAAGCTTTTGGGCTCGCATGGTCCCGTCGGCAAGGCGGAGGCGCTGGCCGTCGCCAAGGATCTCGGCGCCGACATGGACAAATTGGCCAAGGACGCCGCCGCGCCCGGTGTCACGGCGGGCATCGAGGAATCGGACAAGCTCGCCAAATCGCTGCAGGTGACGGGCACGCCATCCTATGTGCTTGGCGGCGATGTCATCGTGGGTGCCGTGGGCTACGATGAATTGGAGGCCAAGCTCGAAAATATCAAAAAATGCGGCAAGGTGATCTGTTCGTGATCCCGCAACTGGACGTGATCAGCTTTTTGAAGACGGTGCCCGCGGTGATCGGCACCGCGGGCTTGCTCACTTTCTTGTTTCGCAAGCGAGCGCCCGAGTCCGACCACGATCTCGTGAATATTGTAAATCATGTGCGCAATAGTTTTTTGCTGATCGGCTGCGCGGTTTTGATCCTGTTGAGCGTGTGGCTGATCTACCGGCCGCCGCCGCCGGACCATGATGTCGCTCTTCCGTTGCCGGCGGAGTTCAGCGGCGGGGGATGGCTTGTTGAGGAGGCAGGCGCTCGAAGCGATGGCCCCATTTTCGCGAGGGACTCATTCGAGCCGGCTCGGGGCAGCGTCGATCTGGCTAACGCCATGACGCGTTTGAGACGCAACCTCATCCGGTCCTTCCCGGAAATCTGAAGCTTTACAACTTCAGCTTCCTCTGTCCGGACCGGATGGATAATCTTTGAAAAGCTTATCTCTTGCTCAGCCCGTGACTCATTGGGGCAGCGTAAGATTTACCGATGATTTACCCGCGTTTTTTTGATCGGATGGGGATTCCTCCGAGGGTGTCCCGCACGCTCCCAGCGACAAAGCAAAAACCGTGACCAGCAAAGCTAAAATCCGGCTCATGTTACCTCCCTCATTCTTGTTGAATGAACCAAGCTGGTCCACTCAACCCAATTTATACAGGTGAATTCAAGAGGGCCGCAAGATCTTTATCGGAGGCTCCTTGCCAGAATGGGAGTGAGCCTCAGAAGCGCTCGGGCGGGGCCGTGGCAATGACAAGATAGAGGAGCAGACCGATCATGATCGCACTGAGGATCAGGTCGAGGATGAAGATGGGCATGGGACAATCCTTTGGGCGATTGCAGGCGGCCGGATGCGCGCCCTGACATTTTATGGTTAACGCAATTCATATTTCGATTGGTTGCAAGGTTTCTGAGAGCCTATTACGGCTTTATTGAGTCGCGTGTTGTGCGAAAACGCACAGGTTCCGAGGTCCCGCGCCGCATAGAAGTCGGGGCCTTTACGGCCCGTCAGCGCCACCGGTGGCGCGATCGTCGGACGAAAATTGGAAAGCCGCCAGGGCGAGGGCGAAGACCAAAATTCCGGGGCTTTATCCATGAATTTTGATTCATATCAACATTGGAAAATAGACTGGATTTAACTCAAATGGGTGATGATCAAAATGGTTAATTGTCAATAAACTATCAACATTTAAAAAATGGTATTTGAGGGTGGAACAATGAGAGTCTTAAATGTTGAACTTTTGGAAGCAACAGCGGAAGAAATTCGGAATCTCGTGCAGAGGGCTTATAGCGCCGGCTGCGCGCGAGACCGCGAGGCGGCAAAGCGCGAATTTCAAGATCGGATGGAGCGTGTTGATGACGTCAGTGTCACAGCGGGTGGAAGCGGAACGTGCTGGGACATAGGGAACGGAATCGACAAACGCGGCATCACCGGCGCTATCAAACGGTTGATGCGGCGTGATCTGGCAGAACTCAAAGAGATGGTGAGACTTGGCGCAGGGGTGCCGGGCGATGAGCAAAGGATAGAGATGATCAATGCCCTGCTCGCGCGGTGGCATGCGATTGCCCCGATGATCCCTCTCATCCTTGATACTGTCGAGAGTGAAACGCGGCACTGAGCACATGGGCCCGCACGGCAAGGCGGCTCGCTTAATATTGGAAATTTTTTTGGAATGATACCGCTCGGCGGGGTTTGCCATTGGCATACATTCTCACCTCCCATAGATCCGCGATCGACAGCACCGCCCTGTCCGCCGCGCTGACGAAATAGGGCTGCTTGGTTTTGCCGATGGTCTGCCATTCATAATAGTCGGATGGCGTGAACACACGGCCGCACGAATTGCCCTTGAACCTCTCGTGACTGCGCTAGTTAAGATGGATCGCGTGCTTACGGCGAGCCAGAAAGCGTTGACCTGAGGGAGGATTCATCCATGTCCCGTAGATTCTTTGTCGCCATGTTAGGCCTCGGCGTCGCTCTAATTCTCATGCCGAAGGTTTCGCTGGCTGCTGACGACCATATCTCGCAGGCGATTGAGAACACTCGTCTAGCCATTCATGATGGCCAGCATGGGCATGCCGATTTCCTAGCCACCCACGCCGAGGCGGCGCTCACGCACGCCGAAGCCAGTGAGAAGGTAAAGGCTGATCCTCACACAGCAGAAGCCATCAAACACTTGATGGAAGCGATCGACGAGGCCAAACAAGGGCACGTCGATGTCGCAACGACTCATGCAGAAGCCGCATTGAACAATTTACAACAGGTCATGTAATGGCTCACCGGCGTGGGATCGGCGGAGGATGGTGCGAGCGAGGAAAGAAAGAAGATGACCGCGATGCAGGGCTTTCGCCGATCGTTAGCCCCAGAGTGACCCCGTTTCATAGCTTACGTCAGTTGCAACCAAGCAACTTATTGATATTGCTGGCAGGAGAGGAGGGACTCGAACCCCCAACCCCCGGTTTTGGAGACCGGTGCTCTAACCAAATTGAGCTACACTCCTACAAGGCCCATTTTTAGCGTGAACACCCTCGCCGATGCAAGCACGGAACGGGCCGATCAGGCCAGGCGGGCGAAGCCGGCCCCCTTTCCGGGATAGCCAAGCGGGGCTTTCAGACGTAGCGCAGGGTGGTGAACATGCCCGCGTGCTGATGGTACAGGAGATGGCAATGAAAAGCCCACCATCCCGGATTGTCGGCATCGAAAGCGACGACCACGGTTGTCTTCGGCGGCACCAGCACACTATCGCGCACGGCGCCGGCAAACCGGTCGCCGTTGATTTCAACAACCTGGAAGGAATGACCATGCAAATGCATGGGATGCGGCATCACGGTTTGATTGGCGAGTACAAGCTCCACTCTTTCGCCCTCGGCGACCATGAGCGGCGGGACATCCCATTGGTAGTTCTGCATCGCTCCAGTCAAATTGACCACATGCGTCCGGTCCGCCTTGCGTTCCGCCAGAGGCGTGACAGCGCGAAGGGAGCATTCAAGATCGAGAGTGAGCGGCGGCGAGGCGGCTTTTGCCAGGCCGGATAGGCGGGGAACCTGTCCCTTCCCCGCCAGGAGCACGATTCCGGTTTGCTTGCGGTCGCCTTCGAGCACGGCGAGCACCGGATAGGCGGCGGCGGTTTTGGGAATGGAGAGCACGATATCCAGCCGCTGGGAGACAGCGATGGGGAATCGCCGGCCGTGCATCTTCCGCACAGGGTTCCCGTCAACCGCGACGAGATGGCCTTCGAGCGTGCCGAGATCGATATGATAGGCGCTAATCGAGGAGGCGTTGATTAATGCGAATGCATCCAATAGGTGCCGCCGGTGCGCAAAGGGAAATCATAGTCGGCGCTCGCTCCTGGCAAAATCGCAGGCCCGGAAACGCCGGGGACGCCATCTTGCTGCCAGGGGGGTGTCAGGCCGTGCCAATGAATCAGGCTCGGCTCGCCGATATGGTTTTCAACCCGGACCCGAAACGGCTTGCCCGCCTCGGTGGTGATCCCGAAGCTTCCGCCGGGCTGGCGGATGCCGAGGACGGAAGCGGGCTTGCCGTTGACCTCGATGTCGCGGCGCTCGATCCGCAGAACGGTCGGCGCCGTCTCGGCGCGCGGCTGCGATGCCCCGCCAAGTGCCAGAGTTCCGGCAAGAAAATCACGGCGGGACAGCATGCAGCCCTCCAAGAGAATCTATTGCGGATTTTCCAGGCTGAAGGTTTCGGACGTCTCGTCATAGGCAAAGAGTTCGCCGTAACGGCCCCAGTTCACCACGCTCTTCAAGGTCCGGTCGGCGTATTCATCCGACATGTAATCCTCAAGCTCTTCCAAGAA
>DATJLX010000253.1:0-5863 GCA_035509135.1 Methylocella sp.
TTTCACCACCGCGCACTACAGGCGCCCTCGCTTGGCGTCTCCCCGGCAGCGAGAACAAGCCGCCATCTGGGTGGACCAGCTCCTGGTCCCAGCGCGCCCCGCCGCGCTTTTCCTAGCTAGATAGGCGTCGCTGGCCTGAAAGGCGCGACGGCCCGTCTGCGCGGCATTTGCCGGACATTCTTCATCCCCAATCCTTCGCCAGCACTCACAGGTGCTCTAATGTTCGATAGCAATAGCAATAAGCGGCATTCCGTAAGCGAGCTATTCAATCTCCACGGCCGCGAGCTTCTCACCTATCTCACGCGCAGGGCGGGCCCCGACAATGGCCCTGATCTGCTGCAGGAAACCTTTGTTCGTGCTCTGCGCCACAGCGGCACCGCCGCGATCGGTGATCCCCACGCGTTTCTACAAGTGATTGCGGTCAATCTCGCGCGGGATTTCGCGCGACGCCGCAAGACTGAGGCAAAATATATTGAATTTGGCGACCTCCCGGAAATACCCTCGAACGACTCCCCGCCCGGGGAGCAACTCGAACGCAGTGAGAGATCCCGGCTCCTTCACGCGGCGGTCGAATCGCTGCCGCCGCGCTGCCGCGAGGTGTTCGTCCTTGTCATGCACGAAAATGTTCCCTTGAAGAAGGCGGCGAAGCGGCTCGGCATTTCCGACTCCATGGCGCGGAGGCACCTCCGCCTCGCTTTTCAACGGTGCCGGGCGGCGGTCAGCTGATTTTTTGCGTCAAACGTTCCATTTTCCCCTTCCGTCGCGTCGTACTCTATATAGTCACAATGACCGGAAGGAAAAAACAATGCCCCTGCCGGTAGAGCGGCCCTATTGATGAGCGCGGACGACGACACGCCGGAAAACCCTCACGATGCGGCCATCGATTGGATGGTTCGCATGAAGGAAGGCGCGCTGTCACGCAAGGAGCAGGCCGCGTTCGAGGCCTGGCTCGCGGCCGACCCAGCGAACGCGGCGGCCTATGATGACATCGAACAATTGTCCGCCGATCTTTCCGGCCTGCGCCTGCCCCGCCAGGCAAAGCCCGCGCGCGTCTCAAGCCGAAAACTCCATATCGCAGCAGCCGCGGCCATCGCCGCCACGGCCGCGTTGGCCGCCCTCACTTTTGGCGATCTTTCCGCTTTTTTGCTCTCCGATTACGACACAGGCACAGGCGAAACGCGGCAGCTTATTCTTGAAGACGGCTCGCGTGTAGAACTCGACGCCAAATCAGCCATCGCCCTTCACTTCACCCCTACGCAGCGGCGTCTCACTCTTCTGCGAGGCGAGGCCTGGTTCGATGTAGTGCCCAATTCGGCGCGGCCTTTTACCGTCGAAGCGATGGGCGGCACGGTGACGGCGCTCGGCACGTCCTTTGACATCTCCCTGAAAGCGGACGAAACGCAGGTGACCGTCACAACGCATCGCGTGGCCGTCACGAGCGGCGGCCAGGAAACGATCGTGGCGGAAGGGCAGCAAAGTACATTTACGCGCGATACACCGGCCCACGTCCCCGCGCCCGCCGATGTTTCCCAGCTCACCGCGTGGAGGCGCGGCAAACTGATCGTGGCCGATGAGGCGCTAGGAGATGTCCTCGCGAGACTCGGCCGTTACCGTCATGGGCTCGTCTATTGTTTGCGGCCCGCCATTTGCGCGCGGCGGGTGAGTGGCGTGTACGGCATGGATGATCCTTCGCAAGCTCTGAGCGAGATCGAGACATCTCTAGGACTATCCGCGTTCCGCCTCACCGATTATCTGATCGTGCTCCATGAATGAAGGTCCGCTTAGATCTCCTTCATCCTGAGGAAGCCGCTAAGCGGCTATATCGACGGATGAAGCCCGCGAAAATTTTTAAAAAATATTTTCGCGGCATGGTTCCGACACTCAGTTCGGCCGCGTCGAATCAGATGAGGGAGCACATCCGCGCCCTCGCTGATTCAAGGGATGCGGCCAATGGCGAGGACATCAGTCCCCAAGGAAAAGACCAGCATGGGTTCGGCGATCGCGGCGGTAGCGCTAAGCGCCTTCATGACGGGAGCGGGATCCGCCGGCTCTCCGGCTGAAGCCGCCATCGCGCCTGAGGAGAGGACCGGCACGGTCAAAACCTACGATATCCCGCCGAGCCCAATGACCGGGGCTCTCAATGCGCTTGCTGATCAAAACGGCTTGCATCTCTCCTATGACGCGCGGATGACGAGGGGCCTGCGAGCGCGCGGCCTGTCCGGGCATTACTCGGTGCGCGACGCGCTGGAAAAACTTTTGGCCGGAACCGGGCTCACCTACCGCTTGTCCCCGAGCGGCAACGCCGTCGCAATCATGCTGGCGCAAAACGACACTGGCACGCAGACCGACGCGGGTGGTGTCACCCTGCCGACGGTCGAGGTTGAGGCGAACAAGGAGGGCGAGGCTCCCGGAAGCAGCCAAAGCGGTGCCGGACTTGGCGGCCGGTTCACGGGCTATACCGTTGACCTGAATACCCCAGCTGTGTCCACAAAGGACAACATCCCCATTCTGCAAACGCCCGCGAATATTCAGGTCGTGCCACGCGAGGTGATGGACAATCAACAAGACATATCCGTCCGTGACGCGATCGTCGGCTATGTCAGCAGCGTCCAACCGCCTGGCACCACGCCCGACAGCAACAATTTTTACGATGGCTTCAGCATCCGTGGGATCGACAATGTCAACATCTACCGGGATGACTTGAGAGTTTGGGAAATCACCGGCATCGAAACCGCCAACCTACAATCGATCGAGATTTTGAAAGGTCCTGCGGCATTCCTCTTCGGCCGCATGGAGCCGGGCGGTATTGTCAATCTTGTGGTGAAACGGCCGCTTGACGTCCCCTACTACTCCGTCCAGGAGCAAACCGGTTCCTGGGGTCTGACCAGGACGACCGTGGACGCCACCGGCCCCATGACCGATGACAAGGATTGGCTCTACCGCATCAATCTCGACTATACGCACAACGACAACGCCTTTACCGATTTCGTCACAAACCAAAACGCCTTCATTGGCCCCACAATCACCTATCACCCGATCGAGCAATTCCGGTTCAACCTCGACGCGGAATATCAGAACACAATTTTCGTCGATAATGCGAACGGTTTTCCGGCCTTAGGAACAGGGCCCGCGCCCCTGCCAATCACGCGCTATGTTTCGCAGCCCGAGGTCACCGTAAACTATCCCAATCGCCAGGAGAGAGAACTTGCTGGCTACGACTGGACCTTCGACATCTCGCCGAATTGGAGCCTGACCAACCGTTTCGCCTATAACAACATCGACTACAGGCAGAGGGAAACTCTCACCAACACATTTGATGAATATACCGGTTTTGCGACATTCAATCTCTGGGACGCCTATGTTGATGCGCAAACGATTGCATCCAATCTCGATCTGAAGGGCAAGTTTGACACTGGCCCTTTCAACCACGCCATGCTTCTTGGAACCGATTATTGGTATCTCGACAAGAACATCGAGGCGAATTTTGGCTCCAATCCGACCGTCCCAGGATTGAATATCTACGCTCCCGCCTATAGCTTAGGCGGATATGTCCCACTGCCACCCAACAGTTTCTACCCTTGGCGTGAAAACTGGGAAGGTGTCTATGGGCAAGACATGATTTCCTTCGCCGACGATCACCTGCATCTTCTCCTGGGCGGGCGGTATGACTGGGCCGAATTCGGCGCGGGTTATAGCCCAAACTCAAATTTCGAGGCGACCGGACCATATAATTCGACGACTGGGATCGGTTTCCAAAACTCCAATGCCAGAGCGTTCAGCCCACGCCTTGGAGCGGTGGTCCAGCCAGTGCCATGGCTATCATTTTATGGCGATTTCACCCGGTCCTTGGGCGTGTCCAATGTGCTCGCGGTCCCTGGCCAGCCGCTGTTGCCGCCGCAAGAAGCAACACAATATGAAGGCGGTGCCAAGGCCGAGTTCTTCGACAAACGCCTCACTGCGACGCTCGCTTTCTACGACATCACCCAGACGAATGTCCCCCAAGCGGTTGCGGGGACAACATTTTCAACTGCGGTAGGCCTGATCGAAAGCAAAGGTGCCGAGTTCGACATTGCCGGCCGCATTGACCAGAATTGGAGCCTGATCGGAAGTTACGCCTTCGACGACGCGCGAATCCTAAGCGGCACGGCAATTGGCGACAATTGCGGCGATGGTATTCTTTGCGCCAACTACGGGGTAACGGTTAACGAAGCCGGCAACCAGGTGCAAAACGTTCCGCTCAACTCCGGCAGCGTCTGGGTCAAATACGATGCCTTGGGAGATTTCCAGGGATTGAGCGTTGGTGGTGGCGTTGTAGTTGTTGGCAAGCGGCAAGGCGACAATCAAAACGATTTTCAACTATCTCCCTATGCCCGCGTTGACACAATGATCCTGTACCGCTTGCAGCCCGGTGTTCTGCCACCATGGGTGAAGAATTTAACCGCACAGCTCAATGTGAAGAATCTTTTCAACACACCCTATTATCAAAGCTCCTCGACCAATCTGAACATATTCCCTGGCGCGCCGAGAACCTTCCTCGTGTCCTTGCGCGCGGAATTCTAACGTCATGGCGGAGGAGATCGGCAAGGCCGCAGTTAAAGTAGGAGCGGCCCGGGCGGCCTCGCTGCGGCGGGCGTCCGGCCGCAGGCTCTGGGTGAAAGTCCATCGCACGATCGGCCTTTTTTTGGGCGCGGTCTTCGTCGTTGTTGGCCTGACCGGCAGCATCCTTGCCTTTTGGCAGACGATCGATGAATGGCTGAACAAAGACATCATGATCGTTGCCGCGCCGTCTGGTGCAGTGTCTTACCGGCCGCTCGACGAGATCCTCGCCGCATCCAGGGCCGCCGCACCGCCGAACGGCATACCCGCCGTTCTTACTATGCCGCGTCATGCCAAGGCGGCAGCTTCCGTCTCCTACACGGTGTCCACAAAGGAGAATCAGCAAGATCAGTATGAGGTTTTCGTCGATCCCTATACGGCGAAAGCAACCGGCCGACGGTTCCTGCAGCATGGGGCCAGTGTCTTCTCCATGCCTCTTATACGCACGATCATAAGTCTTCACGCTTCGCTGCTTTTTGGCGATGACAGAAGATATGTTGTTGGAATCCCCGCAATATTTCTTCTGGTCTCGGTCCTCGTAGGCCTTTACCTGTGGTGGCCGCGCAATGGAAATTGGCGCCACGCCTTGACGATCAAATGGGGTGCTACACCTGTGCGGCTTACCTATGACGTGCACAAGACAACCGGGCTCTATCTCGCCATCGTCCTCATCGTCATGTTGTTCTCTGGGATTTACATTGTCTTCAGACCACAGGTACAATTCTTGGTGAGTCTTTTTTCGCCTGTGCGCGAAGAGCCGAAGGACTTGAAATCAACGCCCATTCCCGGCCAGCAGCCGCTTGGGCTTGATGCCACGGCCGCGATTGCAAACCAGATTTTTCCCGACGGAAAGCTTCATTGGATCTTCATTCCGCAAGGGCGGGACGGCGTCTACGTCATCGGCAAGCAGGCGGATGACGAGCCGAACCGATGGAGCACGAATAGGAATGTCACCATCGATCAATACAGCGGGCAAGTCCTTTATGTGCAGGACCGGGCTAATTTCACCGTGGGTGAGACATTTCTCGAATGGCAATATCCTCTTCATTGTGGCGAAGCCTTTGGCAATTCCGGCCGCACCTTCATTATGCTCATGGGTTTTGTGCCGTTGATCCTCTACGTCACGGGCTTCTTGCGCTGGCGGCAGAAGCGCCGCGCGCGGAGGTAAAAGCGGAATGAGGAAGGAATTCCTATCTGCTCGGTTTGTTGCATTCGAACCCTAGGTGTTTGATCCCAGGCTTTGATGGTGCATTCTTATCGCACGAAT
>DATJLX010000254.1:0-10142 GCA_035509135.1 Methylocella sp.
GCCCCCGTCGACCTTCTCGTAGCGCACGGCCTTGCTTGCGCGCCCGGTAAGATCCCCTGGAAGCGGCTTGAAGGCGATCAGACGGCCGCCGGTCTTTAATTGCGCAAAGAGTGCATCGAGATTGGTCTCGACCGCGCCATGAATAAAAATCACGTCGAAAGGCGCCTCGGCGGGCGCTCCCCCCGCAAGCGGGGCGAGGAGCGTCCGCAGCGTCGTCAATCCGAAGGCATCAAGATTGGACCGCAGCTCCTTATATAGGGAGGGCTCCGATTCGAGCGCGACAACACGGCCCGCAAGTCCAGCCAGGAGCGCCGACGAATAGCCAGTGGCGGACCCGACATCAAGCACGGCATCGGTTGAACCAACGCCCGCACCTTGAATGAGGCGCGCGAGAACAAGCGGCGGCAGAAGGATCCGCGTCCCGCCGGGCTTCACCTGCAGCGCGATATCGGAGTAAGCGAGCGGTGCCAATTCCGGAGGCAGGAAATCTTCGCGTGGAACGTCCAGCATGCGCGCCAAAAGGCGTTGATCAGTTACGTCGAACGTCCGGATTTGGCAATCGACCATGGTGCGCCGGTTGCGCGCCGAGAGAGACAACCGGTCGGCTATGCTGGCATCGTCTAGGCTGGTGTCCTGCTGCATGATACTGAGCGATCAATTGAAGTGTTCAAGGGTGAGGCCATCCGCGGCCGCATGGCGATTGCTTATAGATTTCCCATCTTCCTCTGTCCATCAAAACACCAGACAATCCTCCGGCAAGGCCTTTTTAAAATGACCAAATGCCCCCCTTGCGCGATGCCGGTGATGATGCAAAAGGATTTTGGCCCTTGCGTGGCTTACCCGTGCTTGATCCGAACTCCACACGAACACATGTTGCCAGCATAGGGGTTAGCTCCATGTCCGACTCTCCAGTCGAGCATTTCGAAAATGCCGAACACGCCGAGCATGCCGCTCTGCTGGGCGACCCGTTTCTCACGAAAGTCTCGGTCACGATAGCAATCCTTGCCGTCGCTGCCGCGACTGTCGGCAGCCTCGAGACACTCGAAACCGCGGCGGCCCTGGGTGATAAGAACACGGCGGTGCTTTTGCAAAACCAGGCAACCGACAATTGGAATTTTTATCAGGCCAAAAGCATCAAGAAGAATCTTTATGCCATCGCCGCAGCAAACCCCGGGCCAGCGGCCGACGGTTTCAAAAAACAGGCGGAGCGGTATGGTCAGGACGAAGCGGATCTCTTCGCCAAAGGTCAGACGCTCGAACAGCAAACCGAGGAAAAGCTGCGGCACAGCGAGGGTCATGAACACCGCCATCATATTCTGACGATTGCTGTAACGCTTCTTCATGTCGCAATCGCGATCGCGACCATCGCCATCATTGTGCGCGGCCAGCGATGGCCATGGTACGCGGCTCTTACGCTCGGAGCGTTAGGCTCGATCGGCGCGGCCTACGCCTACCTTGGCTAATAAGATCGCGCGACAGGGCAAGGACATCGCGGCCGGGCGGCGGTGTCCAGCCGCCAGACCAAGGCACGAAGGCCGTGTCAGCCCTTTAGACGCTTGTTGCATTCGCTCCAATAACCGCCGCCCTTCTGGATCCATTTCAGGCCGCCATTGGCATTGGTTGCCTTGTTGGCTTTGTATTGTTCGGCACATGTTTTGAGGCGCGCCTTGGCGGGCTTCTCTTTGGCAAAAGCCGGCGAAATGGCGGTGGGGAAGACAGCGGTGCCGGGCGCTGCCGCCACTGCTGGCTTGGGTGCCGGAGCCTTCTTGAGGGGATTGGCGGGGGGAGGTGTCACAACGGGAGCCGGCGGTGTCTCGACAGCCGGAGGCGGCGCCGCTTGCGTCTCTACCGCTGGCGCTGGCGCCTCGGCGGCCGGCGCTGGCGCCTCGGCTGGCGGCGGCGCCGCGGCAACGGGAGGAGCTGCCGCAACGGGAGGTGCTGCAGCAGGTGCCGCTTCGGGAGCCGCCGTTGCGGTGGCGGCGGGCGGGTTCGCCTTCACTTCGGCCGTGCACTTGCTATAAAATTGCGGCCAGGTGTCGCCATTCAGCGTGCCCGCCGCCTTGGCGGCCTGGTATTTCTCGCTGCAAATATGGCGAACATCGACCGGCGGGGGCGCCGCCGCTGCTGCCGCGCTCTCCTTGGCTTCGGCCGTGCACTTGCTGTAAAATTGCGGCCAGGTGTCGCCATTTAATGTGCCCGCCGCCTTGGCGGCCTGGTATTTTTCGCTGCACTCATGACGGACATCCTGGGCCGCGGCTGGTCCTGTCATCACAAGGCCAAACAAGATCGACGCCGTAGAGACGCTGGCAAGCGAAAGAGAACGGCGAACAGACATTGAAATCCTCCCATCAAGAAAAACGGATAAAGCCAAGGCGGCGGGATGTTTGGAACCTCCCGCGAAACCGGCCGCAAGTCAAATAGAAACAATAGGCAAATGCTAGGCGGCATTGCCTGACCTTGCGCAAATCCGCCTCAAACCGCGCAGGCGGTACCCGTCAGTTTCGGCCAAACCCCGGCAAGTTGCATTTAAAAATGAGCCATTGAGGGTCCTTAAATTTGGCCTCCGGCGGCCGCGACTTCCGCCGCGAAATCGCTTTCCTGCTTTTCGATTCCCTCGCCGAGGGCATAGCGCACGAAAGCTTTCAAGGCAATCGGCGCTCCCGCACTCTTCTCCACCTCCTTGACGGCCTGGCCGATCGTCTTGCCGGCATGTTCGGCATGAATCGAAGGCTGTTCGAGAAGACACACTTCCTTGTAATAGGTTTTCAACCCCGACTCGACGATCTTTTCGAGCACATGCGCGGGTTTGCCTTCATTCTTGCCGGCCAACACGGCTTTTTCGCGCGCGATGATGGCTGGATCGAGAACCGAGGACTCGAGGGCGAGCGGATTGGCGGCGGCGATATGAAGAGCGAGCAGCCGTCCTAGCGGCGCCAGGGCTTGCGGATCCCCCTTCGACTCGAGGGCAACGAGGACGCCGATCTTGCCAAGGCCCTCGGCGACGGCGTTATGCACATATTGACCGATGAAGCCCTGGTCAACCCGCACGGAGGCCGTCCGCCGCAAGGTCATATTTTCACCGATGGTGGCGATCGCATTGGCGATCGCATCGGCAAGCGTCCCGCCGCCTGGATAAGCAGCGGTTTTCAAGGCTTCGACATCGGTCGTGCCGGTTTCAGCGGCAAGTTTCGCGATGTTTTTTGCCAGCGCCTGGAAATCTGCGTTCCGCGCAACGAAATCCGTCTCCGAATTGACTTCGACGACGACCCCCTCAAGGCCTCGGACAAAAACCGCGACAAGCCCCTCGGCCGCGATCCGGCCGGATTTCTTGGCCGCCTTGGAAAGCCCCTTCTTGCGAAGCCAATCGATCGCCGCTTCGATGTCGCCCTCGGTTTCGCCGAGGGCATTCTTGCAATCCATCATGCCGGCGCCGGTCTTCTCGCGAAGATCCTTCACCATCGCCGCGGTGACGTTCGCCATAGTGGTTTTCCTTTATTGTCGAGAAAGCAATTCGCCGAGGACAGCGGCGGCGATCCGCAATGGCTGCCCCTCATCAAGCCCGTCGGCCCATTCCCATCCGATCCGTGGCGCCGTCAGCCAGCGACGAGCGCGCGCGCCAATTCAATCCAGCCGTCACGCTCAATGCGGCCGGCCAGTTTAAGGTCGCGATCAATCTTTGCCACATCTTTTGGCGTCATGGCGGCAATCTGCCAATAATGATAAATTCCCGCATCATTGAGTTTTTTCACGACCTGCGGCCCAATGCCCGGCAATTTGGCAAGATCGTCGGGCGCGCCACGCGGCGCGGTGAGAAGCTCGAAAACATCTTCCGGCGACTCCGGCGCATCCCCTGCCACGCTCTCGCTGGTAGCCAAAGCCTCGGCGGGCGGCTGTTCCGCTGCCCCAAAATCGATTCCCGCTGAGCCTTGCGTCCGCGAAATGCCGTCGATCGCCGCGCGGGCGGCAAGATCGCAATAAAGGCTGATCGCCCGGCCGGCGTCGTCATTCCCCGGGACCGGATAGGTGATCCCATCCGGATCGCTATTGGTGTCAAGGATCGCCACCACTGGGATGCGCAGCCGCTGCGCCTCCTTGATCGCCAATTGTTCCTTGTTCGTGTCGATGACGAAGATCATGTCCGGGATGCCGCCGATATCCTTGATGCCGCCAAGCGCCTTTTCGAGCTTGTCGCGTTCACGCGAGATCATGAGCCGCTCTTTCTTGGTCATCCCAATCGCCCCCGCGCCAAGCAATTCATCCAATTTGCGCAGGCGCTGGATCGAAGCGGAAATGGTCTTCCAGTTCGTCAACATGCCGCCAAGCCAGCGCGAATTGATATAATATTGCGCCGATCGTTTCGCCGCATCGGCAACCGCCTCCTGGGCCTGCCGCTTGGTGCCGACAAAGAGCACGCGGCCGCCCTTTGCGACCGTATCGGAAATCGCCTTCAGCGCCTGATGCAGCAGCGGCACGGTTTGGGCGAGATCAATGATATGGATGTTGTTGCGGGCGCCGAAAATGAACGGCGCCATTTTGGGGTTCCAGCGGTGCGACTGGTGGCCGAAATGCGCCCCAGATTCGAGGAGACCGCGCATCGTGAATTCAGGCAAAGCCATGGGTCTTGTTTCTCCGGTTAAAGGCCGCCGCGGAGCGTTATGGACCTCGCAATCCGGACAAGGGTTGCAAGGCCACCGGGAGCGGCCCTTGAATCAGGGCCGCGCGATCCGCGTGTGGAATGGGTGCGCTTATAGAGCTATGGTTGCCGGAAAGCAAGCCGGTTGCGGAGGCTCTTCTGAAGGAAGTATGCTAGCAATATCAAGTGGTAACATTTGTCGCTAAGCCACAGAGGCGGATCCATGAAGGCGATCGACGTCGACCCAACCATCGTCGCCAGGCGCGCGGCAATCGTTGCTGCGTTGAGGAAAATTGTCCGCGGCGAGGGGGTCATCGAGCCGGAAGCCGGCCGGCGTCCCTATGAGAGCGACGGCCTGACCGCCTACCATGCCTTACCCATGGTGGTTGTCCTGCCCGAGACCGTCGCCGAGGTTCAAAAGCTGCTCGCCTATTGTTACGCGAACAATGTGAAGGTGGTCGCGCGCGGCGCCGGAACCTCGCTCTCCGGCGGCGCCCTGCCGCTCGAGGATGGCGTGCTCATCTCGATGATGAAGTTCAACCGCGTCAAGGAGATCGACTTCGACAACCGCTTCGCGGTCGTTGAACCGGGCGTGACCAATCTTGCGATCACAAGGGCGGCCGAGCCGCGCGGCTTTTATTATGCGCCGGATCCCTCCTCGCAAATCGCCTGCTCGATCGGCGGCAATGTGGCGGAGAATTCGGGCGGCGTGCATTGCCTGAAATATGGCCTCACCACCAACAATGTGCTGGGCTGCGAGCTGGTGCTGATGACCGGCGAGATCGTCCGCCTCGGCGGCCGCCATCTCGACCAGATGGGCTACGATCTCCTCGCGCTGGTGACGGGTTCCGAGGGAATGCTGGGCATCGTCACCGAAATCACGGTCCGCCTCTTGCGTAGCCCGGAATCCGCCCGCGCCTTGTTGATTGCCTTTGATTCCAGCGAAGCCGCGGGCGCCTGCGTTGCCGGCATCATCGCGGCGGGCATCATTCCCGGAGGCATGGAAATGATGGACAAACCCGCGATCCAGGCAGCGGAAGATTTCGTCCATGTGGGCTATCCGCGCGAGGCGGAGGCGCTGCTCATTGTCGAGCTTGACGGGCCGCCGGTCGAAGTTGACCATCTTGTTGGCCTCGTCGAGGCGATCGCAAAGGCAAAAGGCGCGACGCAGTGCCGGATTTCAAATTCCGATGCCGAGCGCCTCGCCTTCTGGGCCGGGCGCAAGGCGGCCTTTCCGGCGGTCGGCCGCCTGTCGCCCGATTATTTCTGCATGGACGGCACGATCCCGCGCAAGGAATTGCCAGCCGTTCTCGCCGGTATGCGCGAGCTATCGGAAAAGCACGGGCTGCGCGTCGCCAATGTTTTTCATGCGGGCGATGGCAATTTGCATCCGCTCATTCTCTATGACGCGAACAAGCCCGGTGAACTTGCCCGCGCGGAAGAGTTTGGCGCGGATATCCTTCGGCTTTGCGTCGCGCATGGCGGCGTGCTGACCGGCGAGCATGGTGTCGGCATCGAGAAGCGCGATCTCATGCCGGAGATGTTCAACGACATCGATCTCGCCCAGCAGATGGCGGTCAAATGCGCCTTCGACGGAAAGCAGCTGCTGAACCCGGGAAAAGTGTTTCCAATGCTCCATCGCTGCGCCGAGCTCGGCCGGATGCATGTGCATGAGGGCAAGCTGCCGTTCCCAGACATTCCAAGGTTCTGACGACAGTGTCCGATCCAGGCGCCCAATCGGACCAAAATGTTTCACGTGAAACATTTTGGTACAATTGCAATTTGGCCAAATCGCCTTTCTTAAGATGGCGGCGAAGTCTGACGCCTGGATTTGGCGCAAGCGAAATCCTGCGATAGGATCAGGCTTTGGCTTTGTAGTTTTTTGGAGGTTTCGTTCCGGCTTGAGCGGAACCAGAAGTCAATGACCGGCGCGGTTGCAACGGCTCCTCTACAAGAATTATAACGAGATGAATATCCTGGGGAGGAATTCTGATGGAACGGCTTATGTTGGTAGGCGGGGTATGTTTGGCGGTGGGATTAGCATTGGCAGGTGTGTTTGTGATCCTCACCTCCTACGGATCGTCATTCGAGGCGATTGAAGATACGGTCGTGCGCTGGCTTGGTAGGGCGTGAGGGCCCCTGCCGGGGGGTATCACGGGCGGTTTTGCGAACCGGTAATTTGGAGGCCTTCCGATGTCGCACTTTCATCTTCAGCGGCCGCCGCGAAAAGTGCCTTGGTGGGAGAAGTTCTGGAATGGCTTCAAAGCGAATTTCCCCGGCCGCTCGGGTGAGCAGGCCCGGTCTTTTGCGCTGAGTTTGATCATTTTTGCCGCGCTTTTGCTTTTGACCCGGCTCTTTTTCGCGTCGCGGGGGATTCCGGTTTAGCCGCGCCAAGCGCGCATTACGCTATGCTCCGCGATAGAACTTTCTTCAGAATCGGTTCTATCCGCGTGAGCTCATCCAGATGAACGGCGGATAATTCGGCAAGATAACCATCCGCCAGGTCGGTTAGGCTCAAGAGAACGCGCCTTTGATCATTCGCGTCGGGGGTACGCCGCACCAGGCCCGCTTCCGAGAGGCGGTCGACAAGTTCGACGGCGCTGTGGTGACGGATTCTGAGACGTTCGGCTAAATCTCCGATCGTGACCGCTTGCCCGATCGGAAAGCCCTTGATTGCCAGCAGCGCCTGATGCTGGCGCGGGGTCAGGCCTATGGCGCGTGCCGCGTTCTGGCTGAATTCCAGAAAGCATCTGATCAGATAACGGAACTCGGAAAGAGCCTCATAATTGGCTTGACTTGGGTGCCGCGAACCTCCCCGTATGCCGGCTTTTTCTGCTGTTTTCTTCCGGTCCATTGGTTTTCCCGCTTGCCTAATTATATCGTGATACGATACGAATGTTCTCCGCATCCTTTGTCAGCCACCTCTGTTTTTCAATGAAACACCCAGTCGCCAAACCAAGTGCCGCTTCGTTGACATCTCCGTACCGCCACCAGCGGCACCTGGGCGACTTTACGACGAATCCCCGCGTTCTGGTGATCGCCGCGATCTCAGTCATAGTCGCGACCGCCAGCGTGTTCGCCGGCGTCTTCCTTCTCCAGCTTATCCGGATTGTGACGAACCTTGCATATTTCGGCCGGTTCAGTGTCGTCCCCCTGCTGCTCCAGCATTCTCCCTTCGGCTTGTGGACAGTACTTATTCCCGTGGCTGGCTCGCTCATCGTCGGTTTAATGGCCCGCTACGGCAGTGAAAAGATTCGCGGCCACGGTATTCCGGAAGCGATCGAGGCCATTCTGCTCGGACGCTCGCGGCTCGACGCGAAGGTCGCGATCCTGAAGCCGCTCTCCTCGGCGATAGCCATCGGTACGGGCGGCCCATTCGGCGCGGAAGGCCCGATTATCATGACAGGTGGCGCGATCGGCTCGCTCATCGCGCAAATGCTTCCCGTTAGCGATAATGAGCGCAAAACCCTCTTGGTCGCCGGTGCGGCAGCCGGCATGACCACCATCTTTGGGACCCCGATCGCCGCCATCATGCTTGCGGTCGAGCTTTTACTGTTCGAATGGACACCCCGCAGCTTCATTCCCGTCGCCGTGGCCGCCATTACCGCCGCGGTTGAGCGAAGTGGTTTGAATATGCCGTACCCGCTGTTTCCCTTCGCCGGAAGTGTGGGCATCACCGCTCCTGGGCTTGCCTCCTGGGTGCTGATCGGCTTCTTGTCGGGTCTCCTTTCGAGTCTACTGACGCGGTTTGTCTATGCCTGCGAAGATTGGTTCCTGAATCTTCCCATCCACTGGATGTGGTGGCCCATGCTGGGCGGCGTGGCCGTTGGCGTCGGAGGTCTCATCGAGCCGCAGGCTCTTGGCGTCGGCTATGACAACATTTCCGAGATTCTGCAGGGCAATGTTCTGCCTGCCGACGCCCTGCTGCTTCTCCTCGTCAAGGCAATCATCTGGTCTGTTGCCCTAGGCTCGGGAACATCGGGCGGTGTGCTGGCGCCGTTGCTCATCATGGGCGGAGCGATGGGAGCGGCACTTGCCGGGTTCTTACCGTCGGGAAGCTCGGGCTTCTGGGCGCTCCTGGCCATGGCGGCAACGATGGGCGGCACCATGCGCACGCCGCTGACATCCACATTTTTCGCCGTCGAGCTGACGGGCAATACGCATGTGCTCCTGCCCCTCATTGCCGCCTGCGGGACGGCACATGCGGTAACGGTTCTCCTAATGCGGCGCTCGATCCTCACTGAAAAAATCGCGCGGCGGGGCCACCATCTCGTCCGCGAGTACCAGGTCGATCCCTTCGCCGCGACGCGAGCCCGCGAGGTGATGACGACCGCCGTCGAGGTCGTGCACGCGACCATGACCCTCCATGAGGCTGCAGCGTTCCTTATGGATCCGGCAACAACCCATTCAAGCTTCCCAGTCTTGGACTCCGACCAGAAAGTCCTTGGAGTCATCAACGCGCCAGCCGTGCTGCGCTGGCGGCGCGAAGGCCAGCGCCGGACGACACCGCTCGGTGAGCTGCTCGCCGGAACGGCTGTCTTCAGTGCCTCTCCCGAAGAATATTTGGCAAGCCTGGCTGATCGCCTGATTGCCGCCAAAATCTCTCACCTTCCAGTCGTTTCCCGCGATAGCATGCGTCTTGTCGGATATATTGGGTGGAAGGACTTGATGAGCGTGAGGGACAAGCTGCAGGCCGCGGAGCGGCACAGAACCTCGTTCTTCCGAACAATGTTCGCCCGCGACCGTGGCTTGCCTTTTGGTCGCGAAGCTGAACATCTCATTTGGCCCAAACAGCTTTCGCATCTGTCGCAAAAAGACCATAGATACAATCACCATTCTTTCACCCGACCCGCGCGTCCGCCTAACATGGGCGGGATTGTTGCCATAAACAGAATTCCGCATTTTCACAACCAACCGGGCGCTCAGCAAGTGCGGATCGGGGTTAAAGAGTTCATGTGCGTCGGTGCCCTGCCGCCCTTCGACCATCCGCATATTTTCATTGATTTGGGCGACAAAGGCGATGGGGTCTGCCCCTATTGCTCGACATACTATATCTTTGACGAGAAACTTTACGGAAGTTGCGAACCGACCGAATGTGTTTTTGAGCAGGCTGGAGTGGGGACGCCGCCCGCGCTGACACTAAGTCCAGCGCTGACACTAAGTAGAGCCGCAAGTCACACTGCACCTTGAGCATCTGCTCCGCGAAGGTCGCCAGAGCGGATTACCCGCCCCAAAGACGGTTGGTCAGATTGCTTATGCGGACGGATAAGTTCGCGGTAAGGGTTTCGATCACGCGAACCCGTTTGCTTGGCCGCTCGTCCTCAAAAGCGATGATGTAAAGCGGTGTGATCAGCTCGCGTCCGGTCACAGGGTCACGTGCATGCACCAAATCCGACGCCGCAATGAGAAATTTTTCGGTTTCTCCGTGACAGGTCACGGCGAGATCGAAGAACCGCGAACTCCGCTTGGATGGCTGCATGGTCCAGTCCGCCGGAATGGCACAACGATC
>DATJLX010000255.1:0-10011 GCA_035509135.1 Methylocella sp.
GCAGCGTTGAAGCACGCGAGTAAATTCATTTGAAATCGGGTGTACAGGCGTACTGCGCCAACAAGAGCTTCCAAAGGTTGATTGTCTTGGGATGTTGGTCAAATGCTGCCTCTTAGGTAGAGCTGTTTACGTAGGACTGGGCAAAGCCTGCCATCAGCAGTTGTCACCTTCTCCCGTTTGAGCCGCCCATTCGTCAAAGCTCCGTTAAATCAAGATTAAGCCTCTTCCTAGGAGCGTCTGTTCCACGCGGCCATTATAGCCTGCCCGCGCCAAACGCGGGATTCAAACTTCGCTCCGCCGCGCGCTCGTATACCAAATTGTTTTGTGCCACGTCCAAGCACTACCGCCCCTCGCCCGCCTCCCACAACGCCTCCAGCCCGACGCGATAGGTGGTGTAGGTGAGCCGCATGTTGAACGCGTCCTTCAGCTTGCGGTTCGAGGCCCGCTTGTTCTCGGCGTAAAAACTTCGCGCCAAAGGCGAACAAATCGGCGGTCTCGGCATCCTGCTCGAGCGGCGGCTCGAGTCCCAAGGCCCAGTTAGGCCCGGGCGTTCCCGGGCGGCTGAACGTTCCGCGAAAAAGCTCAGAATCGCGCGACCATTCGCAATTCAGTTTTGAAGTCATAGACCGGGAAATCACGAATAATCGGCACGCTGACTTCAAGGGACAGCAGCAAGCCCTTATAGATTTCTCTGCCAACGGCGACATCAAACGGCAGGAAGAGACTGCCAGTTTGGCCGGGAACCGCAGGTCCATAATTGATGCGGACGTCGAAGCTCGGATAGAGGGTGATGAACCAGCTCTCGGACAGGCCAATGTTCAACTGCGGCGAGATCTGAACTTGCCTTATGTTCCGTCTCGCCGGATCGCCGGCAACGCTTAGGTCGTATCGGACCACGGGAACAAAATACGTGTCCGGCCCAAGATCGTTGAAGGAATAGCGCACTCCGAGGCCCGGCATGATTTGCCACTTTCCGCTTCCGAGGGCGTCGGGCGCTGAAGGGCCGGCCCCCCGCGCGCCTACTCCGAAAGCCCAGTTCTGATCAAGGTCATGGGCTATATATGCCTGCGCTTCGGCATCGCCGATACCAAACTTATTTTCGGAACTTGTCGAAGGTGCAGTGTCTGAAGGCCCGAAAGTTGTTGTCTTCTTGTCTACGAGAGGCGCCTGGGCGAATAACCCCGCTCTCCAACCGGCATCGAGCTTGAGTTTCGATGTCACCCGCAGGAGCATTCTCTCCTGCTCGATTTGCGTGTCCGGCCGGGAGGAAGTCCGGTATTGAAGCCTGACATCCATCTGATTTTGCGGCCGCGTAATGTCCCCGCCATTATATTCAGCGGGCTCCTGCTCGGCGTCCGATGGATTCTGGACTGCCGGAGTTTGTTCGCCGGCTGGTCCCAGCGGTTCGGCGACGGCCGGGAAGGCAGAGCAAAACACCATTTCCGCTGCGATGGAAACCAGAACGTATAGGCGCTGACAGGAGGCACGACACCGCTTCCTCATTGTCGCAGTTCCCTGCCGACTCTTGGCGTGCCTCTCATCCCTACGGCGCTCGAAGCTGCGATTAAGCTACACTCAATGGCGATCTGATGGAGCACCCTATCAGGCAAATATGGCGAAAACATCCCGAGTCCCGCGCGGCATAAGTCGTTCGGGCAGATCCTGAGCAAGTGCGCGCGACGATTGATTTGCAAGTCCTGTAAACGATTTCGACGTTGAGAGAGCGATGCAGGGCGGAAATCCGGTTTTCCTTTTTCCTATGCAGCTTTCTCATCCAGAGCTACCTTCCCTCGCCCGCCTCCCACAGCGCCTCCAGCCCGACGCGATAGGTGGTGTAGGTGAGCCGCATGTTGAACGCGTCCTTCAGCTTGCGGTTTGAGGCCCGCTTGTTCTCGGCGTAAAAACTTCGCGCCAAAGGCGACAAATCCGCCGTCTCGACATCCTGCTCGGGCGGCGGCTCGATCCCCATCAGCATCGCGGCATAGGTGATGACATCCTGCGGCGGCGCTGGCGCGTCATCGCTCACATTGAACACATCGCCCGGACCTTGATGCGCCACGGCGGCATCGATCGCGCGGGCAATGTCCTCGACATGGACGCGATTGAAGACCTGGCCGCGTTTCACCACGCGCTTCGCGGTGCCCGCCTTGAGGTTGACGAGCGCATTGCGGACAGGGCCGTAGATTCCGGCAAGCCGCAGGATGAAAACCTTTTTGTCTGGCTCCTTGCCGATCGCCGCCCAGGCTTTCTCGGCCTGAAGCCTGGTCAGCGAACGCTCCGAGGCCGGCGCCGGGGTCATGCTTTCATCGACCCATTCGCCGTGCCGGTCGCCATAGACGCCGACGGTCGAAAGATAAATAATCGTCTGTTTGCGCCTGAGCGAGGCGATGCGATGGCCGAACCGCGCCAGCACCGGGTCGGCCGAGACGCCAGGCGGGACCGAGACGAGGATGACGTCGGCCGAGGCGACGCGGTCCGCGATGGCGGGGTCCTCATGCTCGGGGCTGAAGATCAATGTTTCGATCTTTTCGCTTGCCAGCCCCCCGGCCTTGGCTGGGCCGCGCACCGTGCCCGCGATGGTTTCGAAGGATTTTCCAGAGCGGGCAATATAGTGGCGGGCGCAATAGCCAAGACCGAATGCAAAGAGCTTCATGAAGGCCGGCCTTCTTTTCGATCCATTGCGTCGGATGCCAACGCTGTCTCGCCCATGGCCGCCGCCCATTCGGCTTCGACCGTGGCATCCGTCTCGGCCGGCCGCGAGCGCTGTTCGAGCCTGCGCAAGTGGTTCGACGTCACAAGCTGGCCCAGCGCCCAAACCGCCATGGCTCGCACGAGGGCTGAAGGGCTTTCGAGTTTTTCCGCGACGGGTGCTGCCAGCGCGGGATCGCCGCTGTTGCCCGCCGCGATCAAGACATTGCGTGTGAAACGGTCAAAGCCAATGCGCTTCACCGGACTGACCGAAAACAACATCCGAAAGGCGGCATCGTCAAGGCGAAGCAAATCGGCGATGGAGGGGCTGGAAAGATCGTTCCGCGCCGCGAGCTTGGCTTCGCGGGCAGTGGCCGCGAATTTGTTCCAGGGGCAGACGGCAAGACAATCGTCGCAGCCAAAAATGCGGTTGCCGATGAGCGGCCGGAATTCGCGGCCGATCTGGCCCTTATGCTCGATCGTCAGATAAGAGATGCAGCGGCGCGCATCGAGCACATAGGGACGCGGAAAGGCTTTCGTCGGACAGATGTCGAGACAGGCTGTACAGCTGCCGCAATGATCGGTCTCGGGAGCATCGGGCGTGAGCGGCAGATTGGTGAAAATCGCCCCCAGGAATAGCCAGGAGCCGAACTCCCGCGAGACGAGATTGCTGTGCTTGCCGGCCCAGCCGAGACCCGCCGCCTGCGCCAGCGGCTTTTCCATCACCGGCGCCGTATCGACGAAGACCTTGAGCTCGGCTCCCTTGGCCTCACCCGCGAGCCACGAACCAAGCAGTTTTAGTTTTCCTTTGATCAGGCCGTGATAGTCGCGGCCTCTCGCATAAACGGAAATATTCGCGGCCGATCGATGCGTTAAAGCGGCAAGCGGGTCGTCCGCTGGACCATAATTCATGCCGAGCATCAGGATGCTCGCGGTCTCTGGCCAGAGCTTGCGCGGATCAGACCGCCGCGTTTGTGTCGAAGCCAGCCAGTCCATCGTGCCCGCGGCCCCGGAAGCCAGCCAGGCCTCGAGCCGCCGCGGCGCTTCGGGAATGGCGCCGGGGTGGGTGATGCGGCAAATATCGAAACCGAGAGCCCGCGCCTGTTCCCGCAGCCGCGCCTTGAAAGCCACGTCTAGAAATCGAGATCCGCATAGACCGGGTTCGGGAACAGGCCTGGCACCCGGTCCGCGAGCAGGGTGCGGAAAGACGGCCGCGATTTGATCCTTGCGTACCAGTTCTTTGCCGTTTCGTTCTCGTCCCATGGCACGTCGCCCAGAAAATCCACGCAGGAGAGATGCGCCGCGGCGGCAAGATCGGCATGTGAAAGCCGGTCTCCGGCGAGCCAATTCCGGTGGCTCGCCAAATAGCCAATGTAGCGCAAATGGGTGCGGATATTGACCCGCGCCGCATGCACCAGTTCCATGTCGGGGCCGCGGCCGCCGCCCTGCTCGCGCGACATAAAGCGCTTATAAACCTTTTCGGTGACGAGCCAATTCGTGACTTCATGGAAGAATTTCTGGGCGAACCAATCAAACAGCCGCCGCACTTCGGCGCGGGAGGCCGGATCCTCGGGCAACAGCCTATGGCGGCCCAAGGTCAGGCCGCGTGTCTCATCGAAATATTCGGCGATCGGCCCGGGGCCCGAGAGGACCATGCCGGATTGCTCAACGAGAACCGGTGTTTGCCCGGCCGGATCGAGGATCAGGAAATCCCGTCTGCGCTCGAAGGGTTTTTCTTCAATGAGTTCTGGCTTGATGTCATATTCGCCGAGCAGCAGCCGGACGAAGCGGGAATGCGGGCAAAGGGGATGATGATAAAGCGTGATCATTCGGCTTTTGTCCGGGAGCAATCCATGATCGGAACCGGCAAGTTCCACTTCGTAAAGGGATATCCAACCCGGCGCCTGGCCATTCGGGCGGTTCGAGGAGTGATCCCAACTTAAGGTAAACAAATTGTAAACGCGGGCGATTCCCCCTGTGCCAAAGGTGAGCGGCTTTAACTTTGTCATCAACTTGTCTATGGGAAAGGCCAACAGTCCCTGCAGGGGCAGTGACAGGAGGATAATTTGGGCTTTCAAAACCACGCTCAACCCGGTCCCGCGGCCGCGCGAACGGCCTGGGCGAATGCCATCGCGGCGGCCGGGTCGCATTTGCGCGCCTCTGCGCTTGTCGACGTGATGGCGGTCTCGGCCGGGTGGATCGACACTGGTGTTGATCTTTGCAAGGGCGAGGAGGTGAGCCTGTTTTCAGCAGGGACGGTGTGGGTTGCGAGAGAGCTTGGCATTGGCGTCAATGGTGGTGTCGCGCTGTGGCACCGGATCGGCTCCGGCGGCACCATTGCAAAGGCGATTGGCACGACCACGAGCTTCCGGGCGGAGGAGGACGGGCGCTTGATGCTGATCGCCAAGCCGCCCGGCGAATGGCTTGACGCGACAGGCCGCTTCGATCCCGACTATCCGCATGCGGGAGCAAGCGGCGGTTTGTTGGTCGCGGTGCTGATCTGGCCGGGATCCGCGCGCGAGGGATTGGTGACATTGCGGAAAGGGGATGCGAGCGGATCGGCGGCGCGCGAGATCGCCCGGCTGGACGCCTGCGTGCCGCCACCGCCCGGCTGGCGGCACCTGTGGCGGCTTGGCGAAAGCCCGATCTTTCGCGCCGAGCCCGCCGGACCACAGCCCGCGCGGATCTGCTGTCTGACGTCGCAAGACGTTGGCATCCTCCAATATCCGGTCGATGTGGCGCTCGATCGATCGACGCGGCTCGCCTGGGCCTGGAAGGCGGAGGAACTGCCCTCGAAACGGCGCGAGGACTCCTTGCCGGCCCATGATTATCTCTCGATCGCTGTTGAGTTCGATAATGGCCGCGATTTGACCTACATGTGGAGTGCCGCCTTGCCGGAGGGCAAAGTGTTCGCTTGTCCATTGCCCTGGTGGGACAAGCGGGAAGTGCATCAAGTGGTGCGCTCTGATTTGGCCAAATTGGGCCAATGGCTTGAGGAGGACCAGCCGGTCCTCGACGATTACGAACGCGCCATCGAAGGCCCGCCGCCGAGGCGCATCGTCGCGGTATGGCTGATCGCGGTCAGCGCCTTTCAAGGGCGCGAGGGGAATTGCAGCTATGCGCGGATCAGGATCAGGAGCGATGAAGGCGAAGTCTGGATCGGCCCATAAAAGCGGGCGGGGTCAAAAACGCCGCGCGATGTTCGAGCGGCGCTTTTCATTCAAAGCCCTTTGAGGCCATTCGGCGATCCGACGCCGGTGCAAAAGTCCCACCCGGCGGTCGAGGGTGCGATCCCAGCGGTGGTCGGAAAGGCAAGATAGGGGCCGCAAACGCCATGCGTCACATCGTTGAAACGCGTGGGCCACCCGAGATTGGCGTAGATCGTCAGCAGCTCCGCATTCGTCGAAGTGGCGAAGTGCCCCGCGTCATTCACCATTGCCGCGATGAGAGGAGATGCGACGCTCGTTCCGCCATAGATGTACCAATCTCCGAGGCTGCCGCCGCAGCCGGCACCGCAGGTCACCCAAATCCCGGTATCCGGATTGGCTTCGGCCGCGATGTCGGGCGTCGCCCGCCAGACGCCGATCCGTGAAATGAGGCCGTTTTGGAATGTCTTCCGGGGGACGAAGGCGCTCACTCCGCCGCCGCCATCGAGCCAGCTCGATTCCCAGAGGAAATAGCCATTAAGCCAGCGCGACACGCTGGTCCCGCCGACCGCGACGACGTTCGTCGACGACGATGGCCAGATCACGCCGGGGCTATCGCCTGCCGCGGCAAAATATACAACCTTGGCTGTCGAGAAATGCGTATCGAGCGCCGTCTGACCGGGAAATTCGGCTTCTCCCCAGCTGTTCGTCACCTCGCCGCCATTGGCGGCCGCCACGAGGCCGCTCGCCACGTCCTCGGCATAGAGAAGATCGTCATTGGACTCGGATGCCGCCTCGACCAGGATGATCTTGGCGTTCGGCGCGATCGCATGCGCCACTTCGACGTCCAGGGCCTCCTCGCCTTCCCAGCCGAAGGTGGGGTCAGTGGGGGGTTGAACATTGCCTGGGGTCCCATAGACGACCTGGAAGTTCGAGGCATTCGGCGCCGGAAGACCGAATTGAGAGGAAAAGACAGTCAGATCATCCAAAGCCGACGGATCGTCATACGCATCGACGATCGCGATGACCCGGCTTCCCAGCGAAGAAACCGCCGTGACGGTGTTGGGATCGCATCCGGGCGTCACCGGGACCAGCGCGTAGATGCAGGCGAGCGAGGCCGGCGTTTCGTTGAAATAGCCAGGATACGGAGGGCCAACAGCCGGCTTTGCGGCCAGCGGCCGCGGCTGCGCCAGGGCATTCGGCACGAACACGCGATAATTGGTGTGGGCGCGCTTGCCGGCATCGCTGGCCTTGGGAAGACTCGAATCGGGGATGACAACGTGCCCGCCTCCCGCAGACGCGCGGTCGGGTGTAATTTTCAGATCTTGGAGGGTTACGCCGGACGCAAACGGCGTCCCACTGGCCTGGGCCAGGGCGGTGCTGGTCATCAATAGGATCGTGATGAACGCCCTTTTTGCGTTCAAGAACATCTACAATTCTCCATAATATCGAATAGGTATTCAACGCGTGTGTTCAAAATCCAAATGGCATTCAAATCGTTACGAAATTGAGTTTTGAATATTTATCAATGAAGGTAATCGAATTTATGAGCTGCGTTTCATTTGAGAACATCGGGAAAAGGCTACTCTTTAAGAAAGACATGCTCCATCTCTTTGAATTTTAGCGATTCCATTTTGGTCATGGAGGGTAACGCGAGGATCGGGCGTGGGGCGAAAAGGGTGAAGTTTGGATCAACCCATTCTCTCGGGAAGCCATGATAGCGGGGCCACCCGCGCGGCAGCGGGCAGAGTCAAAAAAAGCGCTGCTCAAATGTTCGAGCAGCGCTTTATTCAAAGCGGAAAAGCAGGAAAGGTCGCGAAAGCGCCACTCAAATTGTTGAGCGCGCGCTTCTCACTCAAAGCCCATTGAGGCCATTCGGCGATCCGACGCCGGTGCAAAAGTCCCACCCGGCGGTCGATGGCGCGACACCCGCGGTGGTCGGAAAGGCAAGATAGGGGCCGCAAACGCCCCGTGTCACATCGTTGAAACGCGTGGGCCACCCGAGATTGGCGTAGATCGTCAGCAGCTCCGCATTCGTCGAAGTGGCGAAGTGCCCCGCATCGTTGACGATCGACGCCACGAGAGGGGAGGCGACGCTCGTTCCGCCATAGATGTACCAATCTCCGAGGCTGCCGCCGCAGCCGACACCGCAGGTCACCCACACACCCGTATCCGGATTGGCATCGGCCGCGATGTCGGGCGTCGCCCGCCAGACGCCGATCCGTGAAATGAGGCCGTTTTGGAATGTCTTCCGGGGGACGAAGGCGCTCACTCCGCCGCCCCCATCGACCCAGCTCGATTCCCAGAGGAAATAGCCATTAAGCCAGCGGGAAGTGCTGGTCCCGCCGACCGCGACGACGTTCGTCGACGACGATGGCCAGATCACGCCGGGGCTATCGCCTGCCGCGGCAAAATACACAACCTTGGCTGTCGAGAAATGCGTATCGAGCGCCGTCTGACCGGAGAATTCCGATTCCCCCCAGCTGTTCGTTACCTCGCCGCCATTGGCGGCCGCCACGAGGCCGCTCGCCACGTCCTCGGCATAGAGAAGATCGGAATTGTTATTGGATGCCGCCTCGACCAGGATGACCTTGGCGTTCGGCGCCATCGCATGCGCCATCTCGATGTCCAGGGCCTCCTCGCCCTCCCAGCCGAAGGTGGGGTCAGTGGGGGGTTGAACATTGCCTGGGGTCCCATAGACGACCTGGAAGTTCGAGGCATTCGGCGCCGGAAGACCGAATTGCGTGGAAAAAAGAGTCAAATCGTCCATGGCCGACGGATAGTGGTAGGCGTCGACAATCGCGATGACCCGGCTGCCCCGCGAAGAAACCGTCGTGAGGGTGTTGGGATCGCATCCAGCCGTCACCGGGACCAGCGCGTAGATGCAGGCGAGCGAGGACGGCGTTTCGTTGAAGTAACCGGAAAAGGGAGGCCCGACCGTCGGCTTCGCGGCCAGCGGCCGCGGCTGCGCCAGGGCTTTCGGCACGAACACGCGATAATTGGTGTGGGCACGCTGGCCGGCATCACCGGCCTTGGGAAGGCTCGAATCGGGGATGACAACCTGTCCCTCACCGGTATTCGTGCTGTTGGGTGTAATTTTCAGATCGTGGAGGGTCACGGCCGAAGCAACCGGCGTCCCATTGGCCTGGGCCAGGGCGGTCCCGGTCATCAATAGAAGCGTAACAAACGCCTTTTCCATATTCAAAAGCATCTTTAATCTCCGTAATATCGATACATCATTCAATGGCGGGTGCTCAACGATCGCGATCGTGCTGGGTCAGAACGATATTGATCTTTCAATATTTCTCAATGAAGCGGCCTAACCTCTGATTTCCTCCAATTGATGCTCGTCAAATACAATGCTCCGTTCTTAAGCTCAACCACAAGCTGAAGATTTTTCCATGGGCTTCCGGCGGGGAGTTTCATCGGGCCGTGATATTTTAAACATGAGTTTTGTAAGATTTTATCCCCTAATCGGACCAAACCGTTTCACGTGAAACATTTTTGTCCGATTGGCGAGCAAAACCTTACAAGGGCTCATACGCCGCGCCGCCTTGCGACGCGTGGGATCGCGCGGAACAGCGGTTCTGCCCGGCGGCCCCATCACTGCGATAGAAATCTCTGCATTGCTTTAGTCCCGGATTGTACGGCTCCGTGGTACCGGCTAGGTTTGGTCTGTGACCGCACCACCTACGATAGAACTCCTGCGGCATCTTGCGGGCAAACCTGGCCATGACGAAGTCAAGGCCGACTTCCGTCAATTGCTGATCGAGGAATTTGGTGCCGAATTGTCGGCCCTTGATTTCGAGCGCCGCGTGCCCGAAGTGCGCGGCCGTCTTGATGCGCTGATCGGCCGGACCATCCTCGAAGCCAAGACCGATCTCGCCAGGGAATGGCCTGATGTCGAGCGCAGGATGCCTGACTATCTCGCCGATCGCGAGAGGGAAGAGGGCGAGAAGTTTATCGGAATAGCCTCGGATGGGCGGTTGTGGATAGCTTGCGGTCTTGAAGGGGGCAGTCTCGTCGAGATCACGAAAAGGTTCACTCTCGACCCTGAAAAGCCCGGCCCGTTTCTGGCTTGGCTCGATGGCGTTGTGGCGCTCAAGGCGTCGCTGCCGCCAGACCCCCTGACAATTCATACTGAACTTGGTCAGGACTCAGTTGCGTTCCGGCACGC
>DATJLX010000256.1:0-23592 GCA_035509135.1 Methylocella sp.
TATTGTAAGCCTGCCGCCCGATATTTTGGCAAAACCGGGTCTGGTCGAGATGGCCTATCAGCCGCCTGGCGACATGGGCGGCAAGCACCGGGCGCTCGTCCGCATCTTTGTGCTGGATGGCGGCTTCCGTCTTCTCGTCGGGCACGATCTCGAGGAAGGCGAAAGGTTGCGCGGCATTCTCGGCGACGCCCTGTTGACTTCGCTGGTTTGGCTCGTGGTGATCGGAACCCTTGGCGGCCTATGGGTGGCAAGGCGCGTTCTTAACCGCGTCGATGCCATCAACGCCAATGCCCGGGCCATCGTCGCTGGCGATCTGTCCGGCCGCTTGCGTCTGGCCGGCACCGGCGACGAGCTTGACCGGCTTGTGCAAAATTTCAATGCCATGCTCGAGCGGATATCCATTTTGATGGCCGGGTTGAAGGAAGTATCCGACAACATCGCGCATGATCTCAAGACGCCCTTGACCCGAATGCGCGGCAGGGTGGAGCAGGCGCTTCGCAGCGCCAAAAGCCCGGAGGACTATCGTGGAGCGCTCGAAAAGGCGCTTGAGGAGTCCGACCGTTTGATTCAAATCTTCGACGCTCTTTTGAGCATCGCCCGGGCCGAGGCGGGGGCTGGGCGCGAAGGCATGAGCGATTTCGACGCCGGCTCGGTTGTCCGCGATGTCGGCGAGCTCTATGAGCCGGTCGCCGAGGAGCACGGCGTCGCGCTTTCGGTTTTCGCCGGGACCGGGCTCACCTTGCATGGGAGCCGGGAACTTGTTGGCCAAGCCCTTGCCAATCTTACCGATAATGCGCTGAAATATGGCGCTCCGGATCAAGCGCCGCCGCAAATGTCCGCCGGAAGCGTCGAACTCTCGGTGCGGCGAAGCGAAGGCATGATCGAATTCATCGTCGCCGATCATGGCCCAGGGATCTCCGAAAGCGATCGTCCGCGCGTGCTCGAACGATTTGTCCGGCTCGAAGGCGCGCGCTCGCGGCCAGGTTCCGGCCTTGGGCTTTCGCTCGCCGCGGCGGTGGCGCGGCTCCACAATGGAAGCTTGCGGATGGAGGATAACGGGCCAGGCCTTCGCGTCATCATCCGTCTTCCGGCAACGCCTGTCCGGCTCGAAACCGAAGCGCCGCTGGTTTTGCCGAAGCCGGACAAGGCGGCATGAGTGAGCATCCGTCCGCAGACCAGGGAGAGGTGCCGCTCTGGCGGCTCATTTGCGCGGCGCCAAAGCTTTCGGAGACACGCCGTCCCGCGTCCCGCCTCGCGGAGTTTCTCGCAACGCCCGCCGGCACAGCCTTGCAGAGCCTTGCCGATCAGTCCAATGTCCGCGCCTTGCTTTTGGGGCTTGCCGACCATTCGCCGTTTCTCTGGCGTCTTGCGATGGCCAATGCGTCCCGGCTCAAGCGGTGTCTTGAGAGGGCCCCCGCAGCTTGCCTTGATGGCTGCCTTGCGGCGCTCGAGGAAGCCTGCTCCCGGGCCGCAAGCGAGGCGGCGGTCATGCGCGCGCTGCGGCTTGCGAAGCAGGAAACAGCTCTCCTTATCGGGCTCGCGGATCTGGGTGGCGTTTTTGACGTGGTGGCTTCGACCGAGGCGCTGTCCCGCGCCGCCGATGCCTTAATCTCGGTGGCATTGCGTCATCTGCTGCGGGATGCCGCCCGCGCCGGCCGCTTAAGGCTAGCCGATGGCGCCGACCCCGAAACCGACTGCGGTCTCGCGATCCTGGCGCTTGGCAAGCTTGGCGCCCGCGAACTCAATTATTCAAGTGATGTCGATATCGTGGTCTTTTTCGATCCCGAATGTGGTTTGCTCACCGGAGCCGTGGATTCAGCGACCCTTTTCGCGCGCATCACGAAGGGACTGGTCCGGCTGCTCCAGGAGCGGACCGCCGATGGTTATGTCTTGCGGGTTGATTTGCGGCTGCGTCCCGACCCTGGTTCGACGGCGGTCGCGGTCGCCCTGCCGGCCGCCTATTCCTATTATGAAAGTCTCGGCCAGAATTGGGAACGCGCCGCCTTGATCAAGGCCCGGCCCGTGGCCGGCGACAAGGCGCTTGGCGCGTCGTTCTTGGCCAATCTCATGCCATTCGTCTGGCGGAAATATTTCGATTATGCGGCGATCGCCGATATCGCTGCGATGAAACGTCAAATTCATGCGGTTCGCGGACATGAAGAGATCGCGGTCGCCGGTCACGATGTGAAACTCGGGCGCGGGGGTATTCGAGAGATCGAATTTTTCGTGCAAACCCAGCAGTTGATTTTCGGTGGCAAGCGGCCAAGCTTGCGGGGCGCGCGCACCCTCGACATGCTGGAGGAACTTGGCAAGGAGGGGTGGGTGACAGGCGATGCCGTCATGGATTTGCGCGCCTCCTACCTCTTCCTGCGGCAGATCGAACACCGTTTGCAGATGGTCGCCGATGAGCAGACGCAGCGGCTGCCGCGGGATCCGGAGATGCTTGGGCGTTTCGCAAGGTTTTGCGGTTATTCGCGCAAAAGCCGCTTTTGCAGCGAGGTCACCCATCGCCTGCGGCTCGTCTCGCATCATTATGGGCGTCTCTTTGAACATTCTCCGAGACTCGATGTCGCCGCCGGAAGCCTTGTTTTCACGGGCGCCGCCGACGATCCGGAGACGCTCGAAACATTGCTGCGCTTGGGATATAAGAACGCGGCCCTGGCCATCGAGACAATTCGAGGCTGGCACTTCGGCCGCCGTCCGGCCTTGCGCGGTGCCCGCGCCCGGGAAATCCTAACCGAATTGGCGCCCCTGCTTTTGCAAGCCTTTGCCCGTTCGGGCGATCCCGATGCGGCGCTTGCCGGATTCGATACGGCGCTTGCCGGCATGCCCGCGGCGGCCGAGCTTTTCTTGGTTTTGAAGGCCAATCCTCCCATATGCGAATTGTTCGGCGAAATTCTTGGCGGCGCGCCGCGGCTGGCACGCACCATTATCAGCCATCCCCATGTGCTCGATGCCGCGATCGATCAAAATGTCCTCAAGGCGCCCCTTGATGAAAAGGCCTTCCGGCAGCGCGCAGGACAAATCCTGAACCACAAATTCGACACCGAGGAATTCCTCGACGTGGTGCGCGATTTCGCGCAGGAAGAATTGTTCCCCATTGGCCTGCGGCTCTGGTCCGGAATGATCGAACCTGCCAGCGCCGCGCTTGCCTATTCCGGTCTCGCGGCAAGCATTATCGATGCGTCTCTTGTTCATGTCGAGCGCGTCTTTGCCCGCGAACATGGGCGGGTGCCGGGCGGCAGGCTGACGGTTTTGGGGCTTGGCAAGCTTGGCTCGCGCGAGATGACGGCGGCCTCGGATCTCGATCTTATTCTCATCTATGATTTTGAGTCCTCGCGGCCGGAGTCGATCGGCTCGCGGCCCCTTCACGCCGTGCAATATTATACGCGTTTGACGCAGCGGCTTGTCTCCGCCCTCACTGTCGCGACGCGGCGGGGGAGACTCTATCACGTCGATATGCGTCTGCGTCCCTCCGGCGGCAAGGGACCGCTCGCGACCCAATTCTCGCGGTTCATCGACTACCAAGGCAAGGAGGCGGAAACCTGGGAGCATATGGCTTTGACCCGGGCCCGGCCGATCGCTGGCGATCCGCAACTCGCGGTGCAAGTGAGCGAGGCCATCGACGCTCTGCTCACCGAGCCGCGCGGCAACGCTCTGGCGCGCGATGTTTATGAAATGCGGCGCCTCATCGCGCAAGCAAAGGGAGACGGGGACGCTTGGGATCTGAAGCTTGCGGCGGGCTCGCTTATTGATATCGAGTTCCTGGCTCAATATCTCTTGCTCCGCCATGCCCATGCGGAGCCAAGCCTCGTTTGCGTTTCACCCTTGGCGGTGATCGAGGCCGCGGCAAAGCGCGGCCTGCTCGATGTCCAGGATGGACAAGTTTTAACGGATGCCTACCGGCTTTTCACCGATGTGACGCAAATCCTTCGTTTGACCTTGGACCCGGACACCCATCCGCGCCAGGCGAATGAAGCGGTCAAGCGGCGGCTGGCCCGGGTGGCGGGGGAGCCGAGCCTGAGCGCCCTTGAAAGCCGCCTCGCCGACGCAAGAGCGGACGTGCGCGGGATTTTCGAGCGGATCGTGTCACCGCGATGAGACGCGCAATTTTCGCGGCTCCGCGGGCCTTCGCAAGGCACCCGCCGCCAGCAGCAGCTTTTGGCGCGGCACGTCGCGCGGCTCGGGCAAATGGACGAGGACAATCGTCCCATTGCCGACCGACGAACGAATCCGTATCGAGCCGCCATGCAAATCGACAAGCGAGCGGGCGATGGCAAGACCGAGGCCCGAGCCCTTCATGCCATTGTCCAGCGACCGGTCCCATTGTTCGAAGGGCCGGCCAAGCCTTGCCAGCGGCGCTGGCGGAATCCCCATTCCCGTATCTTCCACATAGATATTCAAAGCCCCTTGAACGATCCGCGCGCGGACACTGACGCGGCCGTGATTGGGGGTGTATTTCACCGCGTTGAGGAGGAGGATCGTGAGGATCTTCTCGATCGCTCCGCGGTCGGCGTGGATGCGCTTGTCCGGCAAGGTTTCGGCAGTGACACTGATTTCCTTTTCGGTGGCGATCGTGGCGATCGCGGCAACCGCGGCGCCGACCGCGGCGTCGATCTCGAAATCGGCTTTCTGAAGCCGGACCCGGCCTGATTCGAGCCGCGACATGTCAAGGACATCCGAGATCACGCCGAGCAGATATTCGCCGCTTTGCTTGATGTCCTTGCAATAATCACCATATTTCGGCGATCCCAAGGGACCGAATGTTTCCTGTTGCATCATGTCGGCAAAGCCAATGATGTGGTTCAAGGGCGTGCGGAGCTCGTGGCTCATATTCGCCAGGAATTCGGATTTGGCGCGGTTTGCCGTCTCGGCCTCGGCCTTCTGCTCCAGATATTTTTCGGCGAGATCGGCGAGTTGCTGGGCCTGCAATTCCAGGGTTTGGCGCGATTTGCGCAAGTCGGCGACGGTCGCGATGAGGCGGCGCTCGGACTCCATCAATTGCTCTTCATGGCGTTTGAGCGCCGTGATGTCGGTGCCGACCGAAACATAGCCGCCGTCCTTGGTGCGCCTTTCATTGATTTGCAGCCAGCGCCCATCGCCAAGGCGCGCCTCATAGGTGCGCGCCCCGGCCAGCGGCCGCTCGCCGAGCGCGATTTGAGTCTGAATCACCGGGGGCGTTCCCTTCGCCATCACCTGCGCATAAGGCGTTCCGGCAATGATCGCGTCACTCGACAGATGATGGAATTTTTGGAACTTGGAATTGCACATGACGAGACGGTTGTCGGCGTCCCAAAGAACGAAAGCTTCCGAGACCGTCTCGATGGCATCGCGCAGGCGCAGGTCGGCCGTCGCGGAGCGCTCCGCGAGGGCCTTTTGTTCGGTGATATCGACGGCGATGCCAACGAGGCGCGGAGGGGCGCCGGGGTGCTCGTGCACGAGCTCGGCGCGCGCCCGCAACCAGATCCATTCGCCCTTCACATTCTGCATCCGGAAGGCATGATCAATCGAATCCGCCTGCGAGCTGGCCAGCATCTCGGCCATCATGGCGAGGTCGCCATCCTGCGGGTGGACCAAGGCGTTGATATCGCCGAAGGACAGAAATTGGCCGGCCGGGGTCATGCCAAGGATCTCATACATCGAGTCCGACCAATAGATCCGTCCGCGCGCCAGATCCCAGTCCCAAAGGCCGCAGCGGCCCCGGCTAAGTGCCGTGTTGACCCGCGCCTGCATTCTTTCGCAGAGTTGATGGGCCTCGCGGGCGCGCGATGCCTGCCAGAAATAAGCAAGGGCCAGCGCGATCAGGACAATGACTGTGCAGATGACGAGCACGGTGGCGCGAAAACTCGCCGCTTCCCATTCGGCGAAGACCGCCGCCATAGGATAAACGATGGCGACTTGGCCGAACGGCGGCGCGAGCGTATGGACGCTCGCCAAGGCGTCCGAACCGTCCGCCAGCTCAATGCGCAGAACGCCGGCTTTTTCAGCGAAGATCGTCAAGGGCTGCGCGGGCCCCAAATAATCGTTGAGCGTGGTGCCGGAGCCGGTGAGGGCGGGCGTGGCCGCAATGATGGTTCCCCCGGCGTCGGTCACGATCACTTGCTGCTTTTGCGCCAAGACACGGGAAGGAACAGATTGCGCCAAAGCGGCCGCCAGATCGGCTTTGGGCTGCTCGCGGAACAAGGTATCGAGGTTGCTGGTTATGGCACCGGCGGCCAATTCGAGGTCGGTGAAGGCGTCGTTCAGCGCCTGGTCATAGGCGTCGCGCGTCATGACGACCGAAATCGCGACAAGCGCTCCGGCAAAGAGCGCCACCATCGCCGGGACCGCGCGCCGAACCCAGATTTCCTGAGAAAAGCGGACATCGGCAGATTGCTGCGCCGTACAGCCATGATCTCGCATTGCCTCTGCTAGCGCAGAAGCATGCGCTGCAAGAGCGCGCGCCATGTAAGGCCCCCTCGAAACTGACCGGAGTGATGTGCCGCACCTCTCCGAATCGATTTCATGAAAGTCTCACTTTTTTGTTTTGTCCAGAGATTAATGAAAAATGAACGCAAATTTGATCACCTCCTCGAGAGGAGTGCGGCGAAGCTCAGGGGTGATCAAAAGCAGGTGGGACGCAAGCCGTTCGCCGCTTGCACGTTGCGCCAGCGCTACATCGTCCCGGTCACGAGCGCGATCGCAAAACCGTCATGGCCCTTGGCGCCAACGGTTTGGATCGCGGTGGCGGTGACGCGCGGCTCCGTGGCGAGCATGGCATTGAAACGGCGTATCCCGATGATATCGGGATCGCTGCTTTCCGTGTCGAGCACCCTGCCATCGCGCACCACATTATCGACGATGATCACGCTGCCCCGCCGCGACAATTTGAGCGCAATATCGAAATAACCGGGGATATTTTTCTTATCGGCGTCGATGAAGGTGAGATCGAAAGCGCCGCCGCCCTCGGCCGCGATCCGTGGCAACACCTCGAGGGCGAGGCCGGTGCGCAGGTCAACGAGGTTGTCCAAGCCCGCGCGCGCAATATTGGTTCGGGCGACACCGGCGTGCTTGGGGTCGGCCTCGATCGTGATGAGGCGGCCGCCCTCGGGGAGGGCCCGTGCCAGCCAGATCGTGCTGTAGCCGCCGAGCGTGCCAATCTCCAGTATGCGGCGCGCCCCCAGGATCTTGGCGAGGATATGAAGCAGCTTTCCCTGGCTCGGCGTGACATTGATGGGCGGCAGCCCGGCCGCCTGGCTTGCCTCGATTGCGGCGGCGAGCGCCGCGTCGGATGGCACCAGCACGCTGTCGATATAGTGATCAACCGCCGTCCAGAGTGTGCTGGTCATGAATCATCCTCATCAGGCGAGCGAGCGCTCGGCGATGTCCTTTACATCGGGAGACAGGGAGGCCGCGCCGGCGACGCGGCGGAGCGCGCGTTCGGCGAGAATCCGGCGGTTTGCCTCAAGTGAACGCCAGCTTTTGAAGGCTGAAAGAAGACGCGCCGCGACCTGCGGGTTTTTTGCGTCGAGTTCGAGCACGATGTTTGCGATAAAATCATAGCCGCTGCCGTCCCCCGCGTTGAACTGAGTTTGGTTGAGGGTCGCAAAGCAGCCGACGAGCGCCCGCATCCGGTTTGGGTTGCTAAACGAGAAAGCCTTGTGCTTCATGAGGTTTTTCACCCGGTCGAGGGTGCCGGCCTCGGCGATCGACGCTTGCAGGGCAAACCATTTGTCAATGACAAGCGGCTCGCCCTCATGGGCGTGGTAGAAGGCATCGAGCGCGGTTTCGCGCGCGTCGCCCGGGATATGCGCGAGCACGGCGAGCGCGGCGATCGCATCGGTCATGGTGGCTGCGGTTTCGAGCTGGCGCATCGCAATCCGCGCGCCTTCGATCCTGTCCCCCGCGGCGAAGAGATCGAGCGCGGCATTGCGCAAGGCCCGCCGTCCGGCCGCCGCCGCGTCGGGCGAATAAGGGCCGGTATCGGCGAGCCGGTCGTAGGCTGCTCGCAGCAGGTCCTTCAAGTCTTGCCCAATCGCTTCACGCAACGCGTCGCGGGCAAGATTGATCGCGTCCGGATCGACATCCTCGCCTATTTCGCGCGCGATGTCGGCTTCGCTCGGCAGCGTCATGACCTGCGCATTGAATGCGGGATCGGTGCTTTCCTCGAGGACAACAGCCAGCGCGCCGCTGAAGTCCTTGTCCGCATGGGGTGGATCTCCCGCGCGGATGCGGTCGACCGAGCGCAGAAGAAGACGCGTGGCGTAGGTTTGCGCCGCCTGCCAGCGGTTGAAACCGTCGCTGTCATGCGAAATAAGGGTGATGAGATCGGTTTCGCTCGCCGCGTAAGTGAGCCGGACCGGCGCCGAGAACCCCCGCAGAAGAGACGGAACGGGGCGGCTTGGGACATCGCGAAAGGCAATCCGCCGCCTGGCGGCCGAGAGTTCGATCACGCCGCGCGCAATCTCGGCGGCGCTCGCGCCATCATGGCCGTCCGTGCGCAAGGCGATGTCTCCTTGGCCCGGAATGACGAGACCGAGCGCGACCGGAATGACGAAGGGCTCTTTTTGGTCCTGGCCTGGCGTCGGCTTGCAGGATTGCGTGAAATCGAGCGTGAAGGTCTTCGCCGCTTCATCGTAGCGTCCGGCCGCCTCGACGAGCGGGGTGCCGGATTGATGATACCAGCGCGAGAATTCGGTCAAGTCGCGCTTGGATGTTTCGGCGAAACAGGCAATGAAATCCTCGATCGTCGCCGCTGTTCCATCGCAGCGGTCGAAATAAAGATCCATGCCCTTGCGGAAAGCGTCATCGCCGATGAGCACTTTCAGCATGCGGATGATCTCGGCGCCTTTTTCATAGATCGTGGCGGTGTAGAAATTATTGATTTCGTAATAAGTGTCCGGCCGGACATTATGGGCGAGCGGACCTGCGTCCTCGGTGAATTGCTGGGCGCGCAAGGTGCGCACATCGGCGATCCGGCGCACCGGAGCGGAGCGCATGTCGGCGGAAAACGCATGGTCGCGGAAGACGGTCAGGCCCTCCTTGAGGCAAAGCTGAAACCAATCACGGCAGGTGATCCGGTTGCCGGTCCAATTGTGAAAATATTCATGCGCGATCACCGCCTCGATATTCGCATAATCCATGTCGGTCGCGGTCGCGGGCGAGGCGAGGACATATTTGTCATTGAAGATGTTGAGCCCTTTGTTCTCCATCGCTCCCATATTGAAGTCGGAAACCGCGACGATGTTGAAAACGTCGAGATCATATTCCCGCCCGTAGATGTTTTCGTCCCAGGCCATGGCGCGTTTCAAGGCATCCATCGCATAGGCGGCCGCCGTTTCCTTGCCATGTTCGACATGGATGCCGAGTGCGACCTTGCGGCCGGATCGCGTCGTGAATTCATCAAAAATCGACCCGAGATCGCCGCCAACCAGTGCGAACAGATAGGAAGGCTTCGGATAAGGATCGTGCCAGACCGCGAAATGGCGCGGCGTGCCTTCGATGGGCCCCCCCGTGATGCGGTTGCCATTGGAGAGCAGGAGCGGCGCTTCGGAAAGTTCCGCCTCGAGCCGCACCGTATAAATGCTCAGCACATCGGGACGGTCGAGAAAATAGGTGATGCGGCGGAAGCCTTCCGCCTCGCATTGGGTGCAGTAGACGGAGCCGGAGCGGTAGAGACCCATGAGCCGTGTGTTGGCCGTGGCATCGATCTCGGTTTCGATTTCGAGGACGAAGGGGTATCGCGGCGGCGCGTGCAAAGTGAACTGGTCCGGCGTCACAAAGCCCTTCCACGCCTCTGGTTTTTGCAAATCGAGCAGCTGGCCATCGAGCGCGATTTTTTTCAGGCTCAGTCCGTCGCCATCGAGGATGAGGGCGGCGTCGGAGCGGCCTTGCGGGTTCGGGCGGATCGTGAGCCGCGCCAGGACGCGCGTTGCCGAAGGGTGAAGCTTGACATCGAGATCGACCTTGTCGATCAAATAATCGGGAACCCTATAATCTTTCAGACGAACGGGTTCGGCGATATCGGTGCGCATCGAAACCTCGAGGATTGAGCGGCAAGGGAAAACGCTGGTATCGAACGATCGCGGCGATCATAAGGTCAAGGTCCGCCAGACGCAAAAGGGACGACCGGACCGCTTGCCCGGCGTGCCCCTTGATCAAAATCAGCGCGTCACGGCAGGGTCGCAAACGCAAAATGGACGTTATCTTTGGCACAGTGGAGAAAATATAGGGATGGCTCGAAACATCGGAAAGTGTCTGCTCATCACCTTGGCATTCGTCGCAGCGGCGCTGCCGCAAGCGGGCTTGGCGCATGGCCCCTCGCGTCAGAAGATCACCGAGACGATCACGATCGACGCGCCGCCCGCGAAGGTTTGGGCAACGATCGCGGATTTTCACGATATGAGCTGGCTGCCCGGCGTGACCAAGACGGCCGGCGCGGGCGGTAATGAGCCGGATGTCGCGACGCGTCAGCTGACCTTGGACAATGGCGCGACGATCGAGGAAAGCCTCTACAAATATGACGCGGCGACGATGAGCTATTCCTACCGCATCGACAAGGTCGATGTGAAGGTCTTGCCGGTCAATAATTATTCCTCGACCATTACGGTTCTCCCGGCCGAGGGCGGGAAAAGCACGGTCGAATGGAAGGGCGCCTTTTATCGCGGATACCCCAACAACGATCCGCCGGCGGAACTGAATGATGAGGCCGCCATCAAGGCTGTGACCGCAGTTTATCGCAAGGGCCTCGACAGTTTGAAGAAGAAGGTCGAGGCGGCCAAGTGATGGGCGGCCAAGTGATGGACGGCCAAGTGAAGCGCCGGCAAGGCAAACCCGGCAAAGCCTTGATCTTGTTTGCCGCCCTTTGCGGTTCCGCCCTCCTTTGCCGGATGGCCAGCGCGGCCGAAGCCTTCATCACCGATCAAACCGGTGATGAGGTCAGTGTGCTCGATCTTGGCTTGCAGCATGTGGTGGCGCGGATTCCGGTTTCCGGCAAGCCCGCCGGGATTGCCATGGCTCCCGACGGCCGCAGGGCTTATGTCACAAGTCCGGAAGGCAAATATGTTTCTGTGATCGACACTGCGTCGCGCGCGGTTGTCACGAAAATCGCGATGCCGGACACGCCGCTCGGGATTGCCGCCGATCCGGCGGGCGGCTTCATTTATGTCGCTGGTTTCTATCAGCCGCGTCTTTACAAGATCGATCTCAAGGCGGGGATGATTGCCGCGACGGTCGAGGTCGGCGCCTCGCCGTCCGGTGTCGCCCTGACGCCCGACGGGACACTGATCGTAACGGCCGATCGCGACGACAATCAACTCTCGATCATCGATGCGAAAAGCTTCACCCGCAAGGGCACCGTCAAGGTTGGCACGCATCCGTTTGGCGTGACCATCGATCCACAAGGCGGGCGCGCCTATGCCGCGAATGTCGAAAGCAATACCGTATCCGTCGTCGATCTCAAGGCCGCAACGCTTCTCGGCACCGTCGCGGTCGGCAAGCGGCCCTATGCGGTTGCTCTGGCAAAGGGGCGCGGCTTTTCGACGGATCAATATGGCGGAACCGTTTCGGTCTTCGATCTTTCGACACTGGAGCCCGTGAAGCGGATTTCGGTCGGCGATTATCCCGAGGGGATCGAAACGAGCGCCGACGGCAACAGCGTTTATGTCGTCAACTGGTTCTCGAACGAAGTCTGGACGATCAATGCGGACACGCTCGCGGTGACGGCGAAAATGCCGGCCGGCGACGGTCCCCGCGCTTTCGGGACGTTTTTGCGCGAAACGCTGTGAGATTTGCTCTAAGTCATGGAGAATTCGTCCGCGGGCGTGCTGATGGCAGCGTTTGCGAGAGCAAAATCCGAACAGATGCCGCGCGGCATAGTCTGGGTAAAAAGGATTGGAGAGGGAGCGCCATGTATAAGCACATTCTCATCCCCACCGATGGGTCGGAATTGTCCAAGAAGGCTGTCGAGCATGGCGTCTCCTTGGCGAAGGCGCTGAAAGCCAAGGTCACGAGCATAACCGTCCTTTCCGTCCCCCAACTCTTCGAATTGGAACCGGATCAATTCAAGGAGCTGCCGGAAGAGTATGGATATAAAAAGCAAATGGAAGACTTCGCGAACAAATGTTTAGACCAGGTGAAAACGGCCGCGACGGCGCAGGACGTGAGCTGCAATGTGATGTATGTGGAGCACGACCATCCCTATCAGGCGATCGTTGAGACCGCGAACAAGGAAGGGTGCGACCTGATCGTCATGGCTTCACACGGCCGTCATGGGCTCACTGCTATTGTGCTTGGCAGCGTGACCGTCAAGGTGCTCACGCACAGCACGATTCCCGTTCTCGTCTATCGTTGAAAGCCATGCCGGCCAGCTTTGCCGGCGTAAACAAGGTCCTGGACGAAGTCCTTGCGAGCGGCGCCCTCGTGACGGCGGTCCGATGGCTCTTCGGCCGTGGCCATCACCGCGCCCATGGTGATGGTAAAGGCTGTTGTATGCGCGACCCTTTTGCCAACATGACCCGTCTCTTCCTCGCGGAAGGGGAGAGCGATTTTCAGCTGATGGAGGGACGCGAGGGACTTGTTGTCACCCTGGGTCCAAATACGGCCTTTTTTGATAGGCCTGGCCGGTCCGTCTGCCGGTGGCCGGGAACGAAAAGCATTCCTCGCCAGAGCCCCCATCCGGTCCCGCCGCGCTCGTGGCAGATGAACGAGTTCAAAACCTTCATGCGGATTCTGTGTGGGGGCGGTGACGTAAAATTCAACATGATAAAGACGCTCGCAAGGCAACGGGAGATATTATTGGCGGGGGGCGATGGCAATGTTGTCGAGAAAATCGACTTGGCGGCTCTCGCCAAGGAGGGCGTGCCGCCGCTTCAATTTTTGCAAACCGCCTATCTTTGTTCATCCACCAATGTCGTGATCCAGTCGGTGCCCTGCGACGCCTCCGTCATGAGTTGGTCACGCGCTCCCTATGTGTACAGGACGCAGCCGCTGAAGACGCTGTCCAACCCCGCCATCGTCTGCCTGGCCGGCCGGACGATGGTGTGGTGCGAACGGCTGGAACCGGGCGAGAGCCGGGACTTTGCGCTCGGCAATGTCATCGCGGTCAGCGTCAATGCCGGCTCCAAGCTCCGGCCGACCAGCCAATGCCATCCAGACGACTATAAAGCCGCCATCTTTGAGTATGAGGAATCCAAGGAGAACAAGGCCCTGCCAACTGAAATAGGAAAGGGCGGGACAGCGATCGGAGGAAGATTGCGGGAATTTGCCGCCGCATCGAAAATCCTCTTTGAGTCGATCAGAGCCCGCGAAGGCTTCTTTGTCTGCGAATTGACCAATCCTTCCGATAAACCCGCCTATGTTTATATCCAGCTCAACAAAAAGGATTTTTATGGCGGCTCCGGCCTCGTCGGTGTCGTCATCAAGCTCGCGTCCACTTTCTTTCGCTTGGCGCATTTTCCCGTGGGGCACTGATGAGGGCGTCCGTCCGGCTCGCAAGCCCGCGGATTAAGCGTCGCCTTGCAGCACGGGCCGGCGCACATAATAGACCACGCCCAGGTTCAAAACCCCCAGGGCCGCGAGGAGCACCGGCTCGCTCACGCCGATAGTCCGGCTTTGCAACAAGGCGGTCGCGAGCACCCCCAAGACGATGAAAGCGGCGTTGAGGATATTCACACCGCCGACAATTCTGGCACGCCGGTCGGCGGCCGCGTCGGCCTGGATCGCGGTGAAAACCGGCACGACAAAAAGGCCGCCCGCGCAGGCCAGGGCGGCGACATCGAAGGCGATGCGGATCCCCGCCGCCGACGAGAAGAATTCGGCGATCCCGGCCTCCCTTGCCGCCACCGGCAGGAAATAGGTGGCGGCGCCGAGATCGATCAAAAAAACCGCCATGCCGATCGCGGCGTAAGGCACCGGTTTCAAATAAATCCGCCCATGCGCGATAACCGCCGCCGCGATCGAGCCGATCCCAATGCCAAGCGCGAACAAGGCGCTCACCGCCGTCTCGACCTCGATGCCGCCGCCTGTTTTGTTGCGGACGACAACCGGCACCAGCGAGAGGGCAATAGCGCCGCTCATCCAGAACCAGGACACCGCCATGGTTCTTGTCCAAATGGTTGCCTCTTGCGCCACCTCGCGAATAAGCGCGAGGGTGGAGGCAAGGACATTGCGGTTTGCGCGAAGCCCGGGCGCTGCGCGTTCGGTCGGCGGGATGAACAAGCTGGCCGCGAAGCAGGCAATCGCAATGGCCATCAGCTGAAGGACGGTTCCTTCCGGCGCGCGTCCCTTCGCGGACAGGCCGCCCGCGATCAGCCCCAGGAAAATCGCGATGAAGGTTGCCGCCTCGACAAGGGCATTGCCCGCCATGAGTTCCGCTTTGGCAAGCAGATCAGGAAGGATACCATATTTCACCGGACCGAACAAAGCCGAGATCACGCCGAGCCCGAACAGGGCCGTATAAAGCAGCGGCAAGGATGCGAAAAACAGGCCGGCGGCGGCGATCATTTGGACCACTATCTCGGAGAATTTGAGACGCCGTGCGAGCCATGCCTTGTCATGCGCATCCGCCATTTCGCCGCCAAGACCGGAAAGGAGCAGGGAAGGGACCATGAAGGTGCCGACCGCGAGCGTGATCAGCGGGCCCGCATTGGTTTCGCCGAGCCTGAAGAGGATCAGCATGGCCAGCATGTTGCGGACGAAATTGTCGTTGAAGACGGAAAAAAACTGGCACCAGAACAAACCCGTGAAGCGGCGTGCCCGCATGAGGCCGGCAAGCATCTCAAAAGGCGGGATCGTTTCGTCGGGATCGAAACTTTTGTTCATGCGGCCAAAGGCTCCGCATGGCCGACGATCCTGACAATGCCAGGGAAGGCGTCGCGCATTTTGCGGTCGAGTTCATCGACGTGGTCATGCACTTCGCCAACGCTTAAGGATGGGCTCACGCGGCAGTGATAATTGACAACCAAACCGTCCGGTGTTGCCCTGACCCGGACGCTGTGCACATCGCGGATCGGGCCGGTCGCGGTGATGTCCGTCATGATCAAGGCGAGTTCCGCGCGGGTTTGCTCGGGCACGGGGTGGCCCTGCAATTGGCGGGGCTCCAAGGGCTCGATGTGGGTCTCGACTTCCATGTCCAGGCCAAGCTCCCGGCCGATCTCCCTCTCCAATCCGGAGACGATCTCATGCGCATGGCCATGCGCCATGCGGCCATCGAGCTCGGCGTCGAAACTGATCGACATGCGCCCATCGATTTCCTGCAAGGTGACGTGGTGAACCGGAACATGGCGCTTGGCGGCAATCAGAAGAACCCGTTCGAGAATTGTTTCATCGTCGAGCGCGATCGGCCGCGCCGTAACCGTAAGCGCGGCTTCGGGGTACGCCGTCGCGATCGCGGCCGCGACATTCTCCTCGATCGCGGCGGCTTTTTCGAGCGGCAAGGTGCGCGATACGGTGATCGCGATATCGCCAAAGACTTCGGCGCCCGCCGGGCGCAGCCGGAGGGTCTCGACCCCGATGACGCCTGGAACGGATTGCGCGATCGACCGGATTTGCGTGGTGAGGCCCTTTGGTGCCGCATCGACGAGCGTATTGACGGTGCGCCGGCCAATCTTGAGGCCCGCCGCCGCGATGAAAATGGCAAGGCCCAGAGCCGCCAGCGCATCGCCTTCCGGATAGCCGTAAAGCGCGGCGGTGATCCCGCAGAGCGCCAGGACGGTGCCGACAATATCGCTTGAAAAATGCAGGGCGTCGGCGGCCAGTGCGTCGCTCTTTGTCGCCGTGGCGATCCGCTTCAGCGAAAGCCAGCGCACGAAATCCACCATGATCGAGACGATCAAAACGGCGAAGACAATGGGCTCGGGCTCTATGCTGGTGTCGTGGTTCGCCAGCCGCGAGACCGCCTCGATCAAAATAAAGGTGGCGAGCGCGAATAAAAACCCGGTTTCGATGAGGGCCGCCAGGGTTTCCACCTTGGCATGCCCGAATTGATGATCCTCATCGGCCGGTTTGTTCGCGATCCTTATGGCGAAATAGGTGAGGACCGTCGCCGCGACATCGGCGAGATTGTGACCAGCCTCGGACAGGACCGCCAAGGAGCCCGAGGCAAGGCCAGCGGCGCATTTTGCCGCCGTCATCAGTGCGCTCACCGCGATAGAGGCAAGCGCAGCCCTTTCCTTAAGCGCGTGGGCCGCGTTCATTGATTTTTCCCATTTCGCCGCTGGCGTCAGAGCCTCCCGCCCCATCGCTCTGGCTAAGCATCTATAGGCCCCGGCAAGGGGCGGCAAGGGGCGGCAGTACGGCTGTTTCGTGCTATAATTATAAAAAACGCATGTATGGCTCAGGGCTGTTCCCGCCATCCGGCCCAAGCCAAGAGCCCTGGAGTCATGCCAGCCGTAGCATGGGATAGAAACATGGAATATTTGCACACGATGGTCCGCGTCACGGATCTTCCGCAATCGCTCGATTTTTATATGAACAAGCTTGGCCTCGTCGAGAAGGGGCGAGTCGACAATGAGGCGGGCCGTTACACCTTGGTGTTTCTTGCCGCGCCAGGCGACGCCGAGCGCGCCGGCACGCTCAAATCGCCTCTGATCGAGCTGACCTATAATTGGGACAAGGAAGATTATGCAGGCGGCCGCAACTTTGGCCATTTGGCCTATGCGGTCGAGAATATTTACGCAACATGTGACAAGCTCATGAAAGCTGGCGTCACCATCAACCGGCCGCCGCGCGACGGCGCCATGGCTTTCATCCGCTCGCCGGACAATATTTCCATCGAGCTTTTGCAAAAGGGTCCGCCTTTGCCAAAGCAAGAACCCTGGGCCTCGATGCCCAACACTGGCGTGTGGTAGGGTTTGACAGGCCCGTCTCGCACTCTGAAGCCGGGCGATCTCGCGAAGCTCGCGCCACTCGCCGGCTTCGCCTATTTTCTCGATGTCGATGGCACGCTCCTCGAGATCAAGCCGCGCCCCGAGGATGTTGTCGCGGATGCGAGTCTGCGTTTGCTCCTCACCGAACTTATGACGGCGTCCGGTGGGGCGCTTGCCCTTGTCAGCGGGCGGACAATCGACGATCTCGATCGCATTTTCACGCCGCTGATTTTTCCGGCAGCTGGCCTGCACGGCGCCGAAACAAGGCTTCCCGATGGCACGCGCACCAGCAGCTCGGGCCGTGCCATGGATGGGCTCCGCCAGCCACTCGCGGATTTTGTTGCCCAGCATTCGGGGCTGAGACTGGAGGACAAGGGCGCGGCGCTCGCGGTCCATTTCCGGCAAACGCCCGCGCTCGCGGAAGAAGTCTTGGAATTTTTAGGAGAGCTCGCGCGCAAAAGCGGTCTTGCCGTGCAGCCAGGCAAAATGGTTGCGGAACTCAAGGAATCTCATCACGACAAAGGCAGCGGTATCGCCGCCCTCTTTGCGAAGCCGCCATTTTCCGGACGCAGGCCGGTGTTCATCGGCGACGATTTGACGGATGAAAGCGGGTTTCTCTTTGTCAATGAGAACGGCGGGATTTCGGTGCGCGCCGGGCTTGCCGGACCGGCAACATATGCGCGTTATCGTCTGCCAGGCCCGGCGAGCGTGCGGGCGGAACTTTCTCTGCTTTTGGCAGGCCGGGAAGCCTCGCCTGTTCCATGAGGGCGGCCCTTGGTTTTTCCGTCATTCCGGGGCGGTCACTTTGTAGGAGCGGACGGAAAACAAAACCGGCTTGGACGACGATTTGTCGTATTCCCCCCGAAACCCGAATTTAAGGTTTTCACTCGGGATTTGGGCACGAATAGTTTTGACCGTCTGGCCGTTCACGACGACGGTGATCGTCCCGTTTTTGACGATCGCATGCACGGAATTCACGTCCGTTGGGCCAATCTTGACAAGGTTATTCGTCGTGGTCTCGAAAATAGTGGACCATTTGTCGTCGACCCACTTCCCGAGCGATACAGCGCCGTCGGCACCCGCGTACACATCCCAATAGTTTGAATCGTCCACGCCCCAGAATACGACATTGATACCCGCGTCCACTTTCGCGGCGTCCAAGGGGAAGGTCATTTCGACACAAAAATCTCCCTGGGTCGCGGTGAACGTTTCGTTGAAGAATGTCGACGCGTTCCCATCATCAGAGTCTTCAAGCGTGAATGTGGCGCCGGGCGCATTGAGAATGAGGTCGTCGCCGAAAGACCAGCCTCCTGCATCGTCTGTAAATTTGTCTTCGAAAATCACCTTTCCAGTCTGGCCCTCGCAGGCGAATGTTCCCGATGCGTATAATGCAAAAGCCATGGACCCAAAAAGAATGCGCAACATCATCTTTCTTTCATGGATACGGTAAAAACTCTGCGAATTTTGCAAGGGGCATGACAAGCGCTAAATGAACCATTCCGCAAATAGCCAGCCATCGTAAACATACCATAACCGTCTTCAACGCCACCGCAACCCCCAAGGCACTGGTCGATCGCCTGGGTGGCTCAGTGCGCAGATGCGCGCTTCACGAGATTTTGCTAAGCGTGCATGCTGCTCCGCCGACCGGCGTACAACAAGCATGAGTCACAACCCCCATGGACAGAGACATCATCCGTTTTCTCAAAAGCCGCGAAGTCATCATCGGCATCAGTCTCGTCTTGACGGTTGCCGGCATTGTTTTCATTCTTCTTACGGGCCGCTATGAGCTCAGCTTTTTCGTGATCGCGGTGATTTTGCCGTGGATCGAACATTGGTTCCGTCGCAATAAGAGATGAGCGGCCAGGCTTTCCGCATGCCATCGCGCCGGTCGATCAGGCCGCGAAACAACGCTAGAATCATTCAAACCGGGACTTCTTTTTCGTCCACTTTTCTCTGCCGGTAGCCGAGCCTCTCGTTCAGCGCCTCGATGAGTCGTTCCGCGGCTTCCGGGATCGCGGTGCCGGGCGAAAAAATCGCGGCCACCCCGGCGTCTCTCAGCGCATCGAAGTCCTGCGGCGGGATCACGCCGCCGGCAGCAATCATGATGCCTGGACGCCCTTCACGCGCGAGCGCCGCGCGCAAGCACGGCATGAAGGTCAGATGCCCGGCGGCCAGCGACGAGACGCCGATGATGTGGACATTGTTGGCCGCTGCCTGGCTTGCGGCTTCCTCGGGCGTGGCGAAAAGCGGTCCAAGGATAACCTCGAAGCCAAGGTCGCCAAGCGCCGAAGCAATCACCTTCTGGCCGCGATCATGGCCGTCCTGGCCGATCTTCGCGACAAGGATTTTGGGCCGCCGCCCGTCATTCTCCCGGAAGGCCTCCACCAGAGCTTTGACGCGCAGAATGTCCTGCGACTGTGCGCCCGCTTCTTTCGTGTAAACGCCAGACACAATGCCCGTGTCCGCCTTATACCGTCCAAAGACTTTTTCGAGCGCGAATGAGATTTCGCCAAGCGTCGCCCTCGCCCGCACGGCTTCGATCGCGAGAGCCAGAAGATTGGTGTTTCCGCGCGCGCCCTCGGTCAAAGCATCGAGCGCGGCCTGGACTTGCACGGCATCCCGCGCCGCTTTCAGGCGTTCGAGCTTGGCGATCTGCCGCGCCCGCACCGCGCCTGTATCGATCCGCAAAATCCGGAGCTCTTCGCCGGTCTCCTGACGGAACTTGTTCACCCCAATCAAGGGTTGCGCGCCGCTGTCGATCCGCGCCTGGGTCTTGGTCGCCGCCTCCTCGATCCGCCGTTTGGGAAGGCCCGCTTCGATGGCGGCCGCCATGCCGCCCGCGGCTTCGATCTCCTCGATATGGGCCGCTGCCTTGGCCGCGAGCGCGCCGGTCAGATACTCGACAATGTACGAGCCGCCCCAGGGGTCGATGACGCGCATCGTGCCGCTTTCCTGTTGCAGGAAGAGCTGCGTGTTGCGCGCGAGGCGCGCTGAAAAATCGCTCGGCAGGGCGAGCGCTTCGTCGAGGGCGTTGGTGTGCAAGGATTGTGTCTGACCTTGGGTTGCCGCCATCGCCTCGATTTCCGTACGCATGATATTGTTGAAAATATCCCGCGCGGCGAGCGACCAGCCGGAGGTCTGCGCATGGGTGCGGAGCAGCAGCGATTTATCCGATCGCGGATGAAAACTGCGCATGAGCCTCGCCCACAGGAGGCGGGCGGCGCGCAGCTTCGCGACCTCCATGAAGAAATTCATGGAGACGCCAAAGAAAAACGAGAGCCTTGGCGCGAAGCCATCGACGTCGAGGCCGGCCTTGAGCCCGGCGCGCACATATTCGAGGCCGTCGGCGAGCGTATAGGCGAGCTCGAGATCGCCAGTCGCGCCCGCCTCCTGCATGTGATAGCCGGAGATCGAGATCGCATTGAATTTCGGCATATGCCGCGCGGTAAAGCCAAGGATATCGGAAACGATGCGCAGGGATGGGCCGGGCGGATAGATATAGGTGTTGCGCACCATGAATTCCTTGAGAATGTCGTTTTGGATGGTGCCGTTGAGGCTGGCCGGCCCGACGCCTTGTTCTTCGGCCGCCACGATATAAAGCGCGAGCACCGGCAAAACGGCGCCGCTCATCGTCATCGACACCGAGATTTCACCGAGCGGAATGGCCGAAAACAGGGCCCGCATGTCATCGATCGAACAGATCGCGACACCCGCCATGCCGACATCGGCGGCGACGCGCGGATGGTCCGAATCATAGCCGCGATGGGTGGCGAGATCGAAAGCGACCGAAAGTCCCTTTTGCCCGGCGGCAAGATTGCGCCGGTAGAATTCATTCGACTCTTCGGCGCTGGAGTAGCCCGCATATTGGCGGATGGTCCAGGGCCGCACGGCATACATCGCGGGATACGGGCCGCGCACATAAGGTGCGATGCCGGGAAAGCCATCGAGGCCATCGAGCCCGGCGATATCACTTGCGTGGGAAATGGGCGCGACGCTGATGCCCTCGGGCGTCAGCCAGGGCGCTCCTGCGTCCCCGCCGGACGGAACCGGCGTCTGGACGAATGGCAGCCGGGAAAAATCGGGAACGCGGCTCACGGGGCGCAGCCTTCCGGCAAAATCGCGCGGGAACAAGCCGGATTATAATGCGCCGCGTCTATAAGGCTATCATTGCTGGGAAAGCTGGAGCGGGCGGCCGGCGTCCGACTGCCGGATCGCCCGCCACGAACCGGCGCATTGCATGGTCGTGGAGGACCAGGTGCCCGAGCCTGAACCCCTCACAAGTCTGCCGATGACCGTGGCCACTTGGCCCATCCGCTGAAACGCCAGGTTCACGATGCCGCTTCTGTTGATCTGGCCCGAGGCTTCCATCGGGGTATCGCCGGCCGAGCTGACACGCCCGCCGGAGAGCGAAATCTTCCAGCGGTAGGTTTTGTCGCAGCTACCCTGCCGCGTAGTAATATAGACCGCGTAGATTCCATCGGGATTTTGGGCCGCAGCCAAAACATCCTGTGCATTCGCTGCGTTTACGGAGGCCGCTCCGATGAGAACGGCGCCAAAAAGACGGGCGCTTCCTGCCGGGGTCATTGAGGCCTCTCTGTTGTTGTTGATAATGATTGTTATTTTCTATCATTATATTCAAGCGGTCGGACCAGAACCGCCACCAAGTCTTGTAGAATAGCCAGGGCATCGCGGTGAGCGCAAATGGATTTATTAACGTTAATTTCGATTACGGCCATTCCTCGCTCCGTGGGCGAGGGCTCCACGAGGTAGACTCGCGCCGCGCCTGCGTCATATAGCCGCAATGACACGGCGGCCAGTGACTGCGTTGAAGTTTTTTGCGGCGCGCAAAGGCAGGCGGCTTTGCAGCCGGACGCGCGGAACGACGCCACCGCCGCCTCGGCTGTTGCGAACCCATCCTTGTTCAAAGCCTCTATTCCCGCCGCCGCGAAAAAGTTCGTGACAAAGTTTGACGCCGCCGAGAACCCTTCGGCCGTGCCAAGATTGGCCAGAAAAATATTCGGCCTTTCCCCGGTATCATGAAAAAGCGCGTCGGAAGCCGCGCGGAGCTTCTCAAACGGCTCCGCGTCGCGATGCGCGGGCAGGGCGAGGCCGCCCAGCTCCGACGGCTCCTCACCCGCGCCATCGGTCGATGGCTCCAGCACCGTGACTGGCGCCTCGCCAAGGAAAGGAAATGCGCTCGTGCCGGTGATCGCGAGGTTGCGATGCGCAATGGTTTCGCGTCGCGCTGCCGCCGCCGCGGCGATGTCGCGTTGCGGCGTCCCCGCGTTGAGAGCAGCAATCATCCCGCCCTGCGCCTCGATATCTTGAAACAAACGCCAAGCCCGCGTGCAAAGCTCATGCGTCAGCGCCTCGAAGCTCCCCGCGCCAGCGGCGGGATCGGCGACTTTCGCGAGATGCGACTCGTCTATCAGAATGGACTGTGTATTGCGCGCGATGCGCCGCGCGAAATCATCGGGCAGGCCAAGTGCCAATGTGAATGGCAGCACCGTGACCGCATCGGCGCCGCCCACGCCCGCTGCGAAGACCCCCATGGTGGCGCGCAGAATATTTACCCAAGGGTCACGGCGCGTCATCATCCGGAAAGCGGTTTCGGCATGCAGGCGGATAGGGAATGGTGTGAGACCGCAGGCGTCTTCCACGCGCGCCCACAGACGCCGCAAGGCGCGAAATTTGGCGAGGCTCAAATATTCATCGGCATCGGCGGCGAGCAGAAAAGCGATGTCCGCGCGGGCTTCTTCAAGCGAAACACCATCTGTCTCCAGCATCCGCAAATAGGCGGCGCCCGTGGCGATCAGGCAGCCAAGTTCGTGCGCCTCCCCGGCGCCCGCCTCATGATAAGGCCGCCCGTCGGCGAGGAGGAAATGGCCGGCAAAACCAGCGCCTCGCAGGAGCGCATGGGTGTCGCGCAGCCCACGGGCAGGATTGGCTGGCGAGCGGCCGGAGCGCGCGATCTGTCCAATCGGATCGTAACCGAAATCCACATCGAGGGCGGCCGAGGTCAAACGGCGGTCTCGCGCGATCGTAGCGAAATGCGCCGCGAGGTCCAGCGCGCGCGGCCCGGCATCGAGGCGAAGCGCGAAGCGATCGAGATCGATCCCCGCAAGCGCGGCATCGAGGTCGCGACCAGACTCAATCTTCACCCCAAAGCCGCGCGCGGCGAAAGCGCCGGAAACGGTCAGCGTGAGCGCATCGGCGCCACCCTCGAGGTCCGTGCGGGCCATCGCATTGGCGGTGGCGGTATCTGGATGATCCATGCGCTGCGAGATCATCCAGGCGCCTGGCTTTTGCCGCAGCGCCCGCACGCCTTCGGCTGCGGGAGGTTGATAGAGAGGATCGATTTTCAGTCCTTCAAAGGTCTCGGCGATCAGGCTTTCAAAGGGGCGACCGTCGAGGGCGCGCTCGACGAGTCTCCGCCACTCTGCCTCGCTGGCGGGGGGGAATGATCCAGCCATCTCGATTCCGGCCATGGACGCTCCCATTCTGGCCTCTATGAAGAGGAACTTTGGGAAATCCCTCGCTTTGGACGTTCCAGCCGGATGACGAGCGCCGTGACCACCATCGCGATCAGAGCCAGCGCGATCACCAGCACAGGTGTGAAACCGAATATGATGAAGGCAAGCGGCGCCGCGAGCGCCAGGACGATTTCGATCAGAAGGTAACGCCAGCCGGTGAAGGTGCCGCAATAACGGCATTTGCCAAGCTGCGCGGCCCATGACAGCACCGGCAC
>DATJLX010000257.1:0-5771 GCA_035509135.1 Methylocella sp.
AATAATTGGCCCTTGTCGGCATAGCGGGCATAGAGCGTCGCCTTGCCGATCATGGCGGCTTCGGCCAGGCGCTCCATCGAGGTCGCGTCGAAACCCTGCTGCATGAACATCTCCGCCGCGATTTCAAGCAGCCGTTCGTCCCGCCGCGCCGCCGCCGCCTTGGTCGGACGGCCACCCCGCGGAGGGGCCGCGGCCACGCCCGGTTCCACGCGCGAAGGGCCAGAGATGGTTCGCATCAGTGTTTAGGTTCCCAGCTTGACGGAGGCCGTCGGAAAGCATAGAACGATACCGTTCTGTTTTATTATGGCTGATCCATGGACCCTTCCGCAAGTTCTATTTCAAGCCCCCTCGTCTCGTCACGCGAAACCACCGCCATGATCAGCGGCGAGGCCGTCGTTCGCCGTCTGCGGAGCGAGGCTCCAGCCGCTCTCCCTCTCAGTCCGCCGAAAAAGGACGGATCGGCGGCCGGCGCTCAAAAGCTGCTCGCCCGGACGTCTCGCAAACAGGCATTTGCTGCCGTTGCGCTTTTGCTGGCTCTCGGCGGCGCTGGCCGCTTTGGCTGGCATTGGTGGACGCAAGGCCGTTTCGAGGAGACGACGGACAATGCCTTCCTTGAGGCCGACAAGGTCGTGGTGGCGCCGAAGGTCGGCGGCTTTGTTTCTGAGGTTTTCGCCGGGGACAATCAGCCGGTGAAAGCTGGTCAGCTTCTCGCGCGGATCGATGATCGCGACTTTCGCGTCGCTTATCTGCAGTCTCAGGCCGACCTCGACAAAGCGCGCGCCAGTCTTGCGGGCGTCGCATCCGCGCTCATTCAGCAGCAGGCAAGGATTGATGAAGCGAAGGCGGACGTCGCCAATAGGACCGCCGCGCTCGACTTTGCCACGGAAGAGCAAAAGCGCTACGGCGATCTTCTGCAGCGCGGCGCGGGGACGGTCCAGCGGTCGCATATGGCGACATCCGACCTTCTGCAGAAACAGGCCGCGCTCGACAAGGCGAAGGCCGCCTATGACGCCGCTCAGAATCAAACGGAAGGCCTGCGCTCACTCGAAGGGGCAGCCCGCGCCAGCTTGCAGCGCGCCGAGATCAATCTTGAACAAGCCAAACTTAATCTTGACTATACGGCGATCAGCGCTCCCATCGACGGGGTCGTCGGCGACAGGGCGCTGCGCAAAGGGCAGCTCGTTCAGCCGGGCTCCAATCTTCTGACCCTCGTGCCGATGGGCAAGGCGATCTATCTCATCGCCAATTTCAAAGAGACGCAAGTCGGTGAGATGGTCGAGGGACAGGCCGTGACCTTCACCGTGGATGCCTTCGGCGATCATGTTTTTCATGGCCGCATCGACAGCTTCGCGCCGGGGACGGGCGCGCAATTCGCCCTGCTTCCGCCCGAAAACGCGACCGGCAATTTCACCAAGATCGTCCAGCGCGTTCCGGTCAAAATCGTTCTCGACGGCGGCGATCCACTGATCCAGCGGCTGCGGCCGGGTCTGTCGGCCGAGGCGGTCGTCGACACACGAGGCCGGCCCGATCAGGCCCCCTCCAAGACCATCACGCTTGGCGCCTTGAAGGCGGACCATGCACAGCCCTGAGGAAAAGGCAGGGCTCAGCGATTGGCTGGCCGTCGCCGGTGGCATTCTCGGCGCCTTCACCGCCATCCTCGACATCCAGATCACCAATTCGTCGCTCGCCAATATCGAAGGCGCGATCGGCGCGTCGATGGAACAAGGCAGCTGGATCTCGACGGCCTATCTGATGGCGGAGATCGTCGTGATTCCGCTGACGGGCTGGCTCGGATCGATTTTCGGCCTTCGGCGCTATCTTTCAGTCAACACGGGACTCTTCGTCGGCTTTTCGATCGCCTGCGCGCTTTCGACATCGCTGCCGCAACTGATCCTGTTTCGCACGGGACAGGGCTTCACCGGTGGCGTCCTCATTCCAACCGCCATCACCATTGTCCGCACCCGCCTGCCAAAGTCACAGCAAGGGCTGGGCATCACCCTCTTCGGCCTGACAGCGACCTTTGCTCCCGCCATCGGACCGACGATCGGCGGCTGGCTGACCGACAATTTCTCCTGGCATTATATTTTCTACCTGAACCTTATTCCGGGTCCGCTCGCCGCCCTCCTTCAGCTCACCGCCTTGCCCAAACAGGCGATTCGATGGGCCGAGCTGCCGAAGGGCGATTGGCCCGGCATCGGCGCCATGGCGATTGGCCTCTCCAGCCTGACGTTCGTGCTGGAGGAAGGGCAGCGGAAGGAATGGTTCGAATCAAGCCTGATCAGCCGATTGTCGGTCGTCGCGGGAATCGGCGTCGCCGTCTTCATCCTGCGCGAACTGACGGCGGCGAAACCGTTCATCAATCTGCGCCTGCTCGGCAACAGAACGATCGGCGCATCCTGCGCGCTGATGACGGTGCTCGGTGCCGTTTCGCTCGGCTCAACCTATGTGATCCCGCTCTACTGCGCGCAGATCCAAGGCTATAACGCCGAGCAGATCGGCTATGTCGTGATGTGGAGCGGCCTGCCGCAGCTTGTGCTGTTTCCGGCCATGCCTTTCCTCATGAAACGGTTCGATCCGCGCATTCTCGTGATCATCGGCACGCTGCTTTTTGCGTCGAGCTGCTTCATCAATGTGAATCTCACGCATGATGTTGGCATGGATCAACTGATCCTGCCGCAGCTTCTGCGTGCCGCCGGTCAGCCGTTGTTTGCAATCCCATTGTCGCAGCTCTCGACCGCCAATCTTCCTCCGCGTGAGACGGCCGACGCCTCGGCCTTGTCGAACATGATGCGCAATCTCGGCGGCTCGGTCGGCATCGCCCTGCTTTCGACCGTCATTGACCGGCGCGAACAGTTTCACTTCTCGATCCTCGCCGAGGCGATGACCCAAAACGCCTGGCGAACACAGGAGAGGATTGCCATGCTGATGGACGCGGCGCGGAGCACGATCGCCGATCCCGCCATCGCCAAGGCGCATGCCCTGATGTCGATCGCCGCCGAAGTCCGGCGAGAGGCCACTGTGTCGGCCTATTCCGATGCGTTCTGGATTGTCGGCGTCGGTTTGATCATCAGCCTCGGCGCCATTGTCCTTTTGCGAAAGCCAACACCGTCCGCAGCTCCGGCCGAGGCGCATTAAAGCACTTCCTCACGCATATGCCGTACGGCCAACAGACCGCGCGATCCCACAGGCTCAACTCCGCGCGGTATCTGCGCGCTTGTAAGGTTTTCGGCCCCGATCGTACACCACGTTTTTGTCCGGTTGACGCTCCGAAACGGACATCTCGGCGCAGTCAGCGGATTTGCGGAACGGCCCGCCCGGCTGATAGGAAAAGGCGTCGGCTTCGCGTTGCTCAATGTTTCGACGAAGGGAGATATCATGCATCGATCCATTCACGCAGTTTTCCTGACCGCGATGGCCAGCACCGTGACGATTCTGCCGCTTGGCGTGGCCCGTGCGCAGGACGTGCCCGGGCTTTGCGCGAGAGTCACCAATGATGATCGCGTGAGACCCATCCCGATCACCCTTGTTCCACCGGCGCGCCAGCTTTTCACCTTTTCCAAGGACACGCCCGACAAATACATTCAAAAGAGCACCTCGTTCCGCTGCATGGATGGCAAGGTTTGGCTGTGCAACACGGGCGCCAACCTCGTTTGCGGAAAGGCGGATGCGAGCCGCACCTCGGCTGGCGCCACGAGTTTTTGCAAGGAAAACCCCGGTTCGGATAGCGTTCCCATGGCCGCCACGGGCCACGGCACGATCTACGAGTGGAAATGCGAAGGACGCAAAGCGGTCATCTCCGGAAATGTCGCAACCGTCGATCCGCGCGGCTTCATCGTCGAAAACTGGAAGAAGCTGGATTAAGGGCAAAGCCTTGCAGCCAAGCAAAAAACCTCCCGAGACCAGCCTCGAACGTCTCGCCCTGGTGCGAGCCCGGATCGCCCGCGCCGCCCGCGATGCCGGACGCGAGCCACACGACGTGACCCTCGTCTGCGTCTCCAAGACCTTTGGTCCGCCGGACATTGTGCCCGTGATCGGCGCCGGCGAGAAATTTTTTGGCGAGAACCGGGTCCAGGAGGCGCTCGAAAAATGGCCGCCCCTGAAAGCTTGCCACCCGGATCTCGAACTCCATCTCATTGGCCCTTTGCAATCGAATAAAGCCCATGAGGCCGTTGGCTTTTTCGATGTGATCGAGACGGTCGACCGGGAGAAGATCGCCAAGACGCTTGCCTCCGAAATCCAAAAGACCGGCCGCCATCCCCGCCTTTATGTCCAGGTCAATACCGGCGCCGAGCCACAGAAGGCGGGCGTCCTCCCAGGGGATGCGGACCGTTTTATCGAAAGCTGCCGCAAGGATTATGGCCTCGAAATCTCCGGCCTCATGTGCATTCCGCCGGTCGATGATCAGGCCTCGCCGCATTTCGCGCTTTTGAACCTCATCGCGAAGCGCAATGGGATCGCCGCGCTCTCGATGGGGATGAGCAATGATTTCGAACTCGCCATCCAGCTCGGCGCGACCCATGTGAGAGTCGGGAGCGCGATTTTCGGCAGCCGCTGAGGAAGGCCATGGCAAACGGCAGGCAAGCCCATTGGGAGCGCATCTATGAGACCAAGGCCGAGAGCCAGCTGAGCTGGTTTCAGGACCATCCCGTCATCTCCCTCGCTCTCATCCGGGCGGCGGGCGTGAAACCAAGCGACGCGATTATCGATATCGGCGGCGGCGAATCCCGGCTGGTTGATGCCCTTTTGGACGAGGGCTTTGGCGCTCTCACCGTTCTCGACCTATCGGAAAAAGCGCTTGCGGCCGCCACCGCCCGGCTCGGGCCACGATCTTCGAAAGTCAAATGGATCGTTGCCGATGTAACCGCCTGGGAGCCGTCCGAAAGCTACGACCTATGGCATGACCGGGCCGCCTTTCATTTTCTCACCGAAGCCGCCGATCGAAGGGCTTATGCCGCGTGCGTGGCGAAGGCCGTGCGCCCCGGCGGCCATGTTATCATCGGCACATTCGCGTTCGATGGCCCCGAACGGTGCAGCGGCCTTCCCGTTCAGAGGCATGACGCAGCGTCAATCGGCGCCGTTCTCGGAGACAAATTCGCGCTCATCGAATCCCGCCGCGATGATCATGTGACACCGACAGGAGCCACGCAGCGATTCCAATTCAGCCTTTTCCGGAACAAAACCTCATGATACCTCTCAGGGGACCCTAAGCTTTGCCCAGCCAGCCACGCACGGCCCCTCACCTAATCGTCAGCACCACCTTCCGCGCAAGACGCGGCAGCAGCCTTCGCAGATCATCCGGGCGCAGCGCGACGCAGCCTTCGGTCGGCGCGAAATCGGCCCGCGCGCAATGCAGAAAAATCGCGCTGCCGCGATATTTGCGGCGAGGAGCGATATTGTAATCAAGCACGATGACAAGATCGTAGAGCCGGTCCGCGCGCCAGAGTTTTTCATGGCGCTCCCGGCGCGGCAAGGTCACGCGCCGGTTGTAGGCGGCGCTCGCCGGATCGTCGCACCAGCCGTCGCTTGGCCGGATCGGCCGCATCGGAAGGGGCCACGCCTTGCGTGGCACCCTATCCGCGCGGAAGAAGCCCGCCTCAAGCCGGAAGTCTCCCGCCGGTGTCGCGTGATCACCTTCCATCTTGGCGTGCCTGATTCCGGCGCGGCCCAGCGCACAGAAAAAAACGAGGGGGCCGGCATGAAACCGTCCCAATCCGATTTGTTGCGCTTCCGCCTTGCCCGGCAAACGGGTTGCGACAAGATGGCTCAGGCCA
>DATJLX010000258.1:0-11810 GCA_035509135.1 Methylocella sp.
CCAATCGAGCGGCCCTTCCAAACGCGGCGCGAGCGCAAGATCATGATGATAGAGATCGATTGCTTCGGCCATCGCGGCATTGTCGCCGAATTCGTCCCCTTGCTTGTAAACTTCTCCTGCCTGGCTGAACACATAGTCCCATTGCTGCTTGCTATCGAAAGGCGCGACGAGACCGGCGGCCTCGGCATATTTTTCCGCCGCCGGTTTGTAGGCGAGCTGCAAATCATCGACGCGCGCATCGAGAGCCAGGAATTTCGCCTCGCTGCGGCTTGCATCGCTCCTTTGCGCCCGCGCCGCCTCGCGGCCACGCGTGAGCACCTTGCGGGCGCCGTCAAGATCCCCCTTGTCAATCAGGCTCTGCGCCTCTTGCGCGATCGCGGCCAGAGCTGGAGGCCCTTGCTGAAACTGCTCGACTTCGGCGCGAAGCTTGATCAATTCATCCGCCGCCGAATCGAGCCGCTTGGGAATATCTTCGTCCTTCACGCCCGCTTCGCCGAGTTTAACAAGCACAGACCGGAGAGGCGCGGCCGCAACGCCTTTTTCGCGCGCGATCTGGTCCGCAAGCTCCTTCTGCTGGGCTGAAAGCTTCTCCAGCCGTTCGTCAATGGGTGCGACAACCTCCTTGGCATCGGGATTAACATTTATTGGCGCGTTGAAAGTGGCATTGGGTCCAGACCCAATCACGTTTCCGTTGTGCACCTCGATAGACTGGGTGGAAGGCGGCGATGGCTTTGAGTGATCGACGTAGAAAGTGAAGACAGCCCACCCCCCGGTGGCTGCCACCACAAGGCCGCCACCGATCCAGCCGAGCAGCGCGCGGTTGGCTTCATCGCGCAGAAAAGCCAAAAGACGAGAACCCATGGAGGCCCCCACTCCAATGTCTGCCCTTTGCTAGAAGTATCCTGCCCAATTCCTCATGTCACGCGGTCACCGATGGATAAATCTTATGTAGCCCGAACTTGACGGTCTCAGTTTATGACGACCGGGAAGCTGCACGGCTTAGCGTTTCTGGCGGTTCACCCAAGTGTTGTTTCGCCAGCTTTTGTTGACCGGGGCGGGGCTTTTTGCGCCCTTCCCCGAAAATACGCCCACCAATTTCCAGACCCCCACGGCGATCGCCAAAATCGCCCCGGCCGAGCTGATGATGGGTTCGTGGTCAGATAAAAATTGCCAAATATCAGCAAGCATGGTGCGCCCTCCCGTGCGAACAGGCCATCATTGATCGTGTTTTTGAGCCTGGCGCAAGTCCTGGCCGGCAGGGCGCGGAAAAGAGCGGGCGGCCTAAACCCGTGGCGCTTCGCCCGCGCCGCCACCGCTCGCGCCCCTCTCCAGCGCGGCTTTCTTCTCGGCCTCGCGGGCCATGATCTGCCGGACCCGGCGCACTTGCCAATTCACGAGCCAGCTCGCGGCAAGAAGGCAGGCCCCCATGATGAAGAACCCGTAGATCCAGCCATTGCTCATGATGTGCAACGTCTCGGCAACCTGCGAATCGATCCCAAAAAAATTGTCCATGACGCTCCCACTGTGTTTTTCACTGCGTTTTTTGGATGATCCGGCCCATCATCTTGGTCTTGTTGCACCAAATGCAAGGTGGCACCCTCAAAACACCAGGGCCTCGCCAATGCGCGGCACCGCGACCTTTGTCACATGGCCGCGCATCGCCGTAACAAAGCGGCTCGCGTCCGGGTCCAAAAGATCGAAGGTGCCATAGTGGCAAGGGACGGCGGTCTTGAAATGGAAGAACCGCTTGACCGCGAGCGCCGCCGTCTCGCCGCTCATGGTGAAGCGGTCGCCGACCGGCACCAGGCCGATTTCCGGCGCATAAATCTCGTTGATCAAACCCATGTCGGAAAAAAGATCGGTATCGCCCATGTGATAGAGGCTTGGGCCATCCTTGGGCTTGACGATGAGGCCGTTCGCGCTGCCAAGATAGATGGATTGGCCATTGACGACCGTACCCGACGAATGCAAGGCCTGGGTGAGGCTCACCTTGAAGGCGCCGCAATCGATAGTGCCGCCGGTGTTGCCAGGGTTGATGTTCCCGGCGCCTTGCGCGTTGAGATACATGCAAACTTCGAAATTCGAGATGATCTGGGCGCCGGTTGTCTTGGCGATCGCGGCGGCATCGCCGATATGATCGTCATGGCCATGGGTGAGCAAAATATGGGTCGCCCCCTCGGCCGCCTTTTCGGCGTCGCCGGTGAATTTCGGATTGCCGGTGAGAAACGGGTCGATCAGGATGACCGCCGCGCCAAGCTCGATGCGGAAGGCCGCGTGGCCGAGCCAAATGAGTTTCATGCGAGACTCCAGGAAAACGGGCGAAAAGCCAAGCTGGTGTGTGCGAAGGATTTCGGAGTCCCTATATAGAGGCCCCCTCTCTATGGGAAGCATGGCTGATGGCGGCGGACATCTTGGATCTTGAGAGTCTCGCGCCGCGCATCGGCTTGCGGCAGCGGCTGATCGGCGCCGATCTCGGCACCAAGACCATCGGCCTTGCGCTCTCCGATGTGGAGCGGCGTCTGGCGACGCCGCTCGAGACGATCAGCCGCACGAAATTCACCAAGGACGCGGCGCGGCTCGTAGCGCTCATGGACAGATTCGACGCGGCGGCGCTGGTCATCGGCTTGCCGCTCAACATGGATGGATCGGAAGGTCCGAGCGCTCAAGGAGCGCGCGCCTTCGCCCGCAATTTCGCGCTGCTTTCGGGACGGCCTTGCGTCTTTTGGGACGAGCGGCTTTCGACCGCCGCCGTCACCCGCTCGCTGATTGACCAGGATGTGTCTCGCGCGCGGCGCGCCGCGGTCGTCGACAAGATGGCGGCGGCCTTCATCCTGCAAGGCGCGCTCGACCGTCTGTGGCGGCTTGACGGGAGGGGATGAGCAAGAGGGCAGAGGGGCTGTGTCAGGCGGATTTGTGGCTGCTTTCGCCTTTCCCGGGTTTTGCCGCCCGCGCCGCCAAAAGCGCATTGCGGATGCGCCGCAGGTCTTTGCGCAGGGCTTTGAGGTCCTCCGGCGGGCGCCCCATCGCCGCCGCGATTTGCGCTGGGACCGGCTGCGCCTCGCGGTGCAGCGCATGGCCTTTTGCGGTCACTGTCAGGCGGACGCGGCGCTCGTCCCCGGGGTCCCTGGCGCGCTCGACAAGGCCCATAGCCTCAAGCCGCTTCAAAAGCGGTGTCAACGTGCCCGAATCGAGGAACAGACGTTCGCCGATTTGCTTCACAGTAAGATCGCCGCCTTCCCAAAGGACCAGCATTGCCAGATATTGCGAGTAGGTGAGACCGAGGTTTTCGAGCAAGGGCTGATAGGCCTTGTTGATCGCGAGCATGGTCGAATAGACGGCGAAGCAGAGCTGCCGCTCAAGCATTGACTTAGCTGGCACTTCTGACATCGCGCTACCCGATTAAATTGCGTATTATCAAATAGGACAAAACCCGAGATGCCAAGCGGCGTTTTCACATCGTGCACAATTAAATGATCGGTTTGCCGCGAAGCTGTTTGAGCTGATAGAGCGCCTCGAGCGCGGCACGCGGGGAAAGCCCATCAGGATCAATCGCGTCGAGCGCTTCTCGCAGACGATCGCTCGGAGCGGCCAGGGCGGGGGGCGGTGTCGCGGCCGTGAACAAAGGCAGATCTGCGACCGAGCGGTCGGCATGGGCGAGCCGTTCCGCGGCCTCGAATTCAGCGAGAAGCGCGCGCGCCCGCGTTACGACCGGGGCCGGCAAGCCGGCCAGCTTGGCCACCTGGATCCCATAGGAGCGGTCGGCGGCGCCTGGCATGATCTCATGCAAAAACACCACCTCGCCATTCCAATCTGTCACCCGCACGGTGAGATTGTCGAGCCGGCCGAGTTTCTCGGAAAGCCGCGTTAGTTCATGAAAATGCGTGGCGAACAGCGCCCGCGCGCGATTTTTTTCGTGCAGATGTTCGATCACCGCCCAAGCGATCGACAGACCATCGAAAGTGGCGGTGCCGCGGCCGATCTCATCGAGGATCACCAGCGACCGGTCTCCCGCCTGGTTGAGAATGGCCGCCGTTTCGATCATTTCGACCATGAACGTCGAGCGGCCGCGCGCCAGATCATCGGCCGCGCCGACCCGCGAATAGAGCTTGTCGACGATGCCGATCTCGGCGCGTTTCGCTGGGACGAAGGACCCCATCTGCGCCAGGATGGCGATCAAAGCATTTTGCCGCAAATAGGTGGATTTGCCTGCCATGTTCGGGCCGGTCACGATGGCGATCCGCCCCCCCTTGCCGGGCAGCCCCGAGAGCGTGCAATCGTTTCCGGCAAAGGCTAGACCTTGGACGCGCAGCGACGCCTCGACGACGGGATGGCGGCCCTCGACGATTACGAAGGAAAGCGAGCCATCGACCTCGGGCCGCGTCCAATCCAGGGCTTCCGCCAATTCGGCGAGCGCCGCCGCGACATCGATGGACGCGAGCGCCCCGGCGAGCCCTTTGAGCGCCGCTTGTTGCCCCAGAAGAAGGTCGGCAAGGGCCTCGAAAACCGTTTCCTCGCGGGCAAGCGCCTCCCCGGCGGCGGAGGCCATCTTGACCTCGAGCTCGGCAAGTTCCTTGGTCGAGAAGCGCATCGCATCCGCCATCGTCTGCCGATGCACGAATTGCCCGTCATACGGCGGTTTCAGCAGACGTTCGCCTTGCGCCTGCGGCACCTCGATGAAATACCCCAGAAAGTGATTGTGCTTGAGTTTGAGCTGTTTGCTGCCCGTCGCATCGGCATAGCGCGCCTGCAGCGCGGCGATCACGGCGCGGCTTTCGTCGCGCAGGGCGCGAAGCTCGTCGAGGATGGAATCATATCCAGGGCGGACAAAGCCGCCGTCGCGCCGGTTGAGCGGCAGGGTGTCGGCAAGCGCGTGCCGCAACCGCGCGGCGAGCGCTGGATCGATCCCTGTCGCGGCCTCGCCCGCCCGAGCAAGCTCTTGCGGCAGCAGCCCGGCGCCGGTCAGCATCGCCGCGGCGGCCTTCGCGGCTTCGAGCCCATCCCGCACCGCCGCGAGATCGCGCGGACCGCCGCGATTGAGCGCCAGGCGCGACAAAGCGCGACTGATGTCGGGCGCCGCTTTGAGACAGGCCCGGATCTCCTTGCGCAAGAAAGGCTCGTTTGCGAAAAACGCGACCGCATCGAGGCGGTCCTCAATCTCCTTGGGCGCCGTCAAAGGCGCCGCCAGACGCTCGGCGAGAAGCCGGCCGCCCGGCGCGGTGACGGTCTTGTCGATGGCGGCGAGCAGGGAGCCGTCCCGGGCGCCCGCCAAGGTTCGCGTCAGCTCAAGATTGGCGCGTGTCGCAGCGTCAATCTCCATCCGCGTGTCGCGCGCCTCGCGTGTTGGCAGGCTCAGGGCCGGCCGCGCGGAAAATTGGGTGCGCTCGATATAAAGGATCGCGGCAGCGGCGGCGGCGGTCTCGGCGCCCGACAACGCGCCCAGTCCCTCCAGGGTGGCGAGCCCGAAATAATCCTTGATGCGGCGCGCCGCGCTTTCTCCCTCGCCCGCCTCACGGCCCAGCGGCGTTATAGGACGGTTCGTCTCGCGCGCGAGCCGCTCAAGGCAAGGCACCGCGAGAAGCGCCTCGGGGACGACGATCTCGGCCGGATCGATGCGGGCGATCTCGGCTTCGAGGGACGCCTCGGGGGCACTGGCCACGATGAAGGTTCCGGTTGATATATCGACGGAAGCAAGCCCAAAGACCCTTTCCGGCCCTTGTCCGCCGCCCGCGATGGCAAGCAGGCTATTGGCGCGGACGGGATCGAGCAGCAGTTCCTCGGTGATGGTGCCGGGCGTCACCAGCCGCACCACCTCGCGGCGGACCACGGATTTGCCCCCGCGTTTGCGCGCCTCGGCCGGATCCTCGATCTGCTCGCAGACAGCGACGCGGTGGCCCTGGCCGATCAGCCGGTTGAGATAATCTTCGGCGCGTTCGACCGGCACGCCGCACATAGGGATATCCATGCCCTCATGCTTGCCGCGCTTCGTCAGGACAATGCCAAGCGCGCGGGCGGCGATCTCGGCATCGTCGAAGAACAATTCGTAGAAATCGCCCATCCTGTAGAACAGGAGGGAGCCCGGATTCTCCCCCTTGATCGCGCTGTATTGCGCCATCATGGGGGAGATTTTGGCGGAATCGGCCGCCGCGCTTTCGTCGCGGCTTTTAACCGGAGTGCTTGGCAGAGGGGATGGATGGCCAGGGCCGCGTTTGAGCATGGGCCATCATAACAAACGCCAAGGATTGGCGCACGGGACAGGAAGGCGCCGAAGCTCTGCCCAGCTACCTGTTTTTCTGCAATCCGTTGTCGCTGACGAACCTAAAGGAAAAGCTAATCACGATCGGCGCCAAGATTGTGAGCCGCGGCCGCCACAGGAGCATCAACCGCGTAAGAAGTGTGCGTATCACGCGTTTCGAGTCCAACCCATGGGTGGATTGCGTGCAAGTGACGCGCAAAAATGCCGGCATGCGCCATCAGACCGCCGCTCTGGCGGCCAAAGGTTGACAAAAACCGTGCGGCCTCCGGTCCAGCCAGGGAACAAACTGTGCCGTTGCGGTGTTCATCGGGTGGCTTTTGGGAGGACGTACCATGGTTAAGCACGAGCAAGAAGAGTACTTGGGGCTTGGTGTGGATATATTTCGCGCTGACCCATGGAGGCCGCGCTTTAAGACGAGGATGATGAACGATCCGATTACCGAGGAAACGCCGATCGCTCGCGGCCAATACAGGGAGATATATGGAGATAATTTATTGAAAGTCAGTCATGACATCGGCGTCGAAGCGGGACTAAAGGGCGGCTACGCCGGGGTTACCGCGAGTGTTAAGGCAAAATTTAAGCGATCTGAGCAGCGGAGCGAAAAGACTCATTTTCTAGAAATTTCTTATACTCGTTCCGGTACGAGGCTTTTCATAGAGGGAGGTGAAGAACAAATTAGAGCGCAGCTCAATGACGAATTTAAGGCCGCTCTCGACAGCGGAGATCCGGATAAGTTGATCGAAGAGTACGGCACCCATCTTGTTCGTAAAATAATACTCGGCGGTAGAGCCGAATATTTCGTCCAGTCCAAGGAAACATCCAGGTTGACCAGCGAAGAGTTCGAGGTGGCGGCGAGAGCCAAATACGATTCTCTCGGCGGCGCGGCCGGAGACGACGCCGACGCCCCTACCGGCAGTGCCGAAGCATCTTCTAAGGTCCGTACGAAGGATACAACAAAGATAAAGGACCTCGCCGGGAAGGAAAGCATCGATACGATCGGCGGCACTGCCGCGGCAGCAATGGGAATTAAATCGAGAAAGGACTGGGATGCTTGGGCTGCCGCCATTGACACCAAGCCGGCGTTTCTCGGTTTTGAAGAGGACGGGCTTATGCCGATTTGGAAGCTCACCTCCGACAAAAACCGGAGCAAGGTAATTCACGAAGCTTATAGGAGAAGGGCTGCGAAAGAATTTGCGCCAGAAATCCTAACCGTCACTTCGGACGTCGCCCATCATCCGGACGTGCGCCTCGTCGTTCCCGAAGATTACAAACTCCTTTGCGGAGGCGCGCTCGATAATTACAAAGGGGTCGGCAACATGCTCACCGCCTCATTCCCGGAGAGCGACAATACTTGGCGGGCAAGCGGCAAGGATCATGGCGGCGAAAAGAAGCATGGAGATGCTCGGGATCCGGCAAGCATCACGGCGTTCGCGGTAGCCATCTACGATCCCGACGATATTTGGGATGTGAAGATTTTCCCGAGCCGTCCGAGCCCTAAAGCGCACTGGCCAGAACAGGAAGCCACGGTCGAATCCGGCTATGTCATGGTTGGGGGCGGGGCATGGACGGACTACAGCGAACCCGGCAGCATGCTCTTCGCATCCTATCCTAGTGATAAGTCGACATGGCGAGTACAGTCGAAAGACCACGTTCTCCCAAGTGAAGCGAGGATCACGGCCTACGCCGTAGGGCTCAAATGCAACGTCGAGGGAGTCAAGATTCAGTCGGCCATCGCACCGCCCGCTAAAAGCAGCAAGTCCAGCAGACCGAAGGCAGAAGCCGCCCCGTCCGGCGGATATAAGATGGTAGGAGGAGGGGCGACAATAACTTTCGATGGACCCGGAATGCTGCTTACCGCCTCTTATCCCCTTACCGCCTCTCATCCCAATGAAAATAACCAATGGGAGGGGCGGGGAAAAGATCATCTTGAAGGAGACAGCGGAACCATCGCCGTTTACTGCATCGGGCTGAAGGTTACGGATGCGAAGTAATAGCTTTCGCCGTAGATCATGACCTGTTGCGCCGGTCCGTCCTTGCGGCTGCGAGCTTGCACAACGGCAAGCAATCCCGAAGGTGCAAGCATGTCCTGGATTGCTTCAGAGCGAACTCTCGCCTTCGCGGCTGCGCCGGACCGGCCTCACGGCGGACGCTCCGCTTTCGGGCTCAGCTCCTGTCCCGGCTCGCTCCTTGCCGGGACAAGTCAACTGTTTGGGCGGCCGGTAAGTCTCGCTTCAAGAGCATAGCAAGACTCAATAGCAATGTGATGCAAGGAAAGTAACGATGAAGACGAGAATTCTACTGATGAGCATGATATTCCTGCTACCCCTTCCATCGGAAGCGAGAGAGGTCTATGTCGCTGTGGTGAGTGAGGATTTACTGCACCCCCACCGCGAAAACCTGCCAGATCCAGCTAATCGGAAAGAGCTCAAAGAATATAGAGAATACCTCTTGGATTACTACGAAACGATCACCGAAAACCCGAACAATGGCTTCGATTTCTATTTCGAGGACAGTAACACAAAAAATCTTAAAAATTTAACTCTTCAAGATGATCAAGAATTGATAATAAGTGGTGGCCGGGGCAGCATTGCGCGCGAGATGGATCCGTACGCAAAAAGTAAGGTAATATTCCAAAGGAGGGGCAAGGCGTTCGCTTGTTACTACGAAAGGCCCTTAGGGAAACAAAACGTAACGTTTGTCGAGATAAGGTCTGATGATGGGGCTTTTCCACAAACGGCTTGCTCCGCTGGAGTGGCTGGCCCTTCTAAGGAAATTCTTCTGAAGGATGTAAGTAAGGCAGTGAAAAAAATGAAATGATGAAAACAAATCTCTCAACCGAGAGGCGCGGTCCATCGGCATGTTAAAGCGCGGTTCGCTGGCGGAGCACGGGAACGTTTTTAGCCCCGCGTGCTCGGGCTGGACCGCGATATGCGAAGCACGCGATAGGCACATTCATTTTTAAGGAAGATCCTTCGTCCCAATGGCGAAGGAAGGCCCAAACCTCTTCGCCGCACTCAACCCTTCCTGCCAGTGCTCTTTACGCGTTCGGGCTTTTCTTAGGGCGCAGGCGGAACACGATGTCCACCTTGACGATCTCATAGCCTTCCGGCGGTGTCACAGAGCGGGCGAATTGCATGCCTTCGACAGAAACATCCTCGATATGGCCCGAATCTTCAAAGTAAAAATGGCTATGATCGCTCGTATTTGTATCGAAAAAGGTTTTCGCGCCCTCGATCGTCAGCGCCCGCACGATCCCAACTTGGGCAAAGAGGTTCAGCACATTGTAGACCGTGGCCAGCGAAGCGCGCATTTGTAAGGAATTTGCTTCGGCGGCCAAGGCATCGGCCGTCACATGCCGGTTGCCTTTGCTTAAAAGCAGCTTCGCCAGACCGAGACGCTGACGAGTCGCCCGGAGCCCATAGGTCTCCAAAAGAGATCGCATCCGCTGTTTTACGGGCGGAGCGCCTGTCGCAAAACCATCGTGCGAAATCTCTGTCATCACGTGAGCATCCCGTAAAATCGCCCCTCCAGCCTGCGTGGTGGGGTGGAAACCATGGGCGGGCCACCCATTCATCGACTGCCCAGTTTAATTCTATTATAACGCCAGGCAAATTCATACAATGCCGTGGCCTTTCGCCGCGATGGCTTGACGCCGAGAGCGGACCGTCTCATGCCAGCACCAGGCTTATCCCCGGCGCTGTTCGATTCACCACAAACTCGACAAAAGGGCGATTTCTGCTGCATGATAGCAAGGATAGGGCAAGAATGATGCCAGCACAGAATGATTCGCGAAATGGCGCCACACAAGAGGCAGAAAGGCTCCGCGCGTCGCCGCGGCTGTTCGAAAATCCCTTGCTCGACAAATTGTCGCGGGTCCATTGGTCGACGCCGCTTTTCCTCTATGGGCCGGTGGTTGTCCTGCTCGCGGCGTTCAGCCTGAAAAACCTTGGTCCGGGCGCCACCCTTGCGGCCACGGTGCTCGGCTATTTCATTTGGACCTTGATTGAATATTTCGGCCACCGGTTCCTCTTCCATTATGAATTTCCCGGCCGCTTCGGTGCCCGGATCCATTTTCTGATTCACGGCGTGCATCACGTGCATCCCAATGATCCGCTGCGTCTCGTCATGCCGGCGCTGCTCAGCGGGCCGATCATGCTGATCGCCTATGGCGTCGTGCGGCTTCTGTTCGGCTTGCCACTCGGCTATCCGGTCTTAATGGGGTTTATCCTCGGCTATCTTTCCTATGACATGGTGCATTACTACGTGCATCATGGCGATCCCAAAACGCGGCTTGGCCTGACGCTCCGGCGTCTCCACATGCTGCATCATTTCCGCGATCCCACGCGCGGCTTCGGGGTCAGCGCGCCATGGTGGGATGTTCTGTTCAAGACAGCCCATGTCAAGGCGGAGCACGGCGGCGGCGCTTGACGTTGACGGCTTAAACCCGCGTTCCCTCCACCCACGCAATGCCGCCCATCATCCAAGGAACCGTTGCGTTTCGAAACGATTGAGTGTGAGACCCAATTCGTTCCAGACGGGAAGGAACCGGCCGTTCCGCGAAATGCCGCGGTCTCAGGCGTTCCGGAGGGGTGGCAATGCCTCCAGCTTGGCTCAAGACGCTAGCCGCCATTTATATCCCGCTCTCGATTGCGAGCGCGATTTTGGTGAGCACCGATATTTTCCTGCTGGGCCGGCGCCAAAATATGCGGATCATGGAAGCAGCTTGGCCGTTGACAATACTGTATTGGGGACCCATCGGCTTATTGTTCTATTATTGGTTCGGCAGCAGCAGGGTTGCGGGCGGGAAACATGCTGAAACGCCAATGTGGCAGGCCACCTTCAACAGTGCGGCCCATTGTGGAGCCGGTTGTGCCCTAGGAGACTTTATCGGCACCTGGGTCGTCTTCGCGACCGGCGTCAAGCTGTTTGGGTCGGAGATGGCCAGCAATTACCTGATCACCTTCGTGTTAGCCTATGTCTTCGGAGTTTTCTTTCAGTATTTTGCCATCGCTCCCCTGCAGGGGCTCGACCTGCGCCGGGGCGTTATTGCCGCCATCAAGGTCGATACCCTCTCCCTATTGGCTTACCAGCTCGGAATGTTCGCCTTTATGGGTTTCCAATCGAGAGTTTACCCCGATCAACAGCCAACCAGCTTGAGCTTTTGGCTGTTGATGCAGATCGCAATGGTCTTGGGGTTCGCGACCACCTATCCCGTGAACTGGTGGCTGATCCGTCGCGGCATCAAGGAAAAGATGTGATCTTTCGGGGCTTGCTCTCAGCGTGATTTTGCACGGCAGGAGCGGGCGCCCTGACGAGCGTCGAAGCGGGTTTTTGCCCAAACGACGTCATGCGTGGTGAAGGCGCGCAACCACGTCGTGAATGCCAGGATTTCACGGCCCAAAAACGCGAGCGGCGACCAAACCGACACTTCCCAACCCTTGAGCAGCGCAAAAAGGGTCTCGGCAGAAAACCACAACAGCAATGTCAAGGAGAAGCCTAACCAGGCCGGACATGCCAGGAGAGGCGCGGCAAGCGCCCCCGCGAAGGCTGCCGGAAG
>DATJLX010000259.1:0-3184 GCA_035509135.1 Methylocella sp.
GCGCTTCGAAAGCCGGGCCGTCAGCATCATCACCTGGATGGAGGTGATGGTTGGGGCGAACGACGATCTGGTCGAGCCGACCCGGCGTTTCCTGGAAGGCTTCGAGGTCATCGCCCTCACCGACGAGATCGCCGAAACCGCTGTGGCGTTGCGGCGGACGCATCGCATCAAGCTCCCCGACGCCGTGATCTGGGCCACGGCGCAGACGGCGGGACGCCTGCTCGTCACCCGCAACGTCAAGGACTTTCCAGCCGGCGATCCCGGGATACGCGAACCCTACGTTCTTTAAAGCGCCGCGGCCTCGGGCCGCCGACCATGGCCCATCGCCGCCGTCGCGCGCCCAGGGCTTTTGCTTCCGGGGAACCGGTCCAGCGCGCCTGACGTTCATCGGCAAACCTTTCATGGAAAACGAGGCTTGGCCAAGAGCGCGAGCGGCGCGGGCCTCGGGCGCCCCGCAAAAGGGAAATGAAGGTCGCGTCGATTGCGAGGCTCAAGAGCCATTCGCGGAATGGCCAGCGCTTTTTGGCCGAGGGTCCAAACCCAATCGCTCGTGACTAATGGTCGCCCCTAGGGCGGAAGCGCCCTATCAAGGCCGCGGTGGGAACGACCGCAGTCCGCGTCATAGCCGTCATTTGATGGCGAGCAGGAAGAATGCACGCATCGCCCTCTTGAACAGTCGTTGGAAACCGGGGCGGGCGCTCTGGCTCGCACACCAAGAGAACCGGGATTGACCACGAGGGCGCTCCGCTTTCAAACGGTAGGCCGCCCGAATTAATTAATCCCAATCAGCTGGCGCAGCGCCGCCGTGGTGCCTCCTCGATATTCGGTCGCCGGCGGAATTCGAGGCTACTGGTCGTTCAGCGATCGCGACGGAACCAGAGGCGGCCTGACTTGAGAATCCTGCCAGGCTAGCGCCGAGACCATATCCAAAATAATGTTGCGAACGGCAGGATTTTTTATGTCTGAGAAGGCGCGCATCAAGCGGCGTTCCTCTTCTTGCAACCCCACAGAAAGCGGCTTGCTCAAGAAATCTTTGCGTGAATGCGGCTCAGCTATGGATGCGTCCGCGGCGGATTCATAGTTTTCCATTCCTTGGTCCCTCATGCAGGCCCCCGGTTGAAGGTGAATGAAGACGCGATGGGGACGTCTGCGCTCGATGGGTCAATTTGTTCTCGCGATGGGCTGTGCCTTGAGGGCGTGTTGAGCCTTTGGCGAGGGTAGGAGCGGCGCAAATCGGAGACCCCCACGGGCGTTACGCCCTGGCCAGCTTCCACCCGGTCTTGCGCCGCTCCCGCAGGACTTGCTAGCTCGGGCGCGACGCTCGCGTCTGCATCTCCTGCGCAGAGACTATGGTTTTTGCGCAGGGACGGGCCAGAAACGATCCCACTTGTCCGTCGTATCCCTACGAGAACTGCTCATGAGCGGCGCGCAACGTTTCGGACGGCAGTTCGCCGTATTTCTTGCGGTATCTGGCTGAAAAGCCGCTCAGATCCCCGAAGCCGCAGTCATAGGCGACTCTTGCCACCGAGGTAGGGCGATCGGGCAGCGTCAGACGCTTATGTGCATTTTCGAGCCGGCATTCGAGAAGCCATGCCCGAGGAGAAAGGCCGAACCGTCTGCGAAAGTTGTCTTGTAATGTTCGCATCGGAAGCCCCAAGTCTGCCGCGACCTTGGACATCCTCATAGGCTCGGCCGCGTGGGCCTTGATGAAGTCTCGCGCCCGTCGAATTGCGACGGGTCCGCACTCAACTGCCGATCGGCCGTTGTCCTGCATAATCGAAGGAAACAGAGCCGCAGCCGCAAGGTTGGTCAGCACATCCTCGTAACCCGCGATCGCTAGCGGCCCCAATCCAGCCGAATTGAGAGCGCCAAACTCCACGATGGTCGTTTTTAACGCCCTCGCAAAGGCTTCCCCCGTCCGGGCGCGCAAATCTACCCGATCGACCATTTCTGAAACCGGCGAGCCCGACAAGCCTTCAGCGGCCAGCTGTTCAGCCCGGTCAATCAGAACCTCAATGGGCGCATGGAGGACCATGGCTGAGCCTTCACGCAAGTTCGCCCCGATCTCTTCGAATGGACGCCCCACTGCTGCTTGGTCGCGGGCGCTCACCTCATAAGAACGAGTCCCACATCGAATTTTCAGAGGGGCGCCTACTATTGGGATTGAAATGTTGGCGAGGCTCCCCATCGGTCGAGTCAAGCTCCAACTCGTGACCCGAACCTTGCTGACGAGCAGGTGGCCAAGCTTGGCCGCGGTCAAGGACATCGAGAACGCGCCCGATTTGTCCAAGCGGTCGACCTTTGTGCGTTTGCCAGAGATGGACGTGAGGAGTTCGGAGACGACATCAATGTCGCGTGATGCGAAAGTAGTGACGGCGTCAGCCCTAGTGTGTCGGTCTCCATAGGCGTCGAGGTCCATAAGAATCTCCGTGCTGATTCATTGTAATACATCTGTGACAACGCCAGGGTCAGTACGATGGCTTGATGTTTCATTCACCTCAACAATAATGTCGCTTGGCGTTGAATAACGGCCACCCGCGCGCCTGGGCCCTTCTAGCGGAGGGGGCGCAGTTTCGTGCTTGGCCCGCGTCTGCGAACCTGTTTTTGGCGCATTCGACCCTCAGCGCCTACGGCGGCTTTTTGGCGCACTCCGCCCATGCAGGGTGAACCTCGGGAACGCGTGCTTCGGGTCGAAACCGGTCTAGCTGATTGGGTTTTGGCCCTAAGGCCGTGTTGGGCGCCGCCCGGACCGCCAAAGCGCGATTTCGCGACCAGAGGCCGGGCTGATTTCGGAAAACCGACATTTTCTTGACAAAGAGCAGAGCGCGTTCTACGTTTGTTCTTATGATGGACGAAAGCTCAAAGCCCGATGCCGCCGAAGCCGCCTCCCCGCCCTCCGTCCGCCGCGACCGCTCGGACGCGGCGCGCAGAGCGGCGCGGGTCAAGAAAACCGACCGCGAGGCGCGGATCGTCGATCTCCTGAACCGTGGCGTCTCCGTCGCGGAGATTGCCGAGCGCGAAGGCCTTTCGCCCAGCCGCATGCGCCGCCTCGTTCAGGCGATCCTGGCCAAGCGCCTGCCCCAGCCGCCCGCCGAATTTCTGGCGCTGCAAGTCAGCCGGCTCAATGAGGCGCTGCTTCTATCCTATACCTCCATGTACAATTCGGCGACCGGGACCAACTTCG
>DATJLX010000260.1:0-21572 GCA_035509135.1 Methylocella sp.
GGCAGATGGCGTCTATCGCGCCGCCGGCGACTATTTGCTGGTGCAAAGGGGGATTCTGGCCGGAAGTTCTTGGATCTTCGGCCTCGGCGCGCTCTTCGCCGCGATGAGCTTGGCGGCGATGCCGCCGCAGGCCGGGTTTGTTAGCGAGTGGTATCTTTTTCAGGTTTTTTTCCAGGGCTTCCACCTCAGCAGTTTGGCGAGCCGGATGACGACAGCTTTGGCGGGCGCCGGATTGGCCCTCACGGTGGCGGTCGCCCTTGCGATCTTCATCAAACTTTTTGGCATTGGACTCCTCGGGAGGGCGGATCGAGGCGTGGCGCCGGTGCCAATCAAGACATCAGTCGCTGTCGGCGTGCTCGGATCGCTCGTCTTGGCGTTCGCGGCCGGGATGCCGGTCTGGCTGATCCGTCTCGCACCCCTCTCAGCCACTTTTGATACAGACGCCCCGTCCAAAATGGCCGATGGCTGGTTGCTTGTGCCGTTGACCGCCAACTTCGCCTTCATCTCGCCAAGCAAACTCGTCATCGTGATGCCGCTTCTGGCCCTGCTGCCGATCGCCCTTCTGTTTTTGTCGATTCGCCGCCGGCCGCGCGTCGTCCCGGTCTGGTATGGCGGGCGTGACCTGAACCCAAAACGCGCGGCCACCACGGCTCTCACCTTCTCGAATGCGTTGCGGACCTTTTACAGCTTCATCTATCGCCCCATTATCGAGACCGAACGCCAATCTTTGCAAGATTCAAACGGCTACCCCTATTTCACGCGGCGATTGGTCTTTACCCATGACGTCGCGCCGATCTTCGGGCCTTATCTTTTCGCGCCGTTGGAGAAGCTCGTCATCTCGCTTGCCGCGCGATTGCGAATCATTCAATCCGGCCATCTGAACTTCTATCTGTCGCTGATTGGCGCGCTTCTCGTTCTCATCCTCTTCATTGCGCTTCTCTAATCAGACCAGAGCGGAATCCCGGCTTATGGGTCGCCCCATGACGTGCAACGACCGCCAAGGAAAGCGGCCCGTTCCCTTCGCGCAGCGGAATAGAAGGGTATTAAGGCTGTCTCATTCCGTGCTGGATCTGGGAAGAGAAGTAAAATATTGGCCTATTAGGGAAACTCATTCTTCGCGCTCTCCCTTCAAGCACCCTTTCAAGCAAGGCTACCGCTAGATAAGCCAAGGACAAGATCATGCCCGCATACCGTTCAAGGACCACCACCCATGGCCGCAACATGGCCGGCGCCCGTGGACTTTGGCGGGCCACCGGAATGACAGACGCCGATTTCGGCAAGCCGATCATTGCCGTCGTCAACTCGTTCACCCAGTTCGTGCCGGGTCATGTCCATCTCAAGGATCTGGGCCAACTCGTTGCCCGCGAAATCGAAGCCGCGGGTGGCGTGGCCAAGGAGTTCAATACCATCGCCATCGATGACGGCATCGCCATGGGACATGAGGGGATGCTTTACAGCCTGCCTTCGCGCGAGCTGATCGCCGACAGCGTCGAATACATGGTCAATGCACACTGCGCCGACGCCATGGTGTGTATCTCCAATTGCGACAAGATCACGCCCGGCATGCTGATGGCGGCGCTTCGCCTCAACCTTCCCGCGGTTTTTGTTTCTGGCGGTCCAATGGAGGCTGGCAAGGTGGTGTCGAAGGGCAAGGAAGTCGCTCTCGACCTTGTTGACGCCATGGTTGTTGCCGCCGATGATTCTTTCAGCGACGAGGAGGTTTCGGCCATCGAGCGATCAGCTTGCCCAACCTGCGGATCTTGCTCGGGAATGTTTACAGCCAATTCGATGAACTGTCTGACCGAGGCGCTTGGCTTGTCGCTGCCTGGCAATGGTTCGGTGCTTGCGACGCACGCTGACCGCAAGCGGCTTTTCCAAGAGGCCGGGCACCTCATCGTCGACATCACCCGCCGCTACTATGAACAGGATGACGAGCGTGTGCTGCCGCGCAAGATTGCGAGCTTTCAGGCATTCGAGAACGCCATGAGCCTGGACATCGCCATGGGCGGGTCAACCAACACGGTTTTGCATTTGCTTGCGGCCGCCCACGAGGCTCGCGTTGCCTTCGGGATGGCCGATATCGATCGCCTCTCACGCAAGGTACCCTGCCTCTGCAAGGTCGCTCCCGCCAAGGCCGACGTGCATATGGAAGATGTCCATCGGGCCGGAGGGATCATGGCCATCTTGGGCGAACTCGACCGGGCCGGTCTGTTGAATGCCGGCGAGCCGACCGTCCACAGCGCCACCTTGCGCGAGGCTCTGCAGCGATGGGACATTTGTCAGACCCGCAGTGAGAGTGTCCAGCGTTTCTATCGAGCGGCCCCCGGCGGCGTGCCAACTCAGGTGGCGTTCAGCCAGGATCAGCGTTGGGAGAAACTCGATCTGGACCGCTCAGCCGGTGTCATTCGTGACGCTGAGCATGCTTTCTCCAAGGATGGCGGCCTGGCTGTTCTTAAGGGCAATCTGGCCGGGGATGGCTGTATCGTGAAAACGGCGGGCGTCGATGACAACAACCATGTCTTCGCGGGTCCGGCCCGGGTCTTCGAAAGTCAAGATGAAGCTGTCTCGGGCATCCTGAGTGGCAAGGTCCAAAAAGGCGAGGTCGTGGTCATCCGCTACGAGGGTCCGCGCGGCGGTCCGGGTATGCAGGAAATGCTTTATCCGACCAGTTACCTGAAATCCAAGGGTCTTGGCAAGGCTTGCGCCTTGATTACCGATGGCCGCTTCTCGGGCGGCACGTCGGGCTTATCCATTGGCCATGTTTCACCGGAAGCGGCGGAAGGCGGCCCGATTGCTTTGGTCGAGGATGGCGACCGGATCGAAATCGATATTCCCAATCGTACGATCCATCTGGCAGTGCCCGAGGTGGTTTTGACCGAACGCCGGGCGGCCCGGCAGACCAATGGAACGACCGTTTGGAAGCCGCGATTTCGAAACCGGAACGTTTCGCAGGCTCTAAAAGCTTATGCTGCCTTCACCACAAGCGCGGCGCGTGGCGCCGTCCGTGATCTCGAACAGCATCCCTAAAGCTTTCGGAGAATCTTCAAACTGAGCCCTCGTACGTTTTGTCTCGATACCGTCGAGGGGAGGAGGAACGCGAGACAACGGAGAGTTTCGACACGCGGATGGCGCGCTCGCGACACACCCTGACAAGCCAAGCGGCGCCAAGATATGCCCAGCAAACGTCAGGCCTGCAAAGGCGCACACCGTAATCGTAAGCGAGCGATGCGTTCATTGCCTCAACAGGCCACTGCATTCCGCCGTTGGCAGAAAATCGCCGGAACCTTCGTCGGAGCGGCAAAGCTCTGGACTAAAACGGTCAGCATTCTCTTAAATCTGCAAAATCCTGAGTGATCTCAAGAAGCGGACGCAAGAGTTCACGAAGACCGCCGGGCTGAGCGTGCAGCGACCAGAACAAGTCTTCACGTGCTTGCGTTCGCAAAGTCTATTGACATCTCCGGCTGACATTCTAATGCTGCTTTTATTGTGGAGGCGATGGAGTTCGCCGCATAGCCGCCCTTGGGGCCGATGACTCCTGCACGCGTCTTCAACCGGCAGGAAGAGTTTGCATGCGAGGTCCCGGGTGACACCTAGCATAATCCCTGGACACCCGTTTGTGGGGTGCACAAAAGGGCTGCCCCCGGTGGGGGAGCCTCTCCCATGACGGCGCCGAGGATCTATCTTGGCATCCCCATGCTTCTCACGGTGCTGACACGGGGTCTTATGCGAGACATTCCGGCCTTACCGGAACCTTTGGAAGCTTCTTCACAAAGAGATCGGGATGCCTTGAACGGCCTGGGACCTGTTCGGGGCGTGGCCAGCTGATCTTCGCCCGTGATGCCACGATGAGCCGGCAAGTCACCTGGGACATCGCGCTTCATTGGCTTAACTGAAGCGATGGGGAGAGAATGACTTTTTCTGTGAGAAGCTACATTGGAAGCATCGCTGATTCTGTAAAAGGCTTCACACGCGGCGTCGCCGATACCGAACGAGACGTTATTCAGCGAGACGATGCTCAAGGCATCCCCACGACCTTGAAGGATAAGGACGGCGTGTCGAATTATTTTTCGTCTGACAAATCCGGCGATAAATCCCCGGGCAAGCCGCGCTCTCCCACAAAACCTTCGGTTTTTGCAAAGTTCCGCTTCTCCAAGGGTGTAGCTCTTGTCATCGGGGTGTTGGTTGCCGCTTATGTTTTCGCGACCCAATTCACTGGCCCCCCCAATTACGATGCGACCTATGACAATGTGATGCCGCCCAAAGGTCCTTACGGCCCCGTGACCATCAGAAAAGACAGAAGCGACCCCGGTGTGTCAGGCTATGGCAGTAAGATCGTGGCGGTCGCTGCCGCCGCGATCGAAGACGAATTATCAAGAGGCTGGTGTCCGGCCGAAAGCTTCTTGACTCCTTCAAGCCTGCGCACGGATACATGCGCCTTTCAGCTTGGCAAGTATCAGGTTCTCGCTGATAGCATTCAGGCCTTTAAACAGCAAAAAATCGGCTTTAAAGGAACATCGAATGATTACGCTCCAGACCTTATAAGGGCTGCTGGAAATATAAACTTTAGTCCCGACGTATGGATTTGGATCTATGGTACGAATCGCTATTTCAGCGATGCTGTGAAGAATTTGAGATCTTACAATACCGATCTGGTCAATGGAAAGACCGGCTTTAACGCAGACCTCTATAGGCTTGACCAACTTATGGAAGTTTTTGTTGAAGAGACAGAAGGGGAAGAAAGCAGTCTGGCCCAATTAGAAGTCAACAATTTTATTTTGATCGGATCAAGCCGTGCGGCTTTTGACCATGGCAAGGGTGTATTTGCGATGGTTTGCGAACTGATGAAGGCGTTCGAGGTGGATGGTTTCAAAATCATAAGCGATCGAAATGCATGGGATTCCTTCGATATCGCTAAGGGAGAGTCATGTAAAGTATCCCAAATACGCACTCCAGTCATTTCAATAGTGGGTGATATAAGCAGCTACATGCAGGAACTTAAGGGCGCTGCGCAAATATCCCACGCCCGCCTATCGCAAGCTCGCAACGCTCTTGCGGCGCCAAATCACGAATGAGAATAATCGGACAGAGCAGCAAGAGCGGACAGACGCGCCATATCAGAATCACTTCAGAGCACCCCAATCGTTGCGGGCCCGGCGAATGAACGCCGGCGCCACCCGACGACAATCAGAATGATTTCGCGACGGAGGGCTTGACGCGCATTGACCGCATACCTTCGCCAGCCAATGGAGCGGCCGCACGTTGAGAGGCGGATCGCACAAAGGCGAAGCAAGAAGTCAACGCCGCGCCGGTCTAGACCAGCTAAAAGAATGAGCCCGTCTTGAGCGGCGGCAACGCTGCTCCTATGGTGCGGCTCCGATGAACCCATCAGATTGCCCATTGTAAGATGACCCTCGCCAGCATGACGGGCTTTGCCCGGGCCGCCGGAAGCGCCGGACCGTGGCGCTTTGCCTGGGAACTGAAATCCGTCAATGCCAAGGGGCTTGACGCAAGGCTGCGGCTTTCCCCGCCCTTCGATGCGATCGAGCCCGAGGCACGCGCGAAACTCGCGCAAAAGCTTCACCGCGGGACGGTCCATGCCACCTTTGCGGTGCAGCGCGAGACCACGACGCCCGGCATTCAGGTCGATCAAGAACTGTTGCGCAAGCTTATCGCGGCGGTCGCCGAAATCCCCTTGCCGGAGATGATTTCGCCCGCGACGCTCGACGGACTTCTTGGCGTGCGCGGTATCGTGGAGATCATCGATGTGGCCGAGGACGAAGCCGTGGTTTTGAACGCCAGGGCCGCTGCCCTCGCCGCACTCGACGCGGCGCTCGACTCTCTCGTCGCCATGCGGCAAAGCGAGGGCGCCGCGCTGGCCACGCTCCTTGCCACACGGCTCGAATCAATCGGCGCGCTGACACAAGCGGCGGATCTCTCGCCCGCCCGCAAGCCCGAGGCGATCCAGGCGCGCCTCGCGCAAACGCTCGCCCTGCTTGCCGGCAACACGAATTTCGACCAGAACCGTTTGCATCAGGAGGCGCTCATGCTAGCGGCCAAGGCCGATATCAGGGAAGAATTGGACCGTCTTTCCGCCCATGCCACGGCGGCCGGCGCTCTCTTGGCCAAGGGCGGCCCGATAGGCCGCAGGCTCGACTTCCTCGCCCAGGAATTGTCCCGTGAGGCCAATACGCTCTGCGCCAAATCGAATGACGCGAGCCTGACGGCGCTTGGCCTCGAATTGCGCGTCGAGATCGAGCAATTCCGCGAGCAAGTCCAGAACATCGAGTAAACCATGCCGCGCGAAGACTCTTTTGCGAAACAAGAGACGGCGCCCGGCCGGCGCGGCTTGATGCTGATTCTCTCTTCCCCATCCGGTGCCGGCAAAACGACCTTGACGCGGATGCTGCTGCAGACCAAGGAGCTCGATCTCACTTTGTCGCTCTCCGTCACCACAAGGCCGCGCCGGTCGAGTGAGGTCGATGGCATTCATTATCGATTCATCAGCAAGAAGCAGTTCGATGCCTTGCGCGATGGCGGCGAGTTGCTCGAATGGGCGGAGGTGCACGGCAATTTCTACGGCACCCCGCGCGAGGCCGCCGAACAGATCTTGGCGCAAGGGCGCGACATGCTCTTTGACATCGATTATCAAGGAACCCGGCAAGTCAAGGAGCGCTGCGCCGGCGACGCTGTCACCGTCTTCATCCTGCCGCCGTCGATGAAGGAATTGCGCGCCCGCCTTGAACGCCGCGCCGAGGACAAGGCCGAGGTCATCGAAAAGCGATTGAACGAAGCGCGCAACGAAATCCTCCGGTGGACGGACTATGATTACGTGCTCGTCAACGCGGATCTGCAGGCAACGGTCGCCGACCTCCGCGCGATCCTCACCGCCGAGCGCCGCCGCGCCTCCCGCGCGCAAGAGCAGATCGGCGGTTTCGTCGAAACCCTCCTGCGCGAGGTGTGAGCAGCGGGCTTGGATGAAGGGCTTGCCATAGTCTCGCGGCGCCCCATGTGATGCCGGTCATGAGCAAGGCTTTTACCAAAGAAACCGCGGCGGAAGCGGACTACGGGGACGAGAGCCCGGTGCTTCCGGCCGGAGTGAGGAACTACATCACGCCGGACGGTTTGCGGCGGCTGCAGGAGGAATTTGCCAAGCTGCAAACAATCGAGCGGTCCAAAACCGTCGAAACCGTGGCGTGGGCGGCGGGCAATGGCGACCGCTCGGAAAATGGCGATTACATTTATGGCAAGCGCCGCCTGCGCGAAATCGACCGGCGCCTGCGGTTTCTGCGCAAACGGATGGAAATCGCCGAAGTCGTCGATCCGGCGCGACAAAAGAACCATGAGCGCGTCTATTTCGGCGCCACGGTCACCTATCTCAACGAACACGGCGAGGAAAAAACAGTGCGGATCGTCGGCATCGACGAAGCGCGCTCGGAATGCCATGAAATCAGTTGGGTCGCGCCGGTCGCAAGGGCGCTTCTGAAAGCCGCCGTGGGGGATGTCGTCGAGGCACGCACGCCGCATGGCATCGAGCGCCTTGAGGTTTTAAGCATCACTTATTGAGGCTGGCCGATCGGTTTTGTCCGGCCGGGCCTCTCAATCGGACCAAAATGTTTCACGTGAAACATTGTGGTCCGATTGACGGTCTGATCCAATGGACTCTCGCCAAGCGTCAATGACGTGCGAAATGTGAATTTCGCCCAGACGAAAGACTGCGGTAAGATTAAAATTTGCCGCTGTATTTTTTGAATGGTCTTCGCAGCGAGACCGGCGGGTCATGGCCGGGTCAAGTCCGGTCATGACGAAGGGTCTCCATGGATCGTTCTTCTGAGACTGGTCAATAGCCCCGCTTTAGGCCCTATCGATCTTGATTTGGACCTTACCGTCCAAGAGCGATGTTTTGGGATTCACCCGATGGAACTCATCGAGCGCCACTTTCACCCCCGTTGACAGTTCATTTTGATCACGAACTTCGATATTGACGGAAAAAATGTCGGCTCCATTCTTTGCAACCGTAACTTTCAGAATCATCCGCGCCTCCCTTCGCTTTGCACAAAGTACAGATGGGAGATCCGACGCGGGCGACGGAAAGTCAACCTATTTTAAAGTGAGGCGCGAAATGCCGCGCCTGAGCCGGGCGGACGTCTATGGGATTAGTCATAGCCCGTTTTTGAGTTCAGCGACCGAATCGGCCGAACCCGCACAGCAACCAACCTATCATGTTCCCGTTTCTTCCAAGCATTGTGGCGATTTCTGCATATAAATTCCCTGTTACAGGAAATTCGTCTCCGAGGCCTGTGCCCTTCATGCCTGCTTGAGGCCTTTCAAGGCCTCTATGTCTCAACCAATTTCAAGGTGAGACATTTCGCTGCCCCGCCCGCCTTGATGAATTCGGTAAGCGGCGTCAATACCGGCTGGAAGCCAGCGGCACGCAACCTTTCCTGCAAAGGCTCCGAAGCGCTGTTCATGAAGATACGCCCATTGATGTCGACAGCGTTGCACGCAAACAGCAAGGCGTCGTTCTCGCCGACGCCGATCCTTTTTTCCGGCGGCACGAGCGTCGCTATCGCCTCTTGCGAATCCCGGTCGAAGGCTGGCGGATAATACAGAAGCCAGCCATCGGCGAGCGGACAAAAGCAGGTATCGAGATGATAGAAACGGGGGTCGACGAGCCGTAGCCCCACAGTGCGCCGGCCAAAGATGGTTTCGAGGAGCCGCGGCGCCCCTTCGCCGGAGCGCAAACCATAACCGCACCAGATCAGCGGCCGCGCACGGTCAAGCAGCGCGTCGCCCGCCCCTTCGAAAGGCACCTCTTCAGGCCAAGGCGCGATGACAAATCCGTGCTGTTTGAACCAATTTCGAAAGAGCGGCTCCTCCAATCGCCTTTCCTCAGTGCGGAAGCGGCTGATGATCGCCGTCTTGCCAATCACCATGCCAGCGTTGGCGGTGAACACCATGTCGGGCAATCCGGGCTCCGGCGCAACCAAGCTGATCGCCGTCTCTTCCGAAAGATGCCACCGCAGATTCGCCCACTGTTCCCGCGCCAACGCCGGATTGGTTTTGCCGACCTGATTTTCCATCCACGGGTTGATGATGTAATCCACCTCGAAATGCTCTGGGGAGCACATGAGAATTCGCTGGCCGCCGGGAGAAAGTTCCCGCTGAGGCGCCGTGATTTCGCTTGCCGTTTCCGGGCGCGGTTTTTCCCATGTTGCGGCATTTCCCGCGCCGGGCGGGAGAAGGTCCAAATTTTCGAATCCTGTTTCGAGAGACTTGGTCATCAACGCATCCCTGTGAGAAAAAGACGAACGGCGGCGAGCCACGCTGAAAACGACCCGTGATCATCGCCGTCGCGGCCGGCGGTTGCGCCCGCCGCCGCTGTCCAGGCTAAGCGGGATGATCTGACAAGCGGTAAAGATCGCCATATTTCCCGCGAAGATAAGCGAGGTAGGGTGCGGTGCTCATCGGCCCGCCCGTCACCCTCTTGACGAGTTCATCCGGCTCGAACTTGCGGCCATGCTGGTAGAGCTGCTGTCGCAGCCAGCCGTGCAACGTTCCGAACATCCCCTTGGCAATCTCGGCGGGGATGCCTGGATTGGACACGATGGCGGCCGCGTAAAACTGCGCGCTGAGAATATTCCCAATGGTGTAGCTCTGAAATCCACCCCCGACCGCGCCAGTATACCAATGCACGTCCTGCAGACAGCCGTCGCGGTCATCGGCGGGCGCCAGCCCGAGATCGGCCTGCATGCGGGCGCGCCAAGCCTCGGGGAGATCCTTGACCCGCAACCGGCCTTCGAGCAACTCCAGCTCCAGATCGAAACGCATCATGATATGGAGATTATAGGTCACCTCGTCGGCATCCGTGCGGATCAAAGAGGGCTGCACCTTGTTGATCGCGCGGTAGAAGGTCTCGAAACCCGTCTCCGCAAACCGGTCCGGAAAGGCGTCCCGCAAAACCGGGTAAAAATGCTCCCAGAAAGCGCGGCCGCGGCCGACCACATTCTCCCAAAGCCGCGACTGGCTCTCATGCACGCCCGCCGATGTGCCCGAGTCGAGCGGCGTGCCCTCAAGTGTGGCGGCAACACCCTGCTCGTAAAGCGCGTGACCGGATTCGTGCATGGTCGAGAACAACGCATCTCCAAAATGCGTGTCGTCGACACGGGTGGTGATCCGGACATCTCCCGCGGAGAATTTGGTGCAAAAGGGATGATGGGTCTTGTCCAGCCGTCCGCGATCGAAGTCGTAGCCGAGCTGCTTGACGACCAAACGGCTGAAATCCAGCTGCGCCGCATCGCTGAAAGCGCCGTGCAAGCAATCATCGCTGACCCTCGGCTCATCGGAAATCGCCCGAACAATCGGAATCAAGTCACGCCGGAGCCCGGCAAAGAGCGAGCGGATCGAAGCGGCCGTCATGCCGGGCTCGGCGGCATCGATCAATGGATCGGCGACATGCTCATAGGGCGCGAAGTAATTTGCGTATTCACGGCTGAGATCGATAGTCTTTTCGAGGAAGGGCAGCATGTGAGCAAAGTCGTTTGCGGGCCTCGCCCGCGTCCACGCATCATAGGACGCCGAGCCAAGCTCGGCTGCCCTGGCTACATAGGCGCTGGGCAGCTTGACGGCTTTCTCGAAATCGCGCCGGGCGATCCTGATCAGGCTCGCTTCATCCGACTCATAAGGGAAACCCGCCGCATAGGGCGCAAGATCGTCGAGCAATTTGCCCAAGGCTGGATCGACCGACTTTTCATGGGCAAGCCGGCTCAGCGTTGCGCCTTGGCGCGCCCGCGCCGGCGCGCCCCCTCTTGGCATATAGGTGGACTGGTCCCAGCCGAGCAGGGCGCCCGCGGCGGCAAGATCGCTGATCTCGAGCAACCGGCGTTTGAGTTCCGCGAATTTGGTCTCGGCCAGCAGCCGGTTGCGCGTTGGCTTGGCGGTTGCAGCCCGCGCCCTTGCCACGCCCGCGCTGGCTTTGGTGGCGCCGGTCTTGTTCATGAGCAAAAACCGCCGCTGCCGGGCGCCGGGCGCTTCAATCCGGCCAATTCGAACAAGATATCCCTGCTAAGCTTGATCATTCATCATTCCGCATCGCTAATGAGCTTAACTATATCATAACTTTGTTTGACAGCGCTCTCCTGGAAAATCCGAAAAGGACGATCCGTGTATTTTCCCCCATTAAATGGCGTCAGCAGCCACGAAATAGCAAGAAGACGTTGAGCAACCGGCCAGAAAATCACAAAAACAAATCGCCGTCAGGGTCTAATATTCACGAATTTCATTCTTATATACTGCTTCGATCAGTCAGATTGGGCGTAAGCAAAACTCATTCTATCGGAGCATTTCTGGCCGCAGTTTATCGTGATCTTTTGCAGACTCCGATTACGCCTGTTTCGCGGGCAATCCCGTCATTGTGACAGCACGAATCATATGGTTTCTTAGCTCACCGCTCGACTTGGCAACACGGCTCGCGAGGGGGCTCGGATTTATAGACGATGCAATTGACGGAATACCGCCAAAGAAACCAGCACCTGACCGGCAAAAAGCCTTCCTCGCGCGATCACTAGGAGCACCCATGTCCCTTCATTTTCCGAACGCAAGCCGCAATTTCGATCCGGCACGTCACTGTATCCGCTTCTGGGGTCACGACTCCACGTTCGAAATCTCCTTCTATTTGGATGAGGATGCCCTAGTTAAGATAAGCCCCTATTCGGAACGCGATGAAGCCTCATTGCTGCATGTGTTCGATGTCAATCGCGTCCGAATCGAGGAAGCCGCAAGCGCCACTTACTCAAGTTCGCGGCAGCGTCAGAGCTATCACCGCTTGTCGGCGTCGGATTTGATGCCACCCGTCCATCGGGGAGGAAAATATGGCAAGAAGTGAGCAGCACAGCAATCGTGAGTTCATCTCACCAATGGCAGGCTTTGTCGTTCAGGAGATCCCGGCAAAAAACCGTTCCGCGCTTTTTTCTTCCACGGGCGACGGTTGCGTTTCAGCGGTCACGGCCGGCTTGCCCAACGTCTCGGCCTGGAGTTCATGTTCGCGCGCGACGCGTTCATAGGCTTCACTGTCGCTTTTGACGCGATATTGCAATTCCGTTCCCAGCGGGGGCAAAAGCTTGGTGACGGTAAAAACTCCGGCTCGCTTCAGATATAGTCCTACGCGGCCATCGAAGCTCACCCGCTGTCCTATTGAGTAGAGGTGACCGGTCATGGGTATGTCCTGTTAAGCAAAGCATGCGAGGCGGGCCGCCTTTTTCAACGCCCCATCGAGATCCGCGGGACTGACTTGAGAGCAACCCGGTTCTGTTGCGACGGGCTGATGGGCCAGCTGTGGAGATCGTCAAGATCCCGGAGTTTGAATGGCCGCGAGGCTGTGATGGTCGGACGGACGATCAGCGGCTTCCTCTCATTCTCCGCCCGAACGAAGATGCACGCGTACATCCGGCGTTGCACCCACGACTCGCGACGGCATGAGCATCACACTCAAATAGGGTCCCGAAATCAACGCACAAGGGGTGCGCCATGAGAACACGTTCTATAATTACTCTTACCACCCCGAGAGGCGCTAACTTTCTGAAGCTCAGATTTCCATCGGCAAACACGCGAAGGCATGAAGCAATCACGGTCTCGGTGACGCCGTAGCGGGCGGGCGGCCCCCAAAGAGTCCGCCCAGCACAATGCGTGGGTTGTGTGGCGTCCCGGAAGGGATTCGAACCCCTGACCTACGGTTTAGGAAACCGTTGCTCTATCCTGCTGAGCTACCGGGACCAACCCACCGCCTCGGCAAACCGCTCTGTCTCCCGCGATCAATGCCGTAAGCGCGGCACGGATGAAACCAATTATTCATGATCCGGTCGAGCGCTGGCAAGGGACAAAGTGGCACTTAGCGCTTCGTTTCAAGATAGAGGCAGATCGCCTGCGTCCGGTTCCGCACATCAAGTTTGCCAAACAGATTGCGTAAGTGAAATTTCACTGTATTGACCGACACGCCAAATTCCCGCGCCAATTGGGCATTGCTGCTGCCGGTTTCCAACGCGGCAAGAAGATCGCGTTCCCGGTGGGTCAGTCCCTTTAGGGGATTAGGCCGGACTTTATGAATATCCGCGAAGGGGAACACCATATCGCCGGCCGCGACCGCCGCGAACACTTCAAGCAACCGTTCAGGGGGAGAAAGCTTGGTCACAAATCCAGCCCCTCCAAGTTGCAAGGTTTCGGCAGGCGCCGCCGCATCCTTGGTGCCGCTATAAACCACGATCTTTGGTGAGTTTGGGCGCTTTGCCAGCGCCTGCAGGATTTCGGGAGCGCGAATCGGCGGCAATTCCCATCCGATGACCCCTAGTCTTACCGGGAGATGGACCAAGGAATTCAAAAAATGAACGCCATCACTCGCCATCAGCAAAAGATTGAACCGCCGGTCCCGCGTTAACAGCGCTTCCAGCGCACTTAACACCATCGGGTTCTTATCGGCGATGGCGATGTTGACGGGAAAGATGGCTTGTGACCGTTCGGCAGGCTCCGCCCCCACACGGCCCAGATTGCCTTGATCGGCCTCGCTGGGCAGCTCATTGGTTTTCAGCGGAAGACCCATGACTTGCGATGCGCGTTCCCGGTAAAGAGGCGCTTGAGACAGAGTCGGCACGCCGCCAAACAGCTGAATTTGCTTAGCTCCGATTCTGGTCGGCGACTCTTGAGCCAATGGTTTTCTCCAGTGGTTCTTTTACACGCGCCTCATGTCGTGCCAGCGTGCTACCTGAGCCATTGCGGAAACCGAAGGCATCGCAGGGAAAAAATACGCCCGTAAAGACCGAGCGCATCCTGTCCGCCCACTTTGGCTCAGCCGGCTGGGGTCATCTGCAGTTGTGTGCCGCATCATTGATCGCATCGCCTGTCGTTTCAGACTCTGCCGCATCAAATCACCTCAACCGACGCTTCCTACCCTTGTCGTTTAATTGTGGCTTGATGTCCGTGCGAGCCTGATAAGAAAGCTATTCTCAGATCACACACACGTCCGCCTCTCCTCCACTCGTCCGGCAAACCGGGATGCCGGAGCGGGAAAACGACGCACGCCGCACCCGAGCGCTCATTCCGGCAAGGTTAATTAAGCCTTAATCGGTGAGAACCCAGCGGCCGAAAAAATAGAGGCCCGCGACGGCAGCAATCGCTAAAACTGCGCCGAGTGGCGTCCCAATGAAGCTGGCTATTTCAAGAATTTCGCCCATACCATTCCTCCTACAGATGTGTTGACTACAAGCTTCTCATTGTTATTAATTGTCCCTGCCTCGCAGATCCTGGACGGGTGCAAGCGCCGATAGCATGGCGTTTCAGAGACTTCTCGCGACGCAGCGTTTTTCGCCACAAGCACTGAGCTTACTCAGCTTCCGTGCGGCGGCTACTCATCGATCCTCTTCTCGCGGGAGACCTCTTTCCATGCCCACGGTTGGGGCTTGGCTAAGCCACGATCATATCCGGCTTTTCCACTGCGGTCTTATAAAATCAATTGTTCGTCCTGGTCAAGCGGGACTTCGCGAATCGCAGGAAAATGCTCGGCGTTTGGCGGCTCTTCGCTCAGAAGAGGCTGGCGCCAGATAAGGGAAGCGGAACAAGATTGAGAGACAGCCAAGTCCATCCTCCAATCGAGGAAACCGCGCGAGACCACGAGCGCAACCGAATAAAGCGATCCGCTCTAGCGTCCTTGCCGGTCGCGCCGCTCGTTCATGAAGCGCTCGAACTCCTCGCGGTCCCTGGCATGGCGAAGATTTTCCATATAGTCCGCGAACTCCCGTTCGGCGGCGGCAAGCCTTTGGCGCTCTTCCTCGAGTCGCGCAAGCTCGGCGGCGCGCCACTCATCGAAGGCACGATTGCCTGTCGGGCTGGTGTCAAAGCCGGAGCCTGGCCAATTGTTCGCGGTAAAGCCCCAACGGCCAGAGCTCCAGTTGGCGCCCCATTTTTCTCGCCCAAAAGCAACAATGTCGCCAGGATAACCGGTTTTTCTTTGCCAGAATTTCCAGCCAAGAACAGCAAGACCGATCGGCCAAAACACGATGAAGCCCAAAACCATCGCCAGAATTTCGACGAGTTTCCAAGGTTCGCCAGCCCCACAGCCATGCCAATGTGTGCCGCCCGATGGGCGATTCGAGGAGGATTGATAGGTCATTCCGCTGCTCCTTTTAGACTTCGCGCCGCTTTAAAACTTTCGCCGCTCGGCCACCGCCACGCGAGCGAAGCCAGGCGGGGTTATCTGGCGCCTCAGATATATGTTCGGATTTTTCGTTGTCGATGTTTGAAAGCGAAATTCCGGCGATCCCTCTGAACCGGCGCAAAGATGGTGTGGCACTTGCCAAGCGCCCTTGGCTTCCGGCCTGGCACGGTTGCAGGCGCTGCCGTGTCTCCCATATAAAGATTTCGTGAAAGGGTCTCGCATGCCTCAAATCACCATTTATACCACCGCGACCTGCCCCTATTGCCGCCGGGCCAAGGAGCTCTTACGCCGTAAGGATCTGGCTTTCACCGAGATCAAGGTCGATGGCGACCCGGCGGCGCGTAAGGACATGGCGGCAAGGGCGCATGGCCGCATGACGGTTCCCCAAATTTTTTTCGATGGTGTTCATATTGGTGATTCCGACGAGTTGCATGAGCTTGCCCGCAACGGCAAGCTCGATCTCCTGCTCGCCGGCGAAGCGTTATGATCAAATTCGCCTTGCGTTGCGGGCGCGGCCATGAATTCAACAGCTGGTTCCAGAACGGCGAGGCGTTTGAAAATCAGACCCTCGCCGGCCGTGTCCAGTGTCCGCTCTGCCAGGCAACGGATGTGACAAAAGCCATCATGGCGCCAGCGATCGCGAGCCAGAGCGAGAGCGAGTCGGACAAGCCTCCGCCGCCAGGAGAGGCGCACGCCAATCTGGCGCTTCTCGATCCCCGCGACCGCGAATCGCGGGCCCTCATCACGGCGCTTCGCAAACGGATTTTCGACGAGGCCGAGGACGTCGGTACGCGTTTCGCCCATGAGGCCCGCAAAATTCACGATGGTCTCGTGCCACCGCGCCCCATCCACGGACAGGCGAATTTCGACGACGCCCGCGCCTTGATCGAGGAGGGGATTGACATTTTGCCGGTCCCGGCACTGCCGGACGAGTTCAATTAAGCATCAGCTGGCTGCCGCAAAACGAATGCCACGCGGTTTCCATCAAGCAAAAGACTGGTGCCGCGACAGGTGAACGTCACATGCACCCTGTGTTCATCGTCAATCTCGACACCCCAAGCTTGAAATCCTACCAACAAACTGTTTCAGTTTTTCGTGTAGGAATAGGTGATGTGGATGGAGTCGGCCTTATCAACTTGCGACCAGACCGAACGGATCTTGCCAAGATCGATCATGAGTGTGTCGTCGTCGATCCAGCGAAATTTGGGATAGCCGTCCGGAGGATCGCTGCTGCAGCAGTTTGACCCATTTTTCGTCTCCATGCAGCAAAAGGGTGAGTGCGTTCAACCCGGGGGAAAGCGCCCGCCAGCGGCGCCGGATTTACCAACGAGACTGAAAGGGAGAATCGGTCGTTGGCCGCATTCTTGCTTTGAAACAGGCGCCCCGCCTCCGGAGAGGAGCAGCCCAGTTTTTGGAAATGTCCGCGCGGATTTCGGTTATAAGGTGCCCAGACGGACATCCGGCGGGTCCAGGCAGAGTGACGGGTGCGGGTAAAGGTGGGCAATGGGGGACGAGACCAAGCGCGCGGCCATCTTTGGCGTTGTCACCGCGTCCGACCGCGCCAGCGCCGGGCTTTACGAGGATGAAAGCGGCCCCGCGATCGTCGCCTATTTGACGAAAATTCTGATAACCCCTTTTCATATCGTGCGGAAAATCATTCCAGACGGGTTCGAATCGGTCCGCGATACGTTGATCGAACTCGCCGACAAGGAGCATTGCGACTTGATTTTGACCACGGGGGGAACCGGACCATCGCCGCGCGACCTGACACCGGAGGCAACCTTGGCCGCGGCGCGGCGCGAATTGCCGGGCTTTGGCGAACTCATGCGAATGGAGAGCCTGAAGCAAGTGCCGACCGCGATCCTGTCCCGGCAGACCGCCGCGCACCGCGGGCCGTGTCTCGTGATCAATCTGCCTGGCAAACCGGCCTCGATCGAAACCTGCCTCAACGCGGTCTTTCCCGCGGTCCCTTATTGCCTCGATCTCATCGGCGCTGCCCGGATTGAAACAGACCCGGCGGTCCTGAAATCGTTCCGGCCCAAGCCATAAAGCCGCAATCCATGAGCCGCAGCGCATCAAACAGGGCACAAGAAGACCACGACGCGGCCGCGCGCGTTGCCGCGCTCGCGGCGGGCTATGTGCCGCTGCCGGGCATCCCGGACGAATTCATCGGCGCCGGCGGGCGCCCGCGCCCGCATTGGCTGCGCTTTCTCGACAAGCTCATGGAGTTCAGTCCCGGCGACATGAGCCGCCGTTTCGCCACGGCGGACCGGCATATTCGCGACACCGGCGTTTCCTATCGCGCCTATGGCGATACTAGCGAGCGGGCCTGGCCGCTCTCGCATGTGCCGCTTCTCATCGAGGCCGGCGAATGGCGGGAGATCGCGCAAGGCATCGAGCAGCGGGCCCGCCTCATGGAACTGGTTCTGGCCGATATTTATGGCGAGGGCCGGTTGATCTCCTCGGGCGATTTGCCCGCCGCCGCCGTCACCGGCAGCCCGGAATTTCTGCATCCCCTGCATGGCGTGAAGCCGCCGGGCGGCAAGTTCCTGCATATTTATGCCGCCGACCTCGGGCGCGGGCCGGACGGGCGCTGGTGGGTTCTCGGCGACCGTTCGCAGGCCCCATCGGGCGCTGGCTATGCGCTCGCCAACCGGCTTGTGCTGGCGCGCGCCTTCCCGGCCCTTTACCGCGATATGAATGTTGAGCGTCTGGCCCCCTTCTTCGAGGCGTTCCGCTTCGGCCTCACCTCGATGGCGCAGCGCTCGAACCCGCGCATCTGCCTGCTGACGCCTGGCCCTTTCAACGAAACCTATTTCGAGCAGGCCTATCTTGCCCGCTATCTCGGCCTTCTTTTGGTTGAAGGCGGCGATTTGACGATGCGCGACGGAAAAGTTCATGTCCGCACCATCGCCGGTCTCAAGCGCGCCGATGTGATCTGGCGGCGCATCGACAGCGATTTTGCCGATCCGCTCGAACTCAACGCCCATTCGCGGCTCGGCGTGCCGGGTCTCGTCGATGCCTTGCGGGAGGGGGGCGTCGTCATCGCCAATGCCCTTGGTTCCGGCGTCCTCGAAGCGCCCGCCTTGATGAGCTTCATGCCGAAACTCTGCCGAACCTTGCTTGGCGAGGACCTCCGCCTGCCAAACATCGCGACCTGGTGGTGCGGCCAGGAGAAAGCCCGCCAATTGGTCCTCGCGGATTTGGACGCGCTGGCGATTGCCGGCGCCTATGGTAATCCCGTCCCTGGCTTTGCCTCCAGCCAGCCGCTGATCGGCGCGGCGCTCTCGGAAGAAGAGAAAAGCCGGCTCGCGGCGGCCATTGCCGAACGCGGGGTGGACTACGCCGGCCAGGAGGTCGTCAATCTGTCCACCACGCCTGTCTGGCATGACGGCCGGCTTGAGCCGCGGCCCTTCGTTCTGCGCGTCTATGCGGCCCATACGCCAGCTGGATGGAAAATCATGGCGGGCGGCTTCTGCCGCATTTCCGGCCGCGCCGATGCGCGCGCCGTGTCGATGGGCGAAGGAGTCCAATCGGCCGATGTCTGGGTGCTCGCCGACAAGCCGGTCGAGGTCGTCAGTCTGCTGCCCACCGACGAGACCGTTCGCATCCGCCGCATCATGGGCACCTTGCCGAGCCGGGCCGCTGACAATCTTTTCTGGCTTGGCCGTTATCTCGAGCGCTCGGAAGCAACTTTGCGGCTGATCCGCGCTCTCGCTGGCCGGATGATCGAGACTGGCGCCGGGACCAATCCCGCGCCGGCCGTCGCCAAGCTCACGAGCTTGCTCACGTCCTGGCACGCGGCGCCGCTTGACACCGTCTCGAACCCCGTCGCGCTTGTCGCGAACGCTTTGCATGGTGACGACGATTATGGCTCGGCCGTGTCACTGGTGCGTGACGCGCGGCGCGCCGCCTCCTTCATTCGCGAGCGGCTTTCAACGGATACATGGCGGCTGATCGGCGACCTCAACCGCGCCCTCGCCGTCGATATGCATGGCCAGCTCGCCGAGGCCGAGGCTTTCGAGCGGGCCGACGCGGCCTTGCGGACGATCGCGGCGATCTCGGGGCTTGCCCAGGAAAACATGATCCGCGGCGCGGGCTGGCGGATTTTCGATGCGGGCCGGCGGATCGAGCGGGGCGTCAATACGTGCCGTTTTGCCCGTCATTTCGCCAGCCGCGAGGCGCCCGCCGAGGAGCTCGACGTCTTGCTCGATCTTGTCGATTCGCAGATCACCTACCGTTCGCGCTATCTCATGGGCGTCGCCCTCAATCCGGTCCGCGACATCGTCGTGCTCGATCCCTTCAATCCACGCTCGGTGGCCTTCCAGGTTGAACGGCTCGACGAGCATCTTGAAACCCTGCCCTTGCTCAGCGACGATGGCATGCTGGAGGCGCCGCGCCGCCTGATCCTGCAGCTCGCCGCCGAAGTGGCGACGGCCACCGCGCCAAGCCTCGACAATAAAAAGATCCTCGGTTTCGAACAAAGCCTGCTTGCCCTCGCCGACGCGATCGCCGCGCGCTATTTCCTGCAAGGCCCGCATGTTGCCAGGGCCGATAAGTCGAGCGGCCTCGCGTGATCTACGATATTCGCCACCTGACCCTTTATGAATATGGCTCGACGGTGACCTTCTCGCATTGCGCGCTGCGGCTGTTGCCGATCGATGGGCCGGGACAGCAGGTGCTCTCCAGCGAACTCTCCGTCACTCCGGCGCCCGCGCAAATGATCGAGCGGATGTGTTTTTTCGGCAATCGCCTCACCTTTCTCACGATCGAGACCGCGCATCGCAAGCTCGTCGTCGAGATCAACACCAGCGTCGAGATCGACCGGCGCGAGCCGCGGGGCGAAGAGGAAACGCCGGCCTTTGAAGCCGTGCGGGAGGAAGCCTTCGCGAGCGCCTCGCTTGACCGGGATTCGCCGGCCCATTTCCTGCACCCGAGCCGCCTCGTGCCGCGTTTCGAGCCCGCCACTTGTTACGCGCGGGAAAGCTTTCCGGCCGGCCGCCCCATCCTTGAAGGCGCCAAGGAGCTGATGCGGCGGATCAAGACCGATTTCAAATATGATACGAAGGCGACCGTTGTCTCGACGCCGCTTTCCGAGGCCTTCGAGAAGCGGCGCGGCGTCTGCCAGGATTTCGCCCATATCATGATCGCCGGCCTGCGCGGCATCGGCCTGGCCGCCGCCTATATTTCGGGCTATATCCGGACCATTCCGCCGCCCGGGAAAAAGCGCCTTGAAGGCGCCGACGCGATGCATGCCTGGGTCTCGGTCTGGTGCGGCGGGGCGCACGGCTGGGTCGGCCTTGATCCAACCAATGCGATGATGATCGGCGATGATCATATCGTTCTGGCGAAAGGCCGCGACTACGCCGATATCTCGCCAGTCGCCGGCATCATCCTCGGCTCGCGCGAGCAGGACGTCGATGTGCAAGTCGATGTCGTGCCGAGGGCGTGAGAGGCAGCCGAGGCGCGACGGGAGAAGTTAAGGAGGGGAGCCTAGAAAGATCAAGCCGGAGCGCACGGCTATTCGCGCATTTGATCTTGTCGTGCGCGAATGTCCTCAGCTTCCGCTTCTCGTTCCCACCACTCCGCTATTCTTTGGAGCAAAGCCGAGGCCCGCGACCATGCAAGAGCCACACCTGCCCATGTTCGGCACTGCTTCGCCAATTCACGCTCCTTCTGTCCTCCCTCGTGAATTGCCTTGTAGTACGCACCTCGCATGTTAATGCGCTCGGTGACGATTCCCCGCTCAATCTGCTCGTTATTAATTTCTTCGAGAATTTCTCTTACACCGCGATTCGGCCAAGCGTTGTCATTTGGGTCATTCGGTGAATGTGCCAGCACGTGCCCAATGTGCAGCTCGGCGACCACTAAGCGATCTTCCTCCGCCCCCCGACGACAAACCTCCGCAATCCAGGCTCGGAGGATGGCTGTATCCAGCGTACCCGCGACCAGCCCCGGAAACTTGAATGACCTCAAAAGCTGGTAACTAGCCCGCGCTCGGTTCTGCTGCTCTTTTGTACTTGTTTCCTGCGACTGTTCACGCGTCTTCTCGTAAACGTCGCATAAGATAGAAACAAAGAATTCTGCATTCTCTGCCATCATCTGATGTAGAGTGAGCGGATCGCCCCGATGATTAAGAAGAGGAAGGTAGGCATACTCACGACGGGCAATGTCAATTTTTGGCACTCCCCGTGTCTTCAGACTCTTGAATACATGTTCAATGTGATAGGCAAACATATTGTGGATAGCTGAGCCACGCGCGTTGAGTTCGGCGACAGCTGCATCGAGAAGATCGAACACGAGATCAATAGGTAGCTCGGAAATTCTATTGTAAAGCGCATCCAGCGCCGCAGCCGGCCGACCGACTTTCAAA
>DATJLX010000261.1:0-11716 GCA_035509135.1 Methylocella sp.
GAATTGGTGAACATCGGAACGCTCTCGGCTTTTGTGATCATCTGCTTCTCCGTCATCGTGCTGCGGCGGACCCAGCCTGACGCCCACCGCACATTCCGGACGCCCCTCGTCCCTTGGATCCCCCTCGCCGGTATCGGCTTCTCTCTTTGGTTGCTATCAAAGCTCCCGGCCGTCGCCTGGGAACGGTTCCTCGTTTGGATGATGCTCGGCTTTTTGGTTTATTTTTCCTATAGCCGCCACCACAGCGTTCTCGCAAAGAAGCAAAGCGATCCGATCGAAGCGAAATCGGTTGACGGCGCCAAAAGCCATGAAATTGAATGGTGAGCCTGAAATTGAATGGTGAGAAGGTGCCGAGGCTCGTTGCCATCGGCCATTTTCCCTCCCAAGAATTGTTTCAAGGGTAATATTACCTGAGGCCCCGGACCGAGCGAAAGCTTCACACGGCCACGCTTCGCGCGGTTTACCCAGGGGTCCGCATGAGCTATGGCAACAGCCGAGAAAATCCACTTAGGAGGTCGGCATGGCCGAGGCCGGTAACACGCTCACATTGGACACCACACAAGGGCCGGTCGTCATAGAAATGCGGCCCGATCTTGCTCCCGCGCATGTCGCCCACATCAAGAAACTCGTGGAAGAAAAATTTTACGACGGCGTCGTCTTCCATCGCGTGATCGAGGGGTTCATGGCCCAAACCGGCTGTCCTCACGGGACTGGGACGGGCGGCTCGAAATATCCCAATCTCAGGGCCGAGTTCAACGCTGAGCCGCATGTGCGTGGCACCTGCTCCATGGCCCGCGCGCAGGATCCCAACTCCGCCAACTCGCAGTTCTTCATCTGCTTTGGCGACGCGCGCTTTCTCGACAAGCAATATACCGTCTGGGGGAAGGTCACGTCGGGCATGGAGAATGTCGACAAGATCAAACGCGGCGAACCCGTCCGCGATCCCGACAAGATTGTGTCCGCGACGATCGGCTGACGCGCCTTCATTCGCCAAATTGACCCGAATGTTTGCGGCGCCCCACGGTAGACTTTCCGCGGCGGCCAGCACTGCTCGCAACAGCGGCCCGCTCACGGGCAATGTTTGGCCAGCATGCGCGTAAATCTCTTCGACTTCGACCTGCCTCCTGAACGGATCGCGCTGCGGCCCGCCGAGCCGCGCGACGCAGCGCGGCTCCTTATCGTGCGGCCACATGGCGCGCGGCCTTTCGAGGACCGCTCGATCCTCGACCTGCCTGGTCAATTTGGACCTGGCGACGTCCTTGTCGTCAACGATGCGCGCGTTATTCCGGCGCGGCTGCAGGGGTTTCGTGTCCGGGCCAGCGCCTCGGCCCGGATTGAAGTGACCTTGTTCAAGCGGCAAGGAGAGGCATCATGGCGTGCCTTCGCGCGGCCAGCCAAGAAGCTAAGGCTAGGCGAGGTCATTCACTTTGCCGCCGAAAACAGCACGGAGTGCCCCCCGGAATCTCTCGATGCCGAGGTGGTTTCAAAAGGTGAAGAGGGAGAAATCGTGTTGAAGTTCGCGCTCGCCGGCGAAGCCCTCGGCGAGGCGATCGAACGAATCGGGCAAATGCCCCTGCCCCCCTATATCTCCGGCCGGCGGACGCCTGATCACCGGGATGACCAAGACTATCAGACCATGTTCGCGCAAAAACCCGGCGCGGTTGCGGCACCGACCGCAAGCCTGCATTTCACGCCAAGGCTCGTTGAAGCGCTTGGCCAGCGCGGTATCTCCATCCAGAAAGTGACGCTCCAAGTGGGCGCGGGCACATTCTTGCCGGTCAAGGCCAGCGATACCGAAGACCATAAGATGCACGCAGAATGGGGCGAAGTGACAGAAGCAACGGCCGATGCCTTGAACCGCGCCCGCGTCTCTGGCGGACGGATTGTTGCGGTGGGGACGACGAGTCTACGCATCCTCGAATCCGCGGCGGCTCAAGATGGAAAGCAAAAGGGAAAGATAGCGGCTTTTGCTGGCGAGACATCGATCTTCATCACCCCTGGTTATCGATTCAAGGCGGTTGACGCGCTCTTGACGAATTTTCATCTGCCGCGCTCGACGCTGTTCATGCTTGTTGCCGCCTTTTCCGGCCTTAAAACCATGCAGGCGGCCTATGCGCATGCGATCGCGGAAAACTACCGGTTTTACAGTTATGGCGATGCCTGTCTGCTGTTTCCGGCCATGGCGGAGTCCGGCGCGTGACGGAGGTTTTCCGATTCGAGGTCATGCACCGGGATGGGGACGCGCGGGCGGGGGTGATGAACACCCAGAGGGGCGTGATCCGGACGCCCGCCTTCATGCCGGTCGGCACGGCGGCCACCGTCAAGGCGATGCATCCCGAAAGGGTGAAGGCCCTTGGCGCCGACATCGTGCTCGCCAACACCTATCATCTCATGTTGCGGCCAGGGCCTGAGCGGATCGCGGCGCTGGGCGGCCTCCATCGATTCATGAATTGGCCTTGGCCCATTCTGACCGATTCCGGCGGGTTCCAGGTCATGTCCCTCGCCAAGCTCCGCAAGCTCGACGAGAATGGCGTGACCTTTCAATCCCACATCGACGGCACGCTTTATCGATTGACCCCTGAGCGGGCGATGGCAATTCAGGATTTGCTCGGCTCCGACGTCGCGATGCAGTTTGACGAATGCGTCAAGCTTCCCTGCCCGGAATCCGAAGCGCGCCGCGCCATGCTTTTGTCACTGAAATGGGCGGCGTGCTCAAAGGCGGCTTTCGCCGCAAAACCTGGCCACGCGTTATTCGGCATCGTACAGGGCGGTGAAGTCGAGTCGTTGCGTGTCGAAAGCGCAAGAGCGCTGGCTGATATGGGCTTTGACGGCTATGCGCTGGGTGGGCTTGCCGTCGGCGAGCCGCAAGCGGTCATGCTCGCCATGATCGCCTGCGTGCTCCCTTGGCTTCCTGTTGAGAAGCCCCGCTATCTCATGGGGGTTGGCACGCCGGATGACCTGATCGAGGCCGTGCGGCGCGGCATCGACATGTTCGATTGCGTCCTGCCGACGCGGGCCGGACGCCACGGCCTTGCCTATACCAGAACGGGGCGGCTCAATTTGCGCAACGCGCGCCACGCGGATGACCCCTCCCCTGTTGATCCGCTATCCTCTGGCGCGGCGGCGCGAGACTATTCCCGCGCCTATTTGCATCACCTCGTCAAAGCAGGCGAGATTCTCGGCATGATGCTGCTGACGGAAATCAATCTCGCCTATTACCAGGATCTGATGGCGGACATGCGCCGCGCTATCGCCGCTGGGGGTTTCGCTGAGTTTTGTGACACGACAAAAGCGGCATGGCGAAACGGCGAGGCAAGCAGCAAGCGTTGAATGGGGTTGGGTTATGTGTTCATTCGTGGCCCGCCGATCGCACCCCCCCGCATGGAGATTACTGGCGAAGTGCTAGCTAGCGATCACTGCCTAGTCCCGCCATTGGCCGCCGTTAGGCGTCCCAACAGCTCCGGCGTCGCAAAGCCATCGGCGGGCGAGTCCCCAGAACTGATCTGGAACGCATGGATTGCATCGCGCGAGGCCTGGCCGAAACGGCCGTCGATGTCCTCGTGATAAAGCCCGAGCTTTTCAAGCAAGCGTTGGATCTCCGCCTTTTGCGTGTGGCTGAGAAACACCTCGCCCTCCGGCCAATGGCCATGAAGCGCCGGCTTGCCTTCAATCCGGTCCGCCAGCAAAGCCAGCGAAAGCGCATAGGAATCAGAATTGTTATAGGCCTTGAGAACCCAATAATTCGAAGACAAGAGGAAAGCCGGGCCCGCCGCGCCGGAGGGGAGGAACAATGTCGCCTCGCCTTGCGGAAACGCGTCTCCTTGCGCACTTTTAACGCCCTCCCCGGCAAAGGCGGCAAAGCTTTGATGCAGGGAGGCAAAGCCGAAATTTTTCGGCAGGATCACTTCCATGCCCCAGACAAGACCCGGCTGCCAGCCGGATTGGCGCAGAAAATTGGCGATCGAGGCGAGGCTATCTGGCGTGCTGCTCCAGATGTCGGGCGCGCCCTGCTCTTTAAAGCTGACCGCATAGTTAAGAAAGGCCGATGGCAGGAATTGCGGGCCGCCCATGGCACCGGCCCAAGAGCCTTTCATTGACGTGCGGGCAACGCCATCTTTGTCGAGCATGACGAGCGCGCTGATCAATTCGTCCCGGAAAACCGGGCGGTCCTGGCGGCTATAGGCCAAGGTCGCGAGCGAGCGGATGACATCCTTGCCGCCTTGCGCCTTGCCATAGTCCGTCTCGATCCCGAAGGCCGCCAGAACAATCGCGGCGGACACGCCAAAGCGCTGTTCGATCGTTGCAAGTTCGGCGTGCCACGCCTGCCGGCATGCGCGGCCGCGCGCGATTCGCCGGGCCGACACCGCTTCGCCGAGGTAGGCTTTGAGAGGCTTGTCAAATTCCGCCTGCTTGTTCGACACCGCGGGCAAGGCGGGATCAGGCGCAAGGCCGGCGAAAGCCGAGTCGAACGTCCCGCGCGCAATTCCCTTCTGTTGGGCGAGCGGCCAGAGGCTTTGCAAGAATTCCTGAAAGCCCGCAGGAGAAGGCGCGGCTTGCCCTCCGGCGGTTGCCTGATCGAGCGCCAAGAGCCTTCGCGCCGGAAAGCAAAACGCCAACGCCAGCATCGCGAGGAAGAAAAAGAGCTTTATAGTCTTCCGCATGTGCCGCAGAGGGTCCAAGCCGATCTCAAAGACGAAAGGAAAGCCGCGTGTCTGCTCCACACTGATCGCTTCAATAGAATCGTTCATGGTTTTTATTCCTTTTTTGGCGCATGATCTCAGCCAAACGATCCGCGACTTGCCGGGATCATGCTCTAAAGGCTTTATTGCGGCAAAGCTGCCCATATTGACCATTCGTGCCGCATACCGGTAGGTCAGGGAACGATGTTTGGCCCAGGCGTCAGCGCTCCTGACCGAGCCATGCACTGCGATTTCAGCTGAAAGAGGGCGGCGGAGCAGAATCATGGACAATCAAAACGCCGGAGCGCCTTCGGGCGATCATAGCCATATTTTTCTGGGTGCCAGTCATGCCGCGAATGAGCGCCGGACGTGGGCGGCGATTGCGCTCACCATGGTCATGATGGTGGCGGAGATCGCAGGCGGCACCCTTTATGGATCGCTCGCCGTGGTCGCCGACGGTTTCCATATGGCGACCCACGCCTTGGCGCTGTTGATCGCGGCCTTGGCTTATACCTTCGCGCGTCGGCACGCCTATGATTCCCGCTTCGTCTTTGGCACCGGAAAATTCGGCGATCTTGCCGGCTATACGAGCGCCATTATCCTTGCGATGATCGCCTTGATCATCGGCTATGAGGCGGCGGCGCGGCTTTTTTTGCCGGTGACGATCCATTTCGACGAGGCGATTTTGATCGCCGCCGCCGGCCTTATCGTGAACGTCCTGACCGCATGGCTCCTCGGCGGCGATCATCATGGCCATGCGCATGGGGCTGGGGACCACGCTGGGCCCGAAGCTCATGCCCATGACGAGCCTCGCCGCATCGATACTGGCGTTGGACGATTTCTCCTGGAAGTGTTCGAGGACGGCGTGCCGCCACGTTTCCGGCTGCGCAGCGCGGACAGTCTCGAAGTCATGCCGGTGCTCAGCGGCAGAATCTTCACGATAGAAACAGAACGCCCCGATGGCGCACGGCAAATCTTTCACTTCACTGATCGTGGTACGTTTCTCGAATCGATTGAGGAAATTCCGGAACCGCACGCGTTCAAGGCCCGCCTGCGCTTCGCAGGTTTAGACAATGAGGAGGTTTATGAACTTGATTTCGCCGAGCACGCCCATGCGGGCGGCGCCGCGGAACGCGACAACAATATGCGTGCGGCCTTCGTGCATGTGGCGGCGGACGCGGGAGTCTCTGTGCTCGCGATCTGCGGGCTGCTTCTCGGGCGCTTTTTCGGCTGGTTCTTCATGGATCCTGTCATGGGCATTATGGGCGCCTTGGTCATCGCCAATTGGGCCTATGGCTTGATGCGCGATACCAGCGGCATGCTTTTGGATATGAACCCTGACAAAGACGTGACCGAAGAGCTGCGGCGCGCAATCGAGAGCGGCGGCGACCGCTTGGCGGATCTCCATGTCTGGCGCCTCGGTCCCGGCCATCTCGGGGCAATCATCTCGGTCTTGACGGATGCCTCGCGCGACGCGGAATTTTACCGTTCCAAGCTTAGCCGGTTCCACATGCTCTCGCACGTCACGATCGAAGTGCGCCGCGCGACCCTGCAGCCACAACCGCTTCGCGCGCGATCATTCAGATCTCTTTTTAATTATTTTGCTATTTCGCTTGGCAAGCTGAACAAAACTGGAGCACCGCTTGCCCTGCGCTGCGATTACCATGGTCCAAAAGCGTCGCCACTATCGAATGAGGGCATGAAAGCTGGCGAGCGCCTATTTGCCCGTTCAGACTGAGGGGCGTAGTCATGATAGCGCGCTTCCGGATTGTGGCGACGTATCTTGATGCCTCCTTGTGGCTCGCCACTCATGAGGATCACAAAGTCCGTGTCCGCGCCGGTCTCGGCGCTCATGCCTTCATCCGAGATGATCAAGGATGATCCAGGCGAGATGACTTCCGAGATGCGGTCGGCGATGTCTCGCGGAATGTCGATACGGTCGAGCGCTGCCCTGGCCGGGCTTGAATCCGGCAATATTGGCGCGTCATCATGACCGCCACCTCGGCCAAGTAGATGCTTGTCTGGATTCCCATCCATGGAGACGGCGCTCCAGCGAAGGCCGGCGCCATTGTTCGCATAATCCACAGCCGTGTAAATATGCGTGCCTATGGGAAGACCGGCATCGCGGATCGTGATCGGGCTTTCCAACACGGGTTGAAATGCCTGCCGGATGTACAGGCGCTGTGTCTTCCGGCTGATGAAGACGGACACTGGCGCCATCAGACGCGCCGCCTCTCTTGCTTCTTCCGCCGCCGCGAGCTTCTCGGTCTCGGCTGCTCGCGCCTCCTCGCGGGCGCGCGCGGCTGCATCCGCTTTCTGGGGTGCGTCTGCCTTGGCGGCGGCGAGCTGCGTCTCTGCCTCGGCAAGCCTGGCGAGCGCTTCGGACCTTACCGCTTCGGCCGCCTGGGTCACCGCCGGCGAATTTGCGGCCTTGAGCGCGTTCTCGGCGTCCGTGAGTTGCGTTTCCGCCCGGTATTTTGCGATCTCCGCGATGCGCAAGAGCCGCGCTGAATCCCCCGTCATTCTTGCCGCGGTCAACCTGGCGGCAATGGCTTTTCTGGCCGCCGCATCCGCTTCCGCTATCTTGGCGGCAGCGATGGACCTCAGCGTCACCAGGGACTCCTCCGCCGGGCTGGCTGGCGGCGGCAGCTCCGCTTCCGCCGGAGACCCCGGCGTTGCCAGCTGCGCGTCGGCGCGAGCAATGTCCCAATGCGCCGCGAGCGGCTTGAGCGCGCGATCGGGGCTGACCCGTTTCGGCTTGAACAAAATGGGGTGGTCAATTTCGGCGGGACGGACGTCATTTCGCGCGACGATCACCCGCAGCCCGATATTGGTCATCGCGAAGAGACGCTGGGCGAACTCATAGGGCAGGCGAACACAACCGTGAGAGGCGGGGTATCCCGGCAGCGGTCCGGCGTGGAGCGCGATGCCCGACCAGGTGATGCGCTGCATGAAAGGCATGGAGGCGTCATCATAGAGGTTGGAGGTGTGTTCTTCCTCTTTTTGAAGGACGCTGTAGATGCCGGCGGGCGTTTCATATCCGGCTTGGCCGCTGGAAACCGGGGCGCGCAAGATCCAGCCATCCGCATCATAAATTGTGACCCGCTGATTGCTGAGCGAGACAATCGCCAAGAGAGGTGCCCCAGCGGGACGGTCCTCCACGGTCTCGATCCGCTGCCTTGCCTCCCGGCGGGCCGTGGCGCCCACAGGATCGGCCAAGCCTATCGCGAGCAACACCGCGAGGCCGGTGATGGCGTAGCTGACGAGCCGCCGCATGGGTGCGCGCCTTATTCGAGAGCAAAGGGAGATCATAAAGAAACCAAGACAGCAAAAATGTGTCGCGAAGAGGCGGAAGCTGCCGGTGGCCCGCGTCAGACTTTGTCAGAAATTCAGCCGCAAAGACTGTTTTGTCGGAGAACGTGTTTGGCGGGGCTGGCCAAGTATGATCCATTCACGATGGGGTCGCCGGCATGGAATCGGGCATCTGTCACGAACATGTCATTAACTTATCATGACAACAGCCGGCACAAGAGCGATCCTTGCCGCGCCGACTGGGCGAGCCGCTGCGTTCCGAACGCTTGCTCCGCAATCGGCATAACCCGACGGAAGATCCTGACAATGAACTTTTTTCAGCGCCTTACTTTCCTGTTTTCCGCGCCTGCCTTCGACGCTGACGACTTGGAAGGCATGCGCGTTCACCAGATCATCATGGCGATCGAGCGCATGGGCTTCCAAGTGGTGAAGGCGCGCCGCTTGGAGGACGCTGAAATGGCTGTGCAAACCGACGCTGCGATCGGCTGCATGGTAGTCGATTGGGGCAAGAAAGGTCTCGAGGGCAAACCTGCATCATTGATCAATCTGATGCGCAAGCGCGGCCTCGACATGCCCATCGTGATCCTGGTGCGCCGCAAACGCTTCGAGGATATTCCGGTGGAGGTCCTCGACTTCATTGATGGCTATGTGTTTCTTGCCGAGGAATCCCCGGAATTCATCGCCAAGAATCTTGTCAGCCGGTTGAAGCAATATGCCGAAACCTTGAAGACGCCCTTCTTCGGCGCGCTTGTCGATTATGCCGAGGAAGGCAACCAATTGTGGACCTGCCCTGGGCACAATGGCGGCGTTTTCTACAGCCGCAGTCCGATCGGCCGCATCTTCATGGAGCATCTAGGCGAAGCAATCTTCCGTGACGATCTCGACAATTCGGTCCTCGAACTGGGCGACCTCTTGACGCATGAAGGCCCGGCCCTCCAGGCGCAACAGGAGGCCGCTGCGATTTTCGGTGCCGAAAAGACCTATTTCGTTCTCAACGGAACCTCGGCTTCAAACAAGATCGTTCTGTCCAATCTTATTGCCGAGGACGATCTTGTGCTGTTCGACCGCAACAACCATAAAGCGGCGCATCATGGCGCTTTGTTGCTTGGAGGCGGCATTCCGATCTTTCTGCCAGCCGATCGCAACGCCCATGGGTTGATCGGTCCCATTCTCCCTGCTTCGCTCGATGAGACGGCGATCCGCGAGCGCATCCGCGCCAATCCGCTGGTCAAGGACCCCGAGGCTTGGCGCCGCAAGCGGCCGTTCCGTGCCGCGGTCATCGAGCAATGCACCTATGATGGAACGATCTACGATGCTGGGGCGCTCGTCGAGCGGATTGGGCATTTATGTGATTATATTCTTTTCGACGAGGCCTGGGCAGGCTTCATGAAGTTCCATCCGATCTACCAGGGACGATTCGCGATGGGATTGTCGGCGCTTGATGAGAAATCGCCAGGCATCGTCGCCACCCAGTCAACGCACAAACAACTCGCCAGCTTTTCGCAGGCATCGCAGATTCACGTTCGCGACCGGCATATCCGCGGCCAGAGGCGGCGTGTCGAGCATCGGCGTTTCAATGAAGGTTTCCTGCTGCACGCCTCCACCTCGCCTTTTTATCCGCTCTTCGCCTCTCTCGATGTCGGCGCTCAGATGATGAAAGGCCGCTCCGGCGAGGTCTTGTGGGACGACACGATTCGGCTCGGAATCGAGTTGCGCAAGAAATTGCGCGCGGTCCGCGTTGAGTTCGAGGAGAAAGAGAAAGACCCGGCTCGCCGCTGGTTCTTCGATCCTTTTGTGCCGGACCGCGTTTCGATTCCCGACGCCGCCCGGGACGGCGCGACGCATGACGTCGCCTGGGAGAGCGTTTCGACCGATCAATTGGCGCGCCATGCCGGCTTCTGGGAATTGTCCCCCGGCTCCGCGTGGCATGGCTTCTCCCATGTCGAGAAGGGATTTGCAATCATCGATCCCGCCAAACTCACTTTGTTGACGCCGGGGTTTGATCGCCGGACAGGCGCTTATGAACCGCATGGCGTGCCGGCCCCCATCGTTGCGCAATATCTGCGTGAGAATCGCGTCGTGCCAGAAAAGAATGACTTGAATTCGCTCCTGTTCCTGCTCACGCCCGGCGTTGAATCCAGCAAGGCCGGGACCCTTGTCAGCGCGCTTGTCGCCTTCAAACGCCTCCATGACGACAACGCTTCTCTCGGCGACGTTATGCCGGAATTTGTCGCGCGGCGCCCGGCCCGCTACCGAGGCGTGCGCCTGCGGGACCTTTGCGCCGACATGCATGGTTTTTTTCGCGACGCCAATGTCAGCGCCTTGCAGAAAGCGCAGTTTTCTCCCAAGCATCTTCCCGAGATGGTCATGACTCCACGCGAAGCTTCCCGTCATCTCGTGCGCAACAATGTCGATTATCTGCCAATCGATGAGATCGAGGGACGCATCGCGACGACGCTCTTCGTCATCTATCCGCCCGGCATCGCAACGATCGTGGCTGGCGAAAGACTTTGCGAGAGGGCGCGGCCGATGATCGACTATCTGAAAACGTTCGAACGGAGCGCCAATGTTTTTCCGGGATTTGAGGCCGAGATTCAGGGGCTTTACCGCGAGGTAGGCGAATCAGGAACGATCCGTTTTTATACCTATGTCGTGCGGGAATGAGCCGAAAGAATCACAAACAGGGGGAGTGATGACGGTCCAGGAATTTGAAAACCGCTTAGGAAACGACAGGACGGCGGATGTAATCGTCCGGTCTTCGCGTGACGATGACGTCGACGCGATGCTCGCGATCTATCTTCACCATATCCGGCATGGCTTCGAGCCATCGGGAAACTATGAGATGGAGGCGCCGCAACTCGCGGACCTCCGGGCGCGGCGCAAGAACATGCAGAAGCACCGGCTTCCGCATCTTGTCGCCGACCGGGCGGGCACAGTTGTCGGCTACGCATATGCGGTGCTCTTTCGCAAGAGGCCGGCCTATCGTCACGCCGTCAAGCATTCAATCTATGTTCACCATGACCATCTGCACTCCGGCATCGGCCGGTTGCTTCTGCCCGCGCTCATCGACGCTTGTGCGGCGGCGGGATACCGCCAGATGATTGGCTATATCGACGCGTCCAATCGTCCCTCGATTCAATTGCATGAAGCCTTCGGTTTTCGGCAGGTCGGCTATTTGCCATCGATCGGCTTCAAATTTGGCCATTGGACGGATTCGGTGATCATGCAGCGTTCGCTCGGGGCGGGCGCCACGGCGAAGCCAGATATGTGGCTGTAATTTTGGTTCGTTATCGGGCGAATTCCCAATAACATCATCCTGATCCCGGTCGCGGCGGGAGCGCTTTACCCTGCCTTCGGCATCCTTTTATCACCGATGCTGGCGGCTGGCGCCATGGCCTTTTCTTCCGTCTTCGTCGTCACGAATGCGCTGCGGCTGCGGCATTTTCAAGCCCCTCAGAGCAGGGGTGAATCGCAGGCTGTAAAGAATGCCCTGCGGCAAGCACCGGCGGAATAGCGCAGGGTGAGTCTTAGTTACGTTCCGTTACCTATGTGTCCGGGCTGGACATAACAAAATATGGAGCGGGCGAAGGGATTCGAACCCTCGACCCCAACCTTGGCAAGGTCCTCAGCCCATTTACGCCAGAGTTTCTATTTGCGCGCTATATCACGCTAAGCCCTTATGACATAGAGTCTTTTGTTGCCTGCGGCCTACACTTCCGTATCCT
>DATJLX010000262.1:0-2817 GCA_035509135.1 Methylocella sp.
CACGGTCCTGCAGGCTGCAAGGCACCGGCGAGGTGTCGGAATCAGGATTATTCTGAAATGACCAAAGACGAATGGCCTTTCCTGGGCGCTGCGGCCGGGGCCGGGGCGTGGCATTGGTGGCAAGCGTGACATGCCGCGCGAGCGCAAGCCGCCGCGCAGCAAGAGGCCTTGCAGGCCTTCGCGAGTGTTCAGAACGGGACTGGCGGCGGGGCTGTCGCCGTACCGGCCTCAACCGCCGTTGCAGCGACCGCATGGCCGTTCCGGCGGACGTGGAAATTCCATCTACAACTGTGAGCACGGATTGGTGAATGAACAGGCGAGCAATCACGAATGCGATTTCCGCGCGAAGCGAAGGGAGGAAATCGCCATGAGTGAGCGAGGTGATGACGATCTTATGCTTGATCCGGCGCGGATTGCCGCCGTTGCGACGGCGTGGCACGACAAATTTGAAACCGCCGTGCGGAAGGACTTGCGGCGAGCCGTTCAGTCAAGAGAAAATTCCAGCCGAGTAAGCGAGGTTGAGAGCCTGAAAAAGCGCCGTCATGAGCCTCGCCATAGGGTTATGGATGGCCGAACCCGAAAACATAAGGAACCGGCATAACGCGCTAGGGGGCTGCGTTGCGCCGTGAGGGCGGGGCTCTGACTTATTCCAGCGCCTCGCCCTTTTATTTAGGGCTCGCCCGCCCGCCCCACCCTCGCCCCGCCCTCGCCCGCTCTCGCCTTCGCCCCGGTTGCGGCGACGTCCGGGGCCACGGCTGGGGCCACGGCTGAAGCAAGGCGAGTAATCCGCGAAGCGGGCAAGAGGGGCGATGCGAGCCGCCGCAATATGTCGCATCACGATATAATTGCATCGCATCACGATATGATTGCATCACGATATAATCGCACCGACACAGCGCATCGCAATCGCACCGGCGCAAAGGTCGAAGATAAGCCAGCACACCCTCCGCGATCGCTTACCACGATCGCTTCGCCCGCAAGCGAGCCCGCGAGCGGCTGGACAGCCCCGGTGCATCGATCGCACCGGCGCAGTAACCTATACTCCACTATACAGTATTAATAAGTAATGTATCGATATTACGAGTAATACCCGTTACGCAAAACTACGGTTATACACTTAACAGGCGAAGGCAAGGCATAGCTACCGGACCCGGAGAAATTACCCGGCCCGACCACACCGGGCGACATGGCCGCAACCGGCCCGTAAAAATCACAATGTTGTGACAGGGCGAGCCCGGCGAAACGGGCGAAATTGCTTGACCTATCCCTAGACGGCGAAATGGCTGAAACCCCGGAGTAACCGCGCTATCTCCCCCCCAAAATGTTTCACGTGAAACTTTTTTGTCCGATTGGAGCGCCAAACCGGACAAAACTGATGGTCTATGCATCAGCCGCTCAGGCCGCCAAGCAAGCTTGGAATATCGAGCGGCCGGAAGCCGTAATGATTGAGCCAGCGGATGTCGGCCTCGAAGAACGCGCGCAGATCCGGCATCCCATATTTCAACATGGCGATGCGGTCGATCCCAAGACCCCAGGCGAAGCCTTGATAGACATCGGGATCGAGTCCGCAATTCTTCAACACATTTGGATGGACCATGCCGCAGCCGAGAATTTCGAGCCAATCCTCGCCTTCGCCAAGGCGCATCTCACCGCCCTTGCGGGAGCATTGAATATCGACTTCCATCGATGGTTCGGTGAACGGAAAATAGCTTGGCCGGAAACGCATCTTGACGTCGGGCACCTCAAAGAAGGCCTTGCAGAATTCTTCCAAAATCCATTTGAGATGACCAAGATGGGCGGAGCGGTCGATGACGAGACCCTCGACCTGATGAAACATCGGCGTATGCGTCTGGTCGGAATCGCAGCGGTAGGTGCGGCCCGGAATGATCACCCGGATCGGTGGCTTTTGCGAGAGCATCGTGCGCACTTGGACGGGGCTCGTGTGGGTGCGCAAAAGCTTGCGCGCGCCATCCGGGCCGGGATTGAAAAAGAAAGTGTCGTGCATGTCGCGCGCCGGATGATCCGGCGGAAAGTTCAACTTCGTGAAATTATAATCATCAAGCTCGATATCCGGCCCCTCGGCAATGGAAAAGCCCATGTCGGCGAAAATCACGCCAAGCTCGTCCATCACCTGGCTGACCGGATGGATGCGGCCAATTTCAATCCCATGCTGGCGGACCGGCAAGGTGACGTCGATGGTCTCCGTCTTGAGGCGGGCTTCCAGGGCCGCTTCCTTCAAGACGGCGCGCCGCGCGGCGAGGACTTCCGCGATTTCCTCCTTGAGGGCGTTGACGGCCGCTCCCCGCTCTTTTCGCTCCTCCGGCGCCAGGCTGCCGAGCCCCGCAAGCAGAGTCGAAATGGAGCCTTTTTTTCCAAGCGCCGCGACCCGCGCGGCTTCCAGCGCGGCTTCGTCTTGAGCCTGCGCGATTTGCTCAAGAATGTGCGTTCGCAGAGTATGGAGGTCCTGCATTGCTGTCTTGTCCTGAAGGAATTTCCCCGCTTTTGCCACGCGCGCGAGGCGTTGTCGAGGCAGGACTAGCTCGACCCTTTGGCGCCGCCGGTGACCGATACAATCCAGTCCAGATAGGCTTGCGCGCCTTTTTCTATGCCGATCTCGATGATCTCCGGATTGCTATAAGGATGCACGGCGCGGATCGCCGCCTCGACATTGGCATAATCAGCGGCCCTGATCTTGCTCAAAAGCATCCATTCTTCTGCCTGTTGGACCGCGCCTTCCCAACGGTAAGTGCTGGCGATCGGAAACATCTGGACGCAGGCGGCCAGACGCTCGTCGACGAGCCGTGCCGCGATCTGTTC
>DATJLX010000263.1:0-8779 GCA_035509135.1 Methylocella sp.
AGCATAGCGCGATCGCATCTCCAGTCCTCAATGATGATCTTGGCTCTTGGAAGCTGCGGCACACCTCGTCGCAGACTCAACTCGGCTGCTTGGTTCGATGTCAGCCGTCTTGGCGTCGACGCACATGGCCCGGCTCGCTGGCCTGTGAGGTCTCCCGCCAGAGCCGCAGCAGCGCATGCCAACGGAGTAAAACGCGGCCGACCTCGCAAAACGCCGCGCGCTTAAATGTCTGCGCGTTCGCGAAAGTAGAAAGCAACGAGCCAGTCTGACCATTCTCGGCTCGACGGTCTCAAAATATAATTTTCAAACTGACGTACAACCGATGGCAGCATCGCTTGATTTGATACAAGATAGCAGCTCAGTGCAGTTTTTATGAGGTCGGAAATTATGACTTCGGTAGATGCATCGCAAATCCAGATACCTATTTCGGTATCAGTTCCCCTTGACCAAGCGACCGCCTTAGTTAAACATCTTCAAGCAACCTTGTCTCAGGAAGTGTCATTTTCGCTGATTAATCAGCGAAATCGGTTGGGATCCCGCCAAAGCAACGCGACCTTGCAATTGGCAGTAAATTTCGCCGTGGGGGTCGGATCAAGTATTGTCGCTACGGCGATCGTTGAACTTTTCGCGCATCCTGGAGTCACCCCAGTCAATAACCAGATAACGGTTGGTTCGGTGATCGTGAATCTGGATCAATCTCAAATCGATGAAAGCATTAAAATACATTTCGACAGCATGCCGGAAAAGAAACTGCCGCCTGGCGCAGATGCCAAGCATAAGAAGCCGGCAAAAACCCATAGTGGGCCGCCCAAGTGAGGTCGCGATGCATATCTCGCGAGCACTGCCATGACTGACCTGTCATTTGCTGAATACGCAGCCATAGAAAATGGCGAGGCGTTTGAGATCATTAGCGTACCAGACCCCGACAGCTATCTAGCTGATTTGCAAATGATGCATAGCGTTGCGCGCGGCGCGCGCCTTTTGCCTTTCGCCGCGCAAAGCGGTTTTTGTATCGATGGGGGCATCACCCTAGAAAATGACGTCAACGGTCTCGCAGAAAAGGTCGGAGATAAGCACTTTTGCAGCGTCACGATAGGCCATTGTCTCGCTAATCTCTATTGCGTCGAAACGGTGCTGGGTTGTCCTGCCTTGCCAGATTTTGGCCAAGCCACTCAGGCGCCTGCCGAGAGTCGCGCTATGGTGCCGCCGTCGGCGCTTTTCGATGACTTGGACAAATTTCAGGCCGAAATGCTTGCGCGGAGATCAGACAATCCAAAACGCACGTCCGTCAGCAGGTTTCTCAGCCACATAATGTTTACCTTCGTGTTTTTGCATGAATTTTTTCACTGCGCCCTTAACCATTGCACTGAACTCGAAAAAAGAAACCTGCGACCGAGATTACGAGAGTTCGGTACCGAGGCTCAGCCGGATGGCCCTTCAACCAATTTATTGCGCGGATTCGAGGTTTCGGCGGATAGTCATGCGGCAGATGGGGTCATCATATGCATACTCAGTAAACTCGACATACCGACTCGTCTCGGGTACTTCGAAGGCGACGAATTCACGCGTCAGCGCCTAGCCTTGTTCGCGATGGCACTCGTGATTGTGTTGTGGCACGATTTGGACAGGGATCGAAGCACTGCCGATCTTTATCATCCGAGCCCCATGACACGACTTCTCAACATCTTGGACTGCGTCTTCAATAGTTCGACCGAGAGCGGATACAAAAAGTGCAGAGGCCCTGCTTTCGACTCTCATTCATGATCTGAACGTCACGTCCAGCTATATTCCCGAGATCGATCGCGCCTTTCGAGAATTTGTCTCAATGAAGCCGAAAGAGATATTCAAGGAATTGACAAAATTGAGAACGAAACTCGCAATCGTCCCGCCGCGTCGGTATTTCCCTGCAGAGTAAAATCGAACCAGAGTTTCAGTAGTGGCGGATTCGGACGATAAGGAAAAAGAGTTCGCTCTTTCCACTTCCGATCATTTTATCGACTTTGCGGCGCCGTGGGGCGGCGTTGCGACCTGCAGCTATCACGAGTTTGAGACAGCACACACCTATTCGATTCATAAACTGCTATTAGAAATCTCGAAAAAGATTTTGCGTGATGAGCGCATAAACGTCCGCGGTAAAATCCTCACGTGCGATTTCGGCTTCATCGAAAACGATGTTTCCGATGCCTTCGCTGAACATGATGCAGGCCGGCACGCGTTCGGAGTTCATTCCGGCCTTGTCATGCTCTCCTACTATTTGTCCGGTGAGCTTTTCATAGTTAGGGACCATCGCGACCAATTTCGATTAACGCATCCCCACCCTAATCTTGAAGTGGATAGCGCGATGTTTTCGCTCGCGCCTGATGCCGGTCTAGAATACGATTTAGCGCTCCACAGCGCACGCACGTCGCATCTTGTCGACAAACGGCGCGTTGCGATAGGACAATATTTTCGTGAGTTTTTTCTTCTATTTGCTTTTTTTCATGAATTTCATCACGTCATTTGGGGGCATTGTGAGTTCACCAACTCATCAATCGGCGCAGCGCGATTGCATGAGGTCGGCCCAACCGAAACCAAGGTTAAGAACGATCTCCTTCTTCATAACATAGAGTATCTGGCCGACATCGGTGCGATAGATCTCATGGTTTGGTACGTCAACAAACGAAGCCGGCTGAACTTCAAGTGGCTGAGCCGCATATCGTTTGCGGATCTTCATCGCCTGGCGCTCGTCGCGTGCGGGGTCATGTGTGCGACTTGGAACGCGCATGATCATAAAAAAGGCCGCGATGGCACGCATCCGGAGCCCGGTGCCCGTTTTGGAAATTTGCTCGCACACTATGCCAACGTGATGAGCCATTTCAAAGGAGAGGAATTTTTCAAACACAAGATCGCAAAATTGGCGATCATGGATTTGACGTTTCTCAGTGATTCTTGTCCTGAAATCGCGATAGTTATCGGTGACATGCAGGCACTCGTCTCCGATGAAAAACATGTTTCCATGATGCAAGAGATATTTACAGTCTATAGAAAGGAAACTTTGGCTTATGAATTTCGAACAAGGAAAGAAATAGATAAGTTTGGATGGTCATGATAATTTGTCGCCATCACAATTGAAAAGATGGCAGCCCAACGCAACGCATGCTTACCAGCCGCTTTGGCGTTAGGCTTAAGATTGCTATTTTTGTTTTTATGCGGGAATTCCTATGAGACGCTTTTTGGCAGTCTTTATTGCGTCCGCTTTTACGCGATCAGCTTTCGATCCGGGAGATTGCGCGGCGGACGGGCTTGTCGCGCAACACGATCCGCAAGTATCTGCGATCTGGCGCTGTCGAGCCGAAGTTCAAGGTCCCAGACCGGCCAAGCAAACTGGATGCATTTGCTGACCAATTGGCGCGTTGGCTGAAGACGGAAGCGAGCAAGCCACGCAAGCAGAAACGCAAGCTCAAACAATTGCATGCGGATTTGGTCGCCCTTGGCTACGAGGGTTCCTACGGTCGCGTCGCCGCCTTTGCTCGGGCGTGGAAGGCAGAACGGCAGCGTGAACAACAAACCAGCGGGCGCGGGACGTTTGTCCCATTGGTCTTTCAGCCGGGAGAGGCGTTCCAGTTCGACTGGAGCGAGGATTGGGCGATCGTCGGCGGCGAGCGGATCAAGCTGCAAGTGGCGCACTTCAAACTGTCGCACAGCCGCGCGTTTTTTCTCCGCGCCTATCTTCTTCAAACCCACGAGATGCTGTTTGACGCCCATTATCATGCGTTCCGGGTGCTGGGCGGCGTTCCGCGGCGCGGGATCTACGACAACATGCGCACAGCTGTCGATCGGGTCGGCGTAGGCAAGGAGCGGCAGATCAATGCCCGCTTCTCCGCTATGGCCAGCCACTACCTGTTTGACGTGGATTTTTGCAATCCGGCTTCGGGCTGGGAGAAGGGTCAGGTCGAAAAGAATGTTCAGGACTCCCGCCATCGCCTCTGGCAACTGGCGCCGTGCTTTCCCGCCGTTGACGCCCTGAACGATTGGCTGGAGCAGCGCTGCAGGGAATTATGGTGCGAAATCCCTCATGGAAGCCAGCCGGGAACAATCGCCGATGTTTGGGAAAGCGAAACGGCGTGCCTCATGCCATTGCCCCGTCCGTTTGACGGCTTTGTCGAATACAGCAAGCGTGTGTCGCCGACTTGTCTGGTTCACCTTGAGCGCAATCGCTACAGTGTGCCGGCCTCCTTCGCCAATCGGCCGATCAGCCTCCGTGTTTACCCGCACCGCATTATCGTTGCCGCCGAAGGTCAGATCGTTTGCGAGCATCAGCGGGTCATTGATCGATCCCATAGCCGCCAAGGGCAGACGATTTATGACTGGCGTCATTATCTGGCGGTGATCCAGCGTAAGCCAGGAGCCTTGCGCAATGGCGCGCCGTTCGCCGAACTGCCCGAAGCCTTCAGGCGGCTGCAGCAACATCTCCTCAAATATCCCGGCGGAGACAGGGAAATGGTGGAGATCCTGGCGTTGGTCCTCCAGCATGACGAGCAAGCCGTTTTATGCGCCGTCGAGCTGGCCTTGAACGATGGCGCACCGACAAAAACCCATATCCTGAACCTATTGCATAGGCTGATCGACGGAAAATCGTCGGCTCCGCCGACCGTGGATACGCCACAAGCGTTGAGCCTGGCCAGCGAGCCGCGCGCCGATGTCGAGCGCTATGACACGCTACGCGACGAGGCTGCTGCGCGGGAGGCTCGTCATGCGTCATGACCCCGCCGGAGCTGCAGTGGTCATCATGCTGCGCAGCCTGAAGATGCATGGCATGGCCCAGGCCGCCGGCGATCTTATGGAGCAGGGATCGCCGGCCTTCGATGCGGCCGTTCCCATTCTCTCTCAACTGCTCAAAGCGGAAACCGCCGAACGCGAGGTCAGGTCGGTCGCCTACCGGATCAAGGCCGCCCGCTTTCCCGTCTACAAAGACCTAACCGGGTTTGACTTCGCCTCTAGCGAGGTCAACGAAGCGCTCTTGCGCCAACTGCATCGTTGTGAGTTCACAGAAAAGGCGGAAAACGTCGTTCTGGTCGGCGGACCAGGAACCGGTAAGACTCACATTGCGACGGCTTTAGCCGTTCAAGCCATTGAGCATTATCGGAAGAAGGCTCGCTTTTACTCCACCGTCGAACTGGTCAACGCGCTCGAGCAGGAAAAGACGCAGGGAAAAGCGGGGCAGATCGCCGAGCGGCTGGTTCGGTGCGATCTGGTGATCCTGGACGAGCTTGGTTACCTGCCGTTCAGCGCATCCGGCGGCGCGTTGCTCTTCCACCTGCTCAGCAAACTTTATGAGCGCGCCAGCGTGGTCATTACCACGAACCTGAGCTTCAGCGAATGGGCAGGGGTCTTTGGCGACGCCAAAATGACGACCGCATTGCTCGATCGCCTGACCCATCACTGTCACATCGCAGAAACCGGAAACGACAGCTACCGGTTCAAGGCAAGCTCAGCGGCGACAAAAAGACGAAAGGAGAAAGCAAAGATCTTGACCCCAAGCTGATCATCAAACCATAAATCAACCGGGTCACTTCTCAGTGAAAAACCCGGGTCAAATCCTCGCAGAAATCGACAACCGCGCGCGAAACTGCGTACCATGCGTGCGATCATTGTCCCATTCGCCGCTTGCCTGGATAAACTCGCCGGTGGAGATCACCGCGGCATGACCGACGACGGTAATCGGATCACGTTTGCCGCGCGCCTTTACGCGCAACACGCAGAAGCCGTTGTCTTCGTTATGGAATGTTACCCGCTCGACGAGGCCAGCGAAGACTTCCGTCGTTCGGTTAGCCGAAGCGGACTCAAGGCTCGCAACGGCGCGAACTCCCTTTTCAAAGGGCGCGGCATGCCCCTCCGTGCGGAAGGACACAATCCGCCAGACTGATCGCCGCAAGCAAGACCATGTGCCGCTAGAAATCCGGGCTTGCGAAAACGGCCTACGTTCAAAGGCACTTCTAATGTCCCATAGCAAAGCTAATTTCATGAGCGGACTTTTCGAGCGCAACAAGCGTGATCTGCTCGGCTATCTTACCCGCCGGGTTGGGCGGGAGGATGCCGCCGACCTACTCCAGGAGACATTCGTACGCGTTCTCCGGCGGGGTGAGCTTGAAGCCGTCGACAATCCTCCGGCGTTACTGCATCAGATTGCAATTAATCTCGTCCGTGATTTCGTCCGCCGCCGCAAAACAGAGGCTGCCCATTTTGAATTTGGCGACGTTCCGGATGACAGGCCGTCAAGCGAGGTGCCAACGGATGACCGCATCGCCCATCGACAGAGATTGCATTGCTTGCGCGCTGCCGCCGACTCGCTGCCGCCGCGCTGCCGCGAGGTTTTCGTCATGGCCGCATTCGAGGACATTCCGCTAGACGAAATCGCGAAACGATTGGGTATCTCCCGCAACATGGTAGAAAAACACATGCGTTTTGCTCTGCATCGCTGCCGGGCCGCTGCTGTCGGCTAGTATATTGTCGCGCGGCCTCCCTTTTTTGCGCGCTGGCACGTCATATTCTATGTAAGCGTTTTTCGGCTTGCGCGCATCCAATGGCAGGACGTTTACCCAAATGAGAGACGACAGCCAGTCCCCTCGCGAGGACCCCCATGATGCCGCGATCTTTTGGTGGGTGCGGAGAAAAGCCGGGCCACTCTCTCGGGAGGATCAGGCGGCATTCGACGCATGGCTCGCTGGCGGAGCCGCGCATAAGGCTGCCTTCGACGAGATTTCAATCCTGTGGCAAGATGTGACGAGTCTGCGGCCGCCTCAAAGCAGGAGGCTGACATTAGCCATGTGGCAATCCTGGCTTGCTGGCGCTGCGATCCTTGGCATAGCGTCTTCAGTGCTATGGATCTACCACGGCGATGTGTCGATTTTCCTGCACTCAGATTTTTACGCGGGCACGGGGGAAACCAAGCACCTGACACTTGCCGACGGTTCGCATGTCGAACTCGACGCCCAATCGGCGATCGCCGTTCATTACAATGCAGGGCAAAGGCGAGTGAGCCTTCTCGAGGGGGAGGCGTGGTTCGAGGTTTCGCCCGATCCGGCGCGGCCTTTTGTGGTGGAGGCCTCGGGCGGAACGGTCACCGCGCTTGGCACGGCCTTCGACGTGGACGTGGAGAAAGCAGCGACCCATGTGACGGTCACGCAGCATCGTGTGGCGGTCGAAAGCGGCGGCGAAAATGTCGTCGTCGCGGAGGGCGAGCAAACAGCTTTCCGCGCCTATTCAGCGCCACAGCCGCCGTCACCTGTCGACGTGGCGCGCGCCACCGCCTGGCGGCGGGGCAGATTGTTCTTCGACAACACACCGCTCGGCGAGGTCGTCGCGGCGCTGGGCCGTTATCACCATGGCAAAGTCTATTTCGCTAATCCGGAGCTCCGCGAGCGGCGAGTGAATGGCGTGTTCGGAACCGATGATCCGGTTGCCGCGATCGGCGAAATCGAGACCTCGCTCGGGCTGCACGCCACCTATCTCACCCGCTATCTGATTTTTTTGAATGAATGAATCCTACAGAGAAATTTTTGAATATTTTTTTGAAATAGACTCCTCGATTTGCCGGCCGCCGCGTCAGACTCAATAGAGGGGGGATGTTGCCCCCAATATTTGGAGGGGCGGCAAGATGGCTCGCAACGGGAATCGACGAAAGCGCAAAGGCAAGGATGGTTCTATGGGCTCGACGTTCGCAGCCGTGGCGATGAGCGCCTTCGCCATTGGAGCGCCAAACGCTCCGGCGCAAGCCTCGATACCCCCGCAACAAGCGGCGGACGCCATCAAAACCTACGCAATTCCGCCGGGCGCGATGGCGAACGCTCTGAGTGCTTTCGCCGATGCGAATGGCTTTCATTTGCTCTACGATACGCGGTTGACCGAGGCCATGAAGACAAGCGGTCTTTCTGGCCGCTATTCACCCCAAGAAGGTCTCGGCCTTCTGCTGTCCGGCACCGGACTCACCTACCGCTTTTTCAGAAAAGGCAGCGCCGTTTCGATTGTCCTCGCGCAGAATGACACCGGCACGCAGAGCGATGCGGGCGGCGCCCCCGAACTGCCGGAGGTGGATGTCACCGCCAGCCAGGGTGGCGCGGGCAGCGGCGGGGGCGGGGGCGGCAACCTGGGTGAAGCTCGAAGTCGAATATCAAAATATCGTGCAGGGTAATTACCAACAACTTTCCCCTATCTACAACAGCCAGTTCGTCACCATACCGCGAAGCACAAATTATAATGAGTATGAACCGGAACAGAATAACACGCTGTTTACCGCGCTCACCTGGTCGCATCAATTCGACAGTAATTGGTCGATCAAACAGCAATTTGCCTTTTACCGGGTGACTAACTCTTTTCCCGAATTAGGTGCGGCTTACATTGCAAATCCCTCGGCCCCCGTGCCAGTATGGGACCAGTTTGGGACCCAAGAATTCAATACCCAAACAACCTATGCGACCAATGTCGATCTGACCGGCCACTTCAACACTTTTGGCGCCCAGAATACCGTGCTCCTGGGTGGCGATTTCTACAAATTAAATCAATACGGCATAGCCCAATTCCCAAACGGGTTCGGCCCCTGGTCCCAAATCTCCGTCTGGGACCCGGTCCATCCGGGCCAGCCCATACCCGGCAATGGTCCACTAATACCCCGTCCTTGAAATTCTGACTCGTTGAGGGTTTTCAAACCGGCGGCGGCATGATTCACCATGGCGAACGATGGAGATTCGCTATGTCTGTCCCGGTTGCCCTTCGGATTGATTTTACAGGACGTCAGCTGCGT
>DATJLX010000264.1:0-7542 GCA_035509135.1 Methylocella sp.
TTTATGTGACGGGAACGATCGGCGACGCGGCATTGGGCTTGCGTCTGCACGCGGGCGCGGCGCCGGACAAGGAATGGACGCAAGGCCTCGCCCAAGCGGACGCCGCCTATCTCGCCAGCCGCTACCTTCTGCCGCAGCCGCGCCTCGGCCTCCGTGAGGCGCTTCACGCCAATGCCCACGCGGCTATGGACATTTCGGATGGGCTTGCGGGCGACCTTGCAAAAATACTCCGCCTAACGGGAATGACGGCCGAGGTGATGACCGCCGATGTTCCGCTGTCTAAAGCGGCGCGGACCCTTGTGAGTCTTTCCCCAGCCCTCATCGAGACCGTTGTCACTGGGGGGGATGATTATGAACTCCTTTGCGCCGTACCGCCCGCCCATAGCGCCTCCTTCGAAGCGCGCGCCAAGGCCGCCGGGATAGAAGTGCACCCGATTGGCACGGCCAAGCCGGGGAGCGGGCCGCCGTTGTTCAAGGACCGGAAAGGGGAGAATTTGATCTTCAGGCAGCCGTCCTTCCGGCATTTTTAAAGGTTTGGCGCGCGTTGGAACCGGCGCCGCGGAAAGCGCAATTGCGCGGTGCGGCGGTTTCGTATAGGTCCTGCGAAGGACGCGAGCTCGAGGCTTCGCCTATTCCCTGAAACGCGAATTCAAGGTGGCAACACATGTTTTCCCTATGGGTTGTGATTTTTGCCGGTCTTCTCTCTGTCGTCTACGGAGTCATTACATCCGCGAAATTATTAGCCGCTGATCCCGGTTCGGCGAAAATGCAGGAGATCGCGGGTGCGATCGCCGAAGGCGCGCAAGCCTATTTGAAACGTCAATATACGACCATCGCCGCCGTCGGCCTCGTTATCTTCGCGGCCTTTGGGTTCTTCGTCTCCTGGCCTCTCGCGGCCGGATTTTTGATTGGCGCGGTTCTGTCGGGCGCCGCCGGATTCATTGGCATGAATGTCTCGGTGCGCGCCAACGTCCGCACCGCCCAGGCCGCCTCACAATCGCTCGCCTCCGGGCTTGACATTTCGTTCAAGGCCGGCGCCGTTACCGGGCTTTTGGTTGCGGGCCTCGCCCTCCTTGGCGTCGCCGTGTATTTTTTCATTCTGACAGGGCCGCTCGGCCATGCGCCGGAAAGCCGCGCGACGATCGACGCGCTGGTCGCGCTCGGTTTTGGCGCGTCGCTCATCTCGATCTTTGCCCGTCTCGGCGGCGGCATTTTCACCAAGGGCGCCGATGTCGGGGCCGATCTCGTGGGCAAGGTTGAGGCCGGGATTCCCGAGGACGATCCCCGCAATCCCGCGACGATCGCCGACAACGTCGGCGACAATGTTGGCGATTGCGCCGGAATGGCGGCCGATCTTTTCGAGACCTATGTGGTGACCGTCGTCGCCACCATGGTGCTTGCCGCGATTTTCTTCACCGGCCAGCCGGTGCTCCATGCCGCCATGCTCTACCCGCTGGCAATCTGCGCGGCGTGCATCGTCACATCCATCGCCGGGACCTATTTTGTCAAGCTCGGCCCCGACAACTCAATCATGGGGGCTCTCTACAGGGGCCTCATCGCCGCCGGGCTTTTGTCGATCGCCGGACTTGCCATCGCGACGTTTCTGACAGTTGGCTTCGGGACCATCGGCACGGCGGATGGCGGTACCCCGATCGTGGGTTGGCGGCTTTTCCTTTGCGGCCTCGTCGGGCTTCTCGTGACGGGTCTCATCGTCGTCATCACTGAATATTACACGGGCACCGGAAAGCGGCCGGTCGTGTCGATCGCGCAGGCCTCGGTTACAGGTCATGGCACGAATGTCATCCAGGGCCTCGCGGTTTCGCTCGAATCGACCGCGATGCCGGCGCTCGTCATCATCGGAGGCATTGTTTTCACCAGTCAGCTCGCTGGACTTTTCGGCACGGCGATCGCGGTGACCACCATGCTTGGTCTCGCCGGCATGATCGTCGCGCTCGACGCCTTCGGGCCGGTGACCGACAACGCGGGCGGCATTGCCGAAATGGCGAGCCTGCCCAAGGATGTCCGGCAGGTGACCGACGCGCTCGACGCGGTTGGCAATACGACGAAGGCGGTGACCAAGGGCTATGCGATTGGCTCGGCCGGGCTCGGCGCCTTGGTTCTCTTCAACGCCTATAGCCACGATCTTTCCTTTTTCGCCGCGAACCCCGGTCAATTTCCCTATTTCAACGGGATTGGCGTGGTTTCCTTCGACATCTCGAACCCCTATGTCGTGGCCGGGCTGATTTTTGGCGGCCTCATTCCCTATCTCTTCGGCGGCATCGCCATGACCGCGGTCGGCCGGGCTGCGGGTTCCGTCGTCCAGGAAGTCCGGCGCCAGTTCCGCGAGAAGCCCGGCATCATGCAAGGGACGGAGCGCCCCGATTATGGCCGCGCCGTCGACATGCTCACCAAAGCGGCGATTAGGGAAATGATCGTGCCGTCGCTTCTGCCGGTGCTGGCGCCGCTCGTCGTCTATTTTGGCACTCTGTTGATTTCTGGCTCGAAGGCGTCGGCTTTCGCTGCATTGGGCGCTTCGCTTCTCGGTGTCATCGTCAACGGGCTCTTTGTGGCCATTGCGATGACCTCGGGCGGCGGCGCCTGGGACAATGCCAAGAAAAGCTTCGAGGAGGGTTTTGTCGACTTGGATGGCGTCACCCACTTCAAGGGGGGCGATGCGCATAAGGCATCGGTGACCGGCGACACCGTCGGCGATCCCTACAAGGATACCGCCGGCCCGGCCGTCAATCCGGCGATCAAGATTACCAATATCGTCGCGCTTTTGCTGCTGGCTATTCTCGCCCATTAAGCGGGCAAAACACGGGTGCCAAGCGCGCTTGACCATGAGCGCAGCTGTCTGGGCTCATGGGCTAGAAATGCAGAAGGTTGATGAACATGCCTTTGAGGAAGGTCGATTCGGCGCCGGCGGTCGGCGTGGTGCGCGACACGAAATCGAAGAGCTTGCCATCCTGCATGCCGTAACTGGCGACGCGCTCCACCTTCTTGTCCTTGGTGAAATAGACCGCGAAGACCCGTTGGTCGGTGACCTTCGGCGGCATGAAGCCAAGGCTGCGATCGGTGACTTGGGTGATGTAATACCAGGCATCGCCGCCGACGGTGGAGGTCGTCGTCGGCGAGCCCAAAAGGACCAGAATCTGCTCGGCGGAGGCCCCGACCTTGACGTCTTCGGCGGTTTTCGGGTTGAGCTGATAGCCATGGATGACTTGACCGTCATAGCCGAGGCAGCCGCTTAGGGAGAGCGTCAGCGCCGCCGCGAAAGCCAGTCTGACACCGCCCGGCGCCCGGCGGTTTTGGCGACGTCTCCATGCTGTCACAAACGCCATTCTTCAAGCCTCCGGGTTGAGCATTTTGGCGAGACACACGCCCGTTTGGACCGCAAAATGCGCCGGCGCATGAAACTTCCACAAAATGGATAAATAAATTGTTTTGCTTGTTTTGAGACGGGCATCACCGTTGTATTTTACAAGATCACGGGACGGCCTCGCGGCACTCCTCGACCGTGATAGCGACCAATGGAAACAACATGGTTTTTCGGCTCTTCCGAGGTCCGGCCAATCGCAATTTGATCGACCGGCTTCATGGCGAGATCGTGGCGGCGGCTCGCGATCCGGTGCTTTTCGTGGAGTATGGCATCGAGGACAGCATGGAAGGCCGTTTCGAGGCACTCACCTTGCTTGCGGCTCTTGTCCTGCGCCGCCTCCATAGGCTGAAGCCGCCGGCGCCGCAAGTCGCCCAGGATCTCACCGATTCCCTCTTCCGCTCCTTCGACAGCGCCTTGCGGGAAACGGGTATTGGCGACACCCGTCTCGCCAAGCGCATGCGATCCCTGGCGGAGGCCTTTCTCGGCCGCGCTGCCGCCTATGACCTTGCCCTCGACAGCGGCGTGCCAGGCCTTGCCGCCGCGCTCGCGCGCAATGTCTATGATGGCCGCGGCAATCCAGAAAGGCTTGCCCGCTATGTGGAAGCGGCCTGGCAAGCCTTGGCCAATGCCCCTCTTGAGGCTTTCATCGCCGGTCCGGTTCCATTTCCACGGCCCTCCACAATTCGTTAGAAAAGAGGATCAGGACGAACAAACAAACAGATCGCTTGGTTGAATCAAGGCATGGCCAGCCAAATATGTCACCATGCCGGCGAATTTGCTCTTCGAATCCGTGATAGGTGGCAGCGATGGCGATGCGAACCGTTCCTCCTCCGAAATCCCGCAAGTCTGTTGGCGGCAAGTTGATCTCTCGCAAGCCCGGTTCGGGCGATGCGGGGCAGAAGAGAGATGCCGAACGGTTCACGCGCATGCTGACCGTTGATAGCGTGCTGGATACAGGGCTTGACATCGACGTCCACGCTAGCAAGGCAGAATGCGCGGCTCTCGCGGACGCGTGCGGCCTCGTCTCGGTTCACGATTTCACCGCCAGTTTTCATGTGCAAAAACAAGACGGGACAAGAATCAAGGTTACGGGGCGTTTAAGCGCCCGTGTTACGCAAACCTGCGTTGTCAGTCTTGATCCCTTCGAGACGCTCGTCCACGCCGATATCGAGGTGGATTTCGCGCACTTGGACCAGGTTTCCGGGGCGGCGGGGACGGCTTTTCATGGCGGCGACGATCCTCCCGATCCAATCATCAATGGTAAGATCGATCTTGGCGCTCTTGCCGAGGAGTTCCTCATTTTGAACCTCGATCTCCACCCGCGCAAGCCGGGTGTCGTGTTCGAGGGGCTGGACGGAGCACCTGAACCCATGGATGAAAATTCACCCTTCACGGTTTTGCGGCATCGCTCCTGAACAACTTCAGGTACTACCAATAACTCTTTGAATAAATGCAATTTTTGAGCATTTGCCTGGGTCCATTCGGCCGGTAACTCAGGATGCGAGCCACGCACTTGTTTGCATTGGCCAGAATGACGCCATGATCCTTTGCATGATGCTCGGCTGGCGTATCGCAAGTCGCCATCTCCGTTGCCTTCGCGTTGCCTTATTTCATTCAAGTCTCGTTCAGCGCCTAACCCTAACATGGCGCTTGAAATTGGCTTTTCCGGCATAGATCATCATGAAAACCATGTCCAAATTGCTGCTTTCTTGCCTCGCGCTTGTCATGCTGGTATTCGCTTCGCCATCGCGGGCGGAAACGGAAAAGCGCATAGCATTTGTGGTTGGCAACGCGGCCTACCAGGCGGCGCCTCTCGCCACGCCCGCCAATGACGCGGGCCTCATTGCCCAGACGCTGCAGGCGGCTGGTTTCGATGTCAGCGGCGCGCGTGATCTCGATGGGGAAACGTTGCGCGGGGCGTTCAAGGATTTTCTTGAAAAAGCGCAAGCCTCGGGACCAGACACCGTGGCCTTCGTCTATCTTGCTGGTTATGGCCTGCAACTGGACGGCGAAAACTATTTCGTGCCGGTGGATGCGAAGATCGCGGCGGCGCCGGATGTCGCGATCGAGGCGCTGCGTGTCTCCGATTATACGAGGCGTCTCGCCGGGCTTCCGCTGAAGGCGAGCCTTGTCGTCCTCGATGCGGCGAGAGCGTCACCTTTCGCGAAGTCCGGCCCGCCCCTGGCCGGCGGCTTGGCGCTCGCCGACGCCGAGCCCAACATGCTGCTGGCTTTCAACGCTACGCCCGGCACAGTGGCGCCGAATGAAAGCGGTCCCTACGGCGCCTATGCGCGGGCGCTGACCGAAATGATACGGGAAGGCGGCTTGCCGCCATCGGATGTCTTCGATGGCGTGCGGTTGCGCGTCAACCAAGAGACCAAGGGAGGGCTGGTGCCTTGGGACGCATCGCGGATCGCCGCGTCTTTCGTCTTTTTCGACCGGGCGCCGGACGCGCCACCCCCCGCCCTCGCGGCGGATAGGATCAACGCCATGCGGTCGCAACCGATCGGCGCCCTTGGCGCCCAGGACGCCTATGCCGCCGTGATCGAGCGCGACTCGCTGCAAGGTTATGGGGAGTTTCTTGCCGCCTATCCATCAGACCCTCACGCCAACCGGGTGCGTGCTTTGCTCGCCGCCCGCCGCGAGGCAATCACCTGGCGGCACACTTGCCGCATCGATACGCCGGACGCCTATTGGTCGTATCTCGACCGCTATCCGCGCGGTCCGCATGTGAATGACGCGCGCTGGCGCCTGGAGACTTTTGCCGCCGCCGAGGCGCCGCCGTCATCTTTCACACCGATTGTTTACGACGTGCCGCCACCCCCACCAGCGGAGATTGTCTACATTGATCGTCCGGTGCTTGTGTTCAGCGATCCGGCGTTTGGCTTTGTGCCGCCGCCGCCGATCGTCATCCTGGCGCCGCCGCCGGCCTATCTCGTGTTCCCGCCGCCACCGCCGCCGGTTGGATTGTTCGTGCTGCCGGTTCCCGCTTTCGTGCCGGTCCCTGTCTGGGCCAATCCGCCCGCCTATGTGGCGGCGCCCCCTAACAATGTCATCTTCAACAACATTCACAACACAACCATCATCACCCCGGCGGCGCCTGGCACGGCCGGTTTTGGAGCCGGAGTGGCGACTGGTGTTGCGGCAGGTGCTGTCGCCGGTGCGATCGCCGCGAAAGTCGCTCTGCCGCCCTCCGTGGCCCGCAGGGCGTCCGTTGTTGGAGGCCCGGGTACGCCGCCTATCGCACCCGGCCAGCCGGCGCCGGGAGCGCCGTCAGCCACAACCCGCTTGCCGGCGGGCCATGAACTGCCGGGCGTCACAGGACCCGTTGGCAAACCTCTGCCAGGGCTCGGACCAAAGCCGGCGGCTCCAACCCAGAACCAGGCTCAACAACCCGTGCCAGGAACGCCTGGAAACCCACAGGCCACATCGCTCAAAAACAAACCGCAACCTGCAAATCAGGCCTTGCCTGGCGGCAATGGGCATCCGCCAAAGCTGGGCGCAAAGAATGTGCCTAATCATGGCACAAAGCCCGGTCCGGTCACGCCGCCGCCGGGCGCGCCGATGGCAGGGCGGCAACCGCTGAACAAACGCCCGGTGACCCAGACGCCGCAAAACCCTTACGCTCCATCGGGTGGCGGGAATGGCAAACCTGTGGTGACCGGGCCTGGTCCCGCCAAGATGGCGAAGCCGCCACTGCAGCGGCCGCAACAGGTTCAGCAGCCGCGCGGACCACAGCCATTTCAACAGGCGCGGCAGCCGCAACCGGCCCGCGCGCTACAGCCGGTTCAGCAGCCGCGCCAGCCGTTGCCAAAACAGAAGGCCGGATGCGGTCTGCCTGGCTTGCCGCCCTGCCACTGAGACTTTTCGTTCCTGTCATCTGGAGTCGGCACGCCACGGAACCATAGGGATCGCGGAATGTTTAGGCTTCGCCAAGCGGCCAAAACCAATCCCTCGGAAAATCCGATCCTCAGTATTCAGGAAATGTCGTGGAGACGCCGTCCGTTTCGTTCCAGTACGGAGAGTCGGTCTCAAAATGTAAGGAGAGGGCCATGCGTTCAATGGTGATCGCCATCATCGCGATGTCCTTAACAGGTATCGCACCACAAATCGCGTGCGCGAAGCAAACCTATACGCTTCAGCAGTATCCGGAGGGTTTCGCA
>DATJLX010000265.1:0-12602 GCA_035509135.1 Methylocella sp.
TCCCGTGTCCGCAATTCCCCGGCACCGACGATGCGGCCCGGCTGCAAGGCGCGCAAGGCCGATTGCAGCCCTGGCCCTGCGCTATCGATGTGGACGCCATCGGCGTTGACCGCGAGGGCCAATGCGGGATCGTCGGCGACGAGGCAAGCAACCCCATGCTTTTGCAAGAGAGGTGTGAGCGCGCGCGCGATCGTCTCCTTCGCGCCTTGGTCCTCCACGGCGGTTCGCAAAAGCACGCAAGCCACGCCGCAAGCTGCGATCGCCGCCTCGAGAAGGGACGGATAGGGGGCCCAATCGTCCATGAGCGGCGTGATCAAATAAAGACGAGGCACGTCCTTGGGCATTGCGCGAAACGTCTCCAGCTCAGTTTCCTATTCAATCTTGGTCGATATTGCGCCGGATTTATGCAGGAGACCAGAGAATGAGCTTAAAAATGTTTCCGATTTTCCGGGGCAGATCATCTGGCACAATAAAGAGGTAGACGCCGCAAGCCAGGCAATCCATCCCGGCGGGAGGGGGCGGCGGGAGGGGCTGGTGAAAAAGGCGCGAAATGACTCCCGGCCTCGGGGAATGCTGGCGTGATGCCGCATCACGGGCCCGCTTGTCGTGACGTTGCATCCGTGTTACCCGCAGCCGACAGGAGAGGATTTCATGATGTCTGACGGAAATGGTAACGATAACGGAAACGGCTCACCGGCCGACACGGCGCCTTCGATCAATGCTATGGTGCAATACACCAAGGATTTTTCATTTGAGAATCCGAATGCGCCGCGTTCCCTTGGACCGCAAGAGAAGCCGCCGAATATTTCGATCCAGGTGAATGTCAATGCAAGGCAAATCGCGGAAGCCGACTTCGAGGTGAATATCCTCTTGGAAGGAACGGCTGGCGAAGGCGCGGGCCTCCTCTTCAAATTCGAACTGGACTACGCGGGCTTGTTCCGGTTGCGCAATATTGCCCCCGGCGACATGCATCCGGTCGTCATGATCGAATGCCCCCGTCTATTGTTTCCTTTCGCCCGCCAGATTGTCGCCGAGGCCGTGCGCGGCGGCGGTTTCCCCCCGCTTTACATCGATCCGATCGATTTCGCGGCGCTTTACCGCAAGCGTCTCAATGAGGCCGCCGCCGAGGCCCAGTCTTCGGCAAGCTGAGCGTGCGATCTGCCGCTGAAGATCACGGCCAAGCCCCATTCACCCTTTCAATCCTGCCCGAATCGCAGCAAGCTTGAGCCATGCGCCTTGAGCCAGGCCTCCGCGCGCGCCGTGTCGGCCGTCAAGCGCGCAACGGTGGCCCAAAATTTCGCCGAATGATTCATGTGCTGAAGATGTGCGGATTCATGCGCCGCGAGGTAATCGAGGACGAAATGCGGCGCCATGATGAGGCGCCAGGAAAAGTTGAGCGCACCGGATGAGGAGCAAGACCCCCAACGACTTGTTGTATCCCGCAAGGTGATCTTGGGAGGAGCAACCCCGAGTTTCCGGGTGTGTCTTTCGACCGCGGCCGCAAGGTCCCGCGTCGCCTCCTTGACCAGGAAGTCGCGAACCCGGCGGGGGATGAAGGACTCCTCAGCGTTCACGCAAAGAAGCGGCATGCTGCCGAGGCCCGGCGCAGCATCTTCAAGCCAGATCCCCCGGCGCTTCGCGGGGCAATGGGCAATCCGGTGCAAGGTTCCACGCAATGGAACGGATCCCCCCGGCTTCAGTGGGATTTTTTCTGGAAGCTGGCGCAATTTCACGCCGATCCAGGCGGCGTGCCGGTTCGCGAAGGATTTGGCCTCGCTTAGGCTGCCGCGTGGCGGCATGGTCAAGACAACATCCTGCGTCGCCGCCCGGACACGCAGGGTGAAGCGGCGGGCAGACGCTATTCGCCGCAAATTGATTCGATAGGTTTCGCCCGCATGGGACACATCGAGTGACGTGATATTGGAAACGCGGGGAGCGTTTTTTCGCGGCGGATACGGCATAGCGTCAGAATAGCGGGTGGCCCGTTGAGTCGCTAGAGCGTGTCGCGAAAATGTTGATCGGCTTCGATTAAATTATTCACCAATTCTTTGAGTCCGAGCGATTCTTTGTTTGTTGAGCGGAGACCCGCCGAAGGGCAAGCGCTTTCCGATCCCCAAAATTTGGGAGCTTTGGCAACAACCAAATGATTCCGATCGTCAGCGATTCCTCGAAGCAATCAGGGCCAAGAAATTGACGACATGCCGGGAGGGTTTCCATTTGAAAAATTGCCGCGCCTCTGCCTCTTTTCGGGAGAGGCCAGAATTGCTGAATTTCAGCCGGTTTCCACCAGTTTCAAGGACCGGCTCGGAGTCCTTATCGAGCGATGAAAATCGCGAATGCGCGGAACGATCTCGTTGCGGAAACGGGACCCGTTGAACACGCCGTAATGACCGACCTTGGCCTGCTGATAGTGGGCTTTCATGGATGGCGGCAGGCTGACACAAAGGTCCTGCGCGGCAGACGTCTGGCCGAGCCCGGAAATATCGTCGTTCTCGCCTTCCACGGTAAGCAACCCGACCCGGTGGATGGCGGCCAAATCCACCGGCACGCCGCGATGCGTCATCTCACCCTTTGGCAGCGCGTGATTCACAAAGACGGTATCGACCGTCTGCAGATAGAACTCGGCGGGCAGATCCATGACGGCCCGGTATTCATCATAAAATTCACGATGTTTTCTGGCGGAATCCCCATCGCCAGAAACCAGATGGTCGAAAAACTCCAAATGCGCTGTGATGTGACGATCGATGTTCATCGCCATGAAGCCCGTCAGCTGCAAAAAGCCCGGGTAAACCTCCCGGCCGGCCCCAGGATAGCCGAAGGGAATCGTGCAGATGCAATGGCTCTTGAACCAGGCGCTGCCGCGTTCCTGCGCCAGCAGATTGACCTTTGTCGGGCTCCGCCGCGTATCGATGGGACCGCCCATGAGCGTCATCGTTGCGGGAACATAAGGGCTGTCCCGCGCTTCCATCAAGGCCATCGCGGCGATCAGCGGCACCGCTGGCTGGCAGACCCCAAGCGTATGGAAGATCCCGCCTTCATCCGCCTTGCTCAATGTCTCGCAAATGGCCATCACATAATCAATGTAATCATCGAGGTCGAAGCGGCCTGCCGCCAGCGGAATCGTCCGGGCATCGACCCAATCCGTGATGTAGACATCATAAAAAGGGAGGAAAGCCTCGACGGTGCCGCGGAGCAGGGTTGCATGATGGCCCGACAGGGGGGCGATGATTAACAGCGTCTGGCGCGGCTCGGGAGCGCCTGAGTCAAACTGCTTTTCAAAATGGAGCAGCTTGCAAAACGGCCGCTCCCAAACACTGCGTTCGACGATAGGAACGGTTCTGCCGCCAACGGCCGTGGCGCCAAGCCCAAATGAGGGCTTGTCGTAACGCCTTGTCAAGCGCTCGAAAACATTCGCCGAAGCCGCCAGATTCCGCCCCGCGGCGGTATAGGACAAGGGATTGATGGGGCTCTCAAGCCACGTCCTCGCGACATCGGATAAAGCCCTTGCCGGAGCCATGGCGAGATGCGCCATCTCATGCATTTCATAAGCAAAAGGCGGCATTTTCTAAATCCTTGCCTCTCCTCGCCAACGCGCGGGATAAAACACCAGCTGCAGGGAACAGAGAATCCTTGCCCGCGACAACGCTCGCGACCTCATCGCAACCTGCCAATCGAATGGAAGGGATTGTTGGATACGGAACAAACCTCGAATCTCATATAAAGATGGATTTTTCGGTTATCAACGTCTTCGCGGATGATAATTGTTACTTCATGAATATTTTTGGTAATTTTGAAGATTATTTTTGGGCAGCCTGCGGCGTTTTCGTTCGCCGCGCGGCTTATGTTATATTTTGCGTGACTTCAGGCATCCTACAAGACCCAAACGCGGGCTCATTTCGGGGTCTTTATTAGGGGTCTTCAAAAGCGTCTGGACAAGGCGGCCGCATGAGGCATGCAGGGGCTCGCTTGCCGCTGCGGCGATGAAGAGTAAGACAGGGATATGGCCGAATTAATCAACATCGATCTCGGCCGGAGTTCGCGGCGGCTGCGCGTCGACACGCTCGTCAAATTGCGCTGGCTTGCCTTGCTTGGGCAAGCGATTGCCCTTGTCGTGACCTATTTCGGACTTCGGTTTTCGCTCCCGCTCGGCCCTTGCCTGCTTGTGATCGCGACTTCGGCTTGGCTCAACATTGGCCTGCGTCTGCGCTTCGGCCGCATCGACCGCCTCGAGGATGGGCCAGCCGCGGCCATGTTGGCTTATGACATTCTTCAGCTCACAGCCTTGCTTTATCTGACCGGCGGAATCGAAAATCCATTTTCGATGCTTTATCTCGCGCCGATCATGATCTCCGCTGTGTCGCTCTCGGGCCGCATCACGCTGATTCTGACCCTCCTCATGATCAGCGCGGTTTCAGCTCTGACCTTCCGCCACTACCCGCTGCCTTGGTTTCCCGGAGAACTGCTGCACCTTCCGTTGATTTATGATGCCGGGATTTGGGTTGCGATTGTTCTGAGCGCGGCGTTCATTGCGATCTATGCGTCGCGCGTCGCCATCGAGGCGCGCAAGCTTGCCGATGCCTTGGCCGCGACCGAACTTGTCATCGCCCGCGAGCAGCATTTGACGCAGCTCGACGGGTTGGCGGCGGCGGCGGCGCATGAGCTCGGTACGCCCTTGGCCACGATTACGCTCATTGTGAGAGATCTTCAAAAGCAACTCTCCCCCGGCGATCCTTTCGAGGAAGATCTCAATTTGCTCGCTCAGGAAGCCGGCCGCTGCCGCGCTATTCTCAGCACTTTGACATCGCTTGGCGGCGATTCAGGCGATATTCTCGATGAGATGAGCTTGGGCCTTTTGATCGAGGAGGTTGCGGGGCCGCACCGCGATTTCGGTGTGAGCATTTCGATTTCCAAGGATGGACAAGGGGCGGAACCGGCCTGCCGCCGCAATCCTGGAATCCTCTACGGGCTCGGCAATCTTATTGAAAATGCCATCGACTTCGCGGCTTCCGAAGTCCGGATCGGCGCAAAGTGGAATGCGACACGCGTGACGATCACGATCGAAGACAATGGCCCTGGCTTTTCACCCGATGTCGTTGGCCGCGTAGGGGAGCCTTATGTCACGACCAAGACCGACCGGCGCGCCAAATCGGAAGAAGGGGCGGGGCTCGGTCTTGGCTTGTTCATCGCCAAGACTCTCCTCGAACGCTCGGGCGCAACTGTCAAGGCTGAGAATCGCTTGCCACCGGGGACGGGAGCGGCCATCACGATTTCCTGGGAGAGGGCGGATTTTGAGCGGGGAGCCAAAAATTGGCTTGGCAGCGACAGCGGCACGGTGGTCAAGCCCACTGCCGGCCTCTTGCCGCGTCCGTGAGAGAAGGCTAGGCCCGGCTCGCGCTCAAGGAACCGTAAAAAATTTGCTTTACTCTTGCTTTGTTGTGTTTTCTGCCGGAAATGGTTCAGCGAGGCGATTGGCTATGCAAAACGATTCTTCCTTGCCCGCGAAGGCGGGAGAGCCAAGTGACGACAAAGGTAGCACGCCAGACGGTTGCGGGCCCGATCGCTCACTGCTGATCGTCGACGACGACAATACTTTCCTCATGCGCTTGAGCCGCAGCATGGAAACGCGCGGCTTCATCGTGACGGCCGCGCATTCGGTCGCGGAAGGTCTCGCGGCCATTGCCGTGAGCGCCCCCGCCTTCGCGGTCATCGACATGCGTCTGGCCGATGGCAATGGACTCGATGTGATTCGCGAGCTGAAAGTGAAACGCCCCGATGCGAGGGGAATCATCCTGACCGGCTATGGCAATATTGTTACCGCCGTCACGGCTGTGAAACTCGGCGCCTTCGATTATCTCGCCAAGCCCGTGGATGCCGATGAAATTTTCAATGCACTCATGGCCACCCGTCATGACAAAGCCGAGCTTCCCGAAAATCCCATGTCGGCCGACCGGGTGCGCTGGGAGCACATTCAAAGGATTTATGAGCTTTGCGGCCGCAATGTCTCGGAGACGGCGCGCCGCCTCAACATGCACCGGCGGACCTTGCAGCGCATCCTAGCGAAAAAGGCGCCCCGCTAGTCATCTGGAACTCAAAACAAAGCGAAACGGTCTTCCCCCGGTTCCGGAGCCCGGGCCCCGGATCGTTGTTCCGCGGGCTTTGCCGCATGAGTGAGATTATAAGCGGAGTTGATCAAGGCAATATGTGAAAAAGCCTGCGGAAAATTGCCGACAAGACGTTTTGCCGCGGGATCATATTCCTCGGACAAGAGACCGAGATCATTGCGCAGCGCGAGCAGCTTCCCGAACAAGACGCGCGCGTCATCGAGCCGTCCCAGCAGCACGAGATTGTCGACGAGCCAGAAGCTGCACGCGAGAAAGGCCCCTTCGCCAACAGGCAGGCCGTCTTCGGCCGTTTGCGTGTCATAGCGGCGCACCAGCCCATCCACCATCAAGCGCCGCTCGATCGCCTCGACCGTGCCGCGCAAGCGTTTGTCGTCAAACGGCAAGAAACCAACGAGCCCCATCATGAGGAGGCTCGCATCAAGGTCCTTGCTGCCATAGCTCTGCGTGAAAACGCCTTGTTCCGGATCGAAGCTCTTGGCGCAAATATCGTCGTGGATGCGCTGGCGCAGGTTCCGCCAATGATCGAGCGGCCCGACCAAACCGAATTCCTCGATGCTTTTGACCGCCCGGTCAAACGCAACCCAGGTCATGATTTTCGAATAGGTGAAATGCCGCCGCGGCCCGCGCACTTCCCAAATGCCTTCGTCGGGCAAGTCCCAGATCTTTTCGAGATGATTCAAAAGTTCGATTTGCAGCATCCAATCGGCAGCGTCGGTCACGAGCCGCCGCTTGCGGCTTTGATAGAATGCATCCAACACCTCGCCATAAATATCGAGCTGCAATTGAGCGATGGCCTCATTGCCGACCCGCACCGGGATCGCGCCTCCGTAACCCGAGAGCCAGGGAAGCGTGCATTCAGGAAGATGACGCTCGCCGCCGATGCCATAAAGAACTTGCACCAGGGCCGGTTCACCGCCAATGGCACGAATGAGCCATGCGCGCCACCGCAATGCTTCATGAGCATAACCCCCATTCATCAACGCGAGCAAAGTGAAGGTCGCGTCGCGCAGCCAGCAGAACCGGTAATCCCAGTTGCGGGAGCCGCCTAATTGCTCCGGAAGCGAGGTGGTCGGCGCGGCGACCATTCCACCGCTCGGCTGAAAAATCAGGGAACGCAAAGTGAGCAAGGACCGGATCACCGCGTCCGACCACTCCCCACAGCCTTCGAAAGGCTGCGACCAGGCGGTCCAGCTATGTTCGGTCTGGCCAAGCGCTTGGTAAGGATCGATGGCTTTGGGGACATCTTCGTAGGAGATGCCATAGCTCAGCGTGAAATCCGTCGTCTCTCCGGCGGTGACGACAAATTCACCCGCATGAGTCCGGCCCCGCGGGCGAAGCCTCACTGGGGTGCGCAAGACCAAGCGATCGGGACCAGCGACCGCCCGCAGACTTCCATCGTCGTAGCGGCGCACCCATGGCACGACCGAGCCATAATCGAAACGGATGATAAGCTCGGTGTGCAGCTTGACGCTGCCGCTGATGCCGCGCACGAGGCGCACAAGATGCGTGCCATGCGCCCGCGTCGGCATGAAATCCGTGACGATGGCAACCCCCTCGGCGGTCTCGATCCTGGTATCGAGAATCAAAGTCTGGCCGCGATAAGTCCAGGTGATCTTGGCGTTGGGATCCGCCGGAGTGATCACCCAGCGGCCGTTCTCTTTGGTGCCCAGGAGATTGGCGAAACAAGCGGGAGAATCAAACCGCGGGCAGCAGAGCCAATCGACCGACAAGTCGCGCCCGACGAGGGCCGCCGTCTCACAATTGCCGATGAGGGCATAGTCTTCGAGGTTTTGGGTCATGGTTTGGCCTCGGGGACACGGTTTTGTCAACGCCAATGATGATACTGCCGCCAATAGGGCGCTGGCAAAAGATGCTGATGCCGATGGTGGTGCCAGGGTTTGGGATTGCCGAGCGCATTCGGCCCGAGGCTCTGCGGGACAGGCTCTGGGATCAAATGCTGATGCCTGTGCGTTGGTGATACGCCGCCGCCGATTTCCGCATTGGGGCCAAGCAGTTCAGGGTAAGGAGTCGGGATCAGCTGCTGCGCCGCCGGCGCGGCACAAGTGGAGAACGCATCCAATAGCAGGGCCAAGGCGGCAGTGGTTCGCTCATCTTTTTTTGGCATTGCGAGCCCTGGTCCCGCCTTTGTCCGCCAAGGAACGCGGCTTTCCTTCGCCGCGCGGCTTGGCTTCGCCGCCGCCGAAATTATGCGGCCCCATCTCGGCATCGGTCGGCTTATGCGGGCGATGGGCGGGAAGGTTCGCCGCAGCTCCATATTTGCGCGCGCCGCGAAAAGCCCCGGCCTGCGCCTCGACCTCGCTCTGGCTCGCCAGCGGATCGTCGGCGATGGCGAGTTCGACCGCTTGCAGGCGTTTCAATTCGTCGCGATAGCGGGCGGCTTCCTCGAATTCGAGATTGGCGGCGGCCTCCCGCATCCGCTTTTCGAAATCGGCGATCGCCGCTTTGAAATTATGCCCTGCGAGACTCTCTGGCGCGGCAAGCCCGGCATCGACCGTGACATGATCCTGCTCATAGACCGAGCCCAATATATCGGCGATCCCGCGCTTGATCGAGGCCGGCGTAATCCCATGCGCGGCATTGAAGGCTTCTTGTTTTTCGCGCCGGCGCTGGGTCTCGGCCAGCGCCCGCTTGATCGATCCGGTCTCGTGATCGGCATAGAGGATCACCTTGCCATCGACATTGCGGGCGGCGCGGCCAATCGTCTGAACAAGCGACGTTTCGCTGCGAAGAAATCCCTCCTTGTCGGCGTCGAGGATGGCGACAAGCGCGCATTCGGGAATATCGAGCCCCTCGCGCAAAAGATTGATCCCGACAAGCACATCGAAAGCGCCAAGCCGCAGATCGCGGATGATCTCGATCCGCTCGATCGTGTCGATGTCGGAATGCATGTAGCGCACCCGCACGCCATGCTCATGCAAATATTCGGTCAAATCCTCCGCCATGCGCTTGGTGAGCACCGTGACAAGGCTGCGATAGCCCTTGGCGGCGACCTCGCGCACCTCGCCCAGAAGATCGTCCACCTGGGCGCGCGCCGGGCGGATCTCGACCGGTGGATCGATGAGGCCCGTCGGGCGGATGATCTGCTCGACGAAGACGCCGCCCGTGCGATCGAGTTCCCAGGAGGCGGGCGTCGCCGAGACATGGATCGACTGCGGCCGCATCGCGTCCCACTCCTCGAAACGCAGCGGTCTGTTGTCGAGGCATGAGGGGAGCCGGAAACCATATTCGGCGAGGGTCGCCTTGCGCCGGAAGTCGCCGCGATACATGCCGCCAATCTGCGGAATGGTGACATGCGACTCATCGGTGAAGACAAGCGCATTATCGGGCAGATATTCGAACAGAGTGGGCGGCGGTTCGCCGGGACGCCGGCCAGTCAAATAGCGCGAATAATTCTCGATGCCGGCGCAGGAACCGGTCGCCTCCAGCATTTCGAGGTCGAACAAGGTGCGCTGTTCGAGTCTCTGCGCTTCGAGCAAGCGGCCCGCGGCATTGAGCTCGGCGAGGCGCTGCTTCAGTTCCAGCTTGATGCCCTTGATCGATTGCAGAAGGGTCGGGCGGGGCGTGACATAATGGGAATTGGCATAGACCTTGATGAATTCGAGGTCTTGCGTCTTCTTGCCGGTCAGAGGATCGAATTCGGCGATCGATTCGATCGAATCGCCAAAGAAGCCGATGCGCCAGGCGCGATCCTCATAATGGGCTGGAAACAGCTCGATCGTATCGCCGCGCACCCGGAAAACGCCGCGCGAAAAATCGCCCGCCGAGCGCTTATACTGCAGCGCGACCAAATCAGTGATGAGCTGGCGCTGATCGATTCTTTCGCCAAGCTTCACGGTAAACGTCATCGCCGTATAGGTCTCGACCGAACCGATGCCATAAATGCAGGAGACGGAGGCGACAATGATCACATCGTCGCGTTCGAGCAGGGCGCGCGTCGCCGCATGACGCATCCGGTCGATCTGCTCGTTGATCGAGCTTTCCTTTTCGATATAGGTGTCGGAGCGCGGCACATAGGCCTCGGGCTGATAATAATCATAGTAGGAGACGAAATATTCGACCGCATTATCCGGAAAGAAGCTTTTGAATTCGCCATAAAGCTGCGCCGCCAGGGTTTTGTTCGGCGCGAGAATGAGCGCCGGCCGGTTGGTCCGCGCGATCACCTGCGCCATGGTAAAGGTTTTGCCGGAGCCGGTGACTCCAAGGAGCACCTGGTCACGCTCTTGCGCCATGATGCCCTGGACGAGTTCGTCGATCGCGCCCGGCTGGTCGCCCTGCGGCTCGAATTCGGACACCACGCGAAATCTCAGGCCGCCTTCCGATTTATCAGGCCGCGGCGGCCGATGCGGCAACCAAGGTTTTTTTTCCCGGATGTTCGGGTCGCCCCGCTCCAGCAGGTCCTTCAGGGATTCGACGGTGGCCGCGACGCCGGACATTCCCGGGGGGTGATTCGAGACGGTAATGTAATCCGTTTGCGCCTCACAAACGCCAGGCTGGCGCTGAATCAGCGCCGGATTGAGCAAGGCGGCCAGATGCTCGCCGAGCGGCGTGACCTCGGGTCGCGCGGCTTTTGAGTGAGGGGCTTTCTTTACCCCGGCGGGTTTCGGAGCTTTGGCCATGCCGCCAATATGGGGCGATTCGGGACAGAATCCAAAGTCTGCCTTGACGCCGGACCTTATTGAGACACGCCGCGACAGCATCCTTGATCTTGATGGGGGCAATTTATGCACCCTCCTCCGGCACCACTTTTCGCGGCGGCCCCATCAAAGCAGGCTGGAACAGAACGGCCGCCGCCAAAGTGCAGAGCAGAGCCAAGGCCAAGAGCTTGCCCATGCTGGACATCCCCGGGAATTGGGAGAGCCAAAGACTGCCGAAGGCGGTCGCGGTCGTCATCGCGCTGAAAACGACGGCCCGGGTGAGGCTCGTTTCCAACAGATTGGTCGCACCCGCACGCCAAGCCAGGATGAAATAAATCTTAAAGGCGACTCCCACGCCGAGAAGAACCGGCAAGGCGATAATATTGGCAAAATTAAGCGGCATGCCAATCAGCACGGTGATCTCTAGTGTGACGGTGCCAGCCAGAGCCAAGGGGACCAAAGTCAAAAGCACGTCAGTGACCCGGCGGAGAACAATCAAGAGAAGCAGGCTGATCGAAAGCAATGCCCAGAGTCCTGCTTCGGCAAAGGCCTTGACCACCGTGTTCCCGGATTCCTGAATGATCACTGGCTGTCCCGTCGCCGCTGGGGCGATCTTGCGCACAGCCTCGCTGAAACGAATCAAATTGGCGTTGTCATCCGGGTCACCTTTGGGCGCGACATCGATGCGGGCCCGGCCATCTTGGGTCACCCAGTCCGCCCTCAAATCGGGTGGGATGGACCGGAGTGTGATCAATCGCGCGTCCAGCGACTCCCGCAAAAGGCCGAACGTGGTATCCAGGCTGGGGAGCAAGGCATGCCGCGCGGTCTCGCGCAACTCGGGTGTCCCCCAAGCCAGCTTATGGATCAGCCCGGCGAGACGCCGGGCCTCCTCGGCGCCTTTTCCGGCCGCATTGCCGGCGGCCGTTGTTAAGGTCTGATCCGCACGTTCCATTGCCGCGACGTCCTCGACATCGCTCGGCGCCGGTCGGCGATGGCTCGCATCAAGCTCTGGTTTCAGTGCAACGGCGGCCTGACGGATGCTCGCAAGTTTCGCGTCCTGATCTTCGGGAATGAAACTTTCCAAAGTGGTGACCCGGGCGACGTCCGGCAACTGCCGCAAACGCTCCGTGACCGCGCGGGTATCGGTGAGCGAGGGCGCGAGGATACTGATCGTATTGGGGTCCGTTGCGGGATCTTTCATCAGATCGCGCAAAGTGGCGACGGCTTCGGTCTTCGGAGACGATAAATCCAGAGGGTTGAAATCGAATTGAAGCTTCAAGAGCAAAGGCGTTCCGGCCAAAGCAACGGCCAGCGTCCCAATGACGACGGCATAGCGGTGCCGGCTCATGAAGCGGTCGGCCGGAGCCAGGAACTTGAAGCCGATGGGTTCCGTCTCCACGGGAGCCCCCAGGATCGAGAGCAAAGCCGGCAAAACCGTCAGTGTCGTGAAGAATGCGATGAGCATGCCGGTGCCGGCAATAAGGCCAAGCTCCGAAACACCGGTATAATCGGTCGGGAGAAAGGAAAAGAAACCAGCCGCGGTCGCCGCCGCGGCAAGCGCCAAGGGCCGTCCGATCTTGTTTGCCGTGCGGCCAATGGCTTTGTCGAAACCCGGCTCGTGATGCCGCTCGGCTCGATATCGCACGCTGAACTGAATGGCGAAATCGGTGCCGATGCCAATGAACAGGACGCCGAATGCCAACGAAATTAAGTTGAAGGATCCAGCCATCTTCAACCCGGCCGCGGCCGTCACCGCCAAGCCGGCGACGACACAGAGCGCGACCGCCAGAACGATGCGGGCGGATCTCAATGCCAGCCACAGGAT
>DATJLX010000266.1:0-11523 GCA_035509135.1 Methylocella sp.
CAATCGCGTGCGTCTCCATCGAAATGATCAACGCATCTTAGCTTGATATCTGAAAGTGAAAGGTAATGCCGACCAGGAGCAAGAAGGGGTGGATAATCGTACTTTGCCCCAATATTCATTATTCACGTCCAGAAAACGGGCGATCGAAGGTGGACGCCGCTTCCATCCAGACGAGACCCCCGCAGAAACAATACCAATCATGCTAGCATTGTACCACTGGGTACGCAATGTATAATATCGCCAAACATTTGGTACGATTGGAACGGAAAACCGGACAAAACTGAGGTCTGACCCATCAGCGCGCGGCCACGCCCGCGATGCCGCGGGCGGTGCAGCGGTTCACGATGGCGAGCGCCGCCTTGAACGCCGCCCCGGCGTCAAGCGTCGTCGTATCGAGCAGAATGGCATCCGAGGCCGGCGCCAAGGGCGCCGTGGTGCGGTTCGTGTCGCGCGCGTCGCGCCGCAGGATCTCGTCCAGCACATCGGCGTAATCGGCCTGTCCGCCTTGCGCGCTGAGCTCCAAGGCGCGGCGCCGCGCCCGCACCTCGGCACTCGCGGTGACGAAAATCTTGGGGCAGGCCTCGGGGCAAATCACCGTGCCGATATCGCGGCCATCGAGCACCGCGCCGCCGGGACGATGCGCGAAGGCGCGCTGCAATTCGACGAGGGCGGCGCGCACCTCGGGGATGGCAGCGACGGCCGACGCCGCTTCCGCCATCTCGCGGCCGCGCAGCGCGGCTTCATCGAAGTCCCTGAGCGCGAGGCCCCGCGCGGCGGCAATCGCCGCCTCCTTGTCGGCAAGACTGCGGCCCTCGTCGATCAGCGCCCGGGCGGTCGCCCGGTAGAGGAGGCCTGTGTCGAGATGCGGCAGGCCAAAATGCCGGGCAAGATTGCGGGCGAGCGTGCCCTTGCCCGAGGCAGCCGGACCATCAATGGCGATGATCATTGGAAGCGCGCCCCCAGAGCTTCCATGAGGGACCGGAATTTTGGAAAGCTCGTCGCGATCATGCGGGAATCATCGATCGCCATCGGCTGCCGCGAGGCAAGACCAAGACAAAGGAAACTCATCGCGATGCGATGGTCGAGATGGGTCGCCGCCATGCCGCCGCCCGCGACATCGCCAGAGCGGCCCTCAATGATGAGATCGTCCCCGACGATGGCATGCGCGACCCCGGCCTCGCGCAAGCCATCCGCCACCGCTTGGAGGCGGTCGGATTCCTTGACCCTGAGTTCGGCGAGGCCACGCATCCGGGTCTCGCCCGAGGCAAAGGCGGCGGCAACCGCGAGAATGGGATATTCATCGATCATCGAGGGCGCCCGGGCCGCCGGAACATCCACACCCTTGAGCGCTGCCGCACGCACGCGGAGGTCAGCGACCTCCTCGCCGCCTTCCTCGCGGCGGCCGAGGATTTCGATCGCGGCGCCCATTTCAAGCAGCGTTGTCAAAAGACCGGTCCGCAAGGGGTTCATCATCATCCCTTCGATGAGGATATCGGAACCAGGCACGATTGTCGCGGCGGCCAATGGAAAAGCGGCGGACGAAGGATCGGCGGGGACGATGACTGGCGCCGGGCGCAGCTCGGGGCGGCCTTCGAGACTGATTTTCCGGCCATGCGTCGCGAAGGGCTCGATCTTGATGGCGGCGCCGAAATAGTTCAGCATTTTCTCGGTGTGATCCCGCGTGGCCTCGGCCTCGCTCACGACCGTGCGGCCAGGCGAATTGAGACCGGCGAGAAGGACCGCCGATTTGATCTGCGCCGAGGCTACCGGCGGCGAAAATTCGATGGGGACAGGCTCACTCGTGCCTTTGAGAAGAACCGGGCAGCGCCCGCCAGGCGATTGCGACAAGACCTCGGCTCCCATCAGGCACAGAGGATCGAGAATCCGCTGCATGGGGCGATTTCGCAAGGAGGCATCGCCATCGAAACAGGCGGTGATCGCATGGCTGCCCGCGACACCCATCATCAAGCGCATCCCGGTTCCCGAATTTCCGAAATCGAGGACGTCACGCGGCGCGAGAAGGGTGCCGATCCCGCAGCCCTGGACAAGCCAGCGCCCCTCGCCGCACCGCTCCACCTTGGCGCCGAGAGCCGAACAGGCGGCGGCGGTTCGCAAAACATCATCGCCTTCGAGAAGGCCCTCGATTGCGGTCTCGCCCGCACAAAGAAGGCCGAGGATCAGAGCCCGGTGCGAAATCGACTTATCGCCCGGCGGCTTGACCCGGCCCCGCAAAGGCCCCCCGGCCCGCGCCGCGAGCACCGGCGCTCGTGCCTCCATAAACGCCTCCCAAACGAATCATCGCGCGAAACCAAGCTGATCCCGAATGCCTCGCCCTCCGTGATGGTCGTAACATGGCGGAAGGGATGCTGTCATCAAACTGGCACCGCATTTCAACTTCCATTTGACAGCCGGGCGTTGCATCACTAACCGGACCGCAAAGACGTCCCTAGGAGAGGTAGGTTCCGTGGCCAAACCAGAACTCGGTAACAAGCATCACTGCCAGAACTGCGGCACGCGGTTCTTTGATCTCAACAAATCGCCCATTACCTGTCCGAAATGCGGGACGATTTCGCAGGCCGCTCCCTCGCGCGCCGTGGCAAGCGCCGCGGCGGCCGATGAAGAGGATACCGAAGCGGTGCCGGTGGCGGAGTTGGTTTCGCTTGAGGAAGCCGATGCCGGCGAGGACAAGGTGCCGGTCGCGCCGGACGACGAAGTCGAGATCGAACCGGCCGACGATCCTTTTCTCGAGGAAGAGGAAGAGGATAACGACGATGTCGGCGATCTTATCGATGGCGAGATCGGGGAGGAGGAAGAACGCTGAGGTTTGGCTTGTGAAGCAGGGCGGGGAAGGTTATACAAGCCGGCCTCGTGTTTTGTTCCCGCCGGACCGCTGACGAGAACAATCCAGCCCAAATGGATGCTGTCGAAACGGAATTCACGAGACTTTCGGGGTCATAGCTCAGTTGGGAGAGCGCTTCAATGGCATTGAAGAGGTCGGCGGTTCGATTCCGCCTGGCTCCACCATTTGAAATCATTGGATAAAATGGGATTTTCCAGGCTCCGAATTCGCCTAAAATTATGGCTTGGTAAGCGCTGGGTAAGCACTTTCATGTTGAACCGATAGCCCCGCACTGAAAAGATTCTCAGCGCGGGGCGTCCGCAGTCACCGTACATCCGGGCGACCAAAGGGAAATCGGCCGCTGTCGTCTACAAGCGTGTGACCCCGGCGAAAGAGTCCAGACGAGACAAATCAGCGTGCCGACATTCCAGGGCTTCGCAACAAATACCCGCCCCGGAACTCTCAACGCAAAAAATGTTGCTCGATAAAGCAAAGCAGTTCATCTGTGTGCGAGTCGCCGACAACTGTGGCCGTCACCCGCGGCTCGATGTCATGCGGAAAAAAGGCTTCGGAAACCTTTAAACGGCGCCTGGTACGCCTGCTAAATCCGCAACAGGCGGCGAACTAGACGAGAAACAGGCGGAATGCAGCGGCTCTGATCGTATTGCAATCCGAGGCTGGCGAGAACTGCAGCGGCGCATAGTTTGCCGGCTTGATTAGCCTTCTCCATGGTCGGAATTTTCATGGCCGTGCCAGTAAACTCTCCGGCGAGGAACAGGTCAGGATGTGAGGTTGTCACTGGCGCGCCCTTGATTCCAGACTCGGGGCTGAAAATCGAAAGCGCCGCGGATGTCGCCCAGAGATGGCCGCTGCTGTCTGCCGCCCCGGCTTCCCACCCTCGAAACACGCCATTGGCCCCGTCAGCGAGTTCTGCGGCCGATAAACGGTTCAGCAGTGTACCGGCGTGCATTCCGATGATCGCGCCCCGATCGCTCAGCGCGATCTGAGCGAGAACTTCGTCAAGAACTTCGTCCTCATTGCAGTTGCTGAAGGGTTTGCAATGAATAATACCGGGTGAATCAAAACGGGATATCGTCGCAGAAAGCACACCCGCAACGCCGGGCGGCATCGGGACGCCTTCCCAGAGCGGCGTTGCTTCGAGGACAGTAATGATCGCCCACGGAGAGGCGAGGAACATGGTCATGCAGTCCTGCGCCACAATTTCTTTTGGAACTCGGCTCAAAATAATCTGAACGCCAGCCGACCATTCGCGCCGCATCCTAGGCAATATAGAATTGTCGTATATGTCTGGCGCAAGCTCGCCTATCGTAAGGGGTGGAACCGCGAGCACATAGGCGTCGGCCGTTCGCCGCGAGCCGTCGGCAAATCTAATGGCGGCGATATGCTTCCCTGCGGACGACCCCGTCCACTCGATTGATTCCGCCCGCGCGCCAAGATGCATGGTCACGCCGAGGTGGCGAAGCAGGGCCGCCCACGGATCGACGAAACATTCGTTTACCGGCCCGCGCGTGATGTTGATGCGGTGGGTGAGTCTGTAGGGATTCATGTAACGGGCGAGTATCACGAGGGCGAAAAGTTCGATAACCGTAGCTGCGCTGGCGTCCGGTTTAGCGGCGAAGACAATGTCGGCAAACGCCAAAATGAAATTTGCGAATTCAGGGCTCCGCCGTCTGAGCTGAAAGTGCTCGTCGAAGCGAGTTGCGGCGACGGCGTCGCGCAGGGCATCGCTTCCCAGAATATAATGCGCTATGCGGCCGAGCCAAAAAGAGAAGTCTCGAAACGGTACCCCAAACCTGCGCATCGCCAGGTGGAAATCCAAGCACTGGCGCCAAGCTGGCTGGTCGAGCGCCGCGCTAATCCGGGTTGTAACTCCGCCCGCCCCTCTCAGGATGACGCCAGAAACCGGGCGCAACATGTCGAAAGCATTTCCTTCATCACAAGGAATGCGTCGCATCGTCTCGAACAACGAATAGTAAACGCTGCCAAAACTTCGCAGCGAATGCTCGACTGGAACGCCCGGATTTCCTTCCTCTGCGCCGAGTCGATAAGACACGGCCTTCCCACCCCACCTTTGCTCTCTTTCACAGATCTCGACTTCCGCGCCAGCCTCTCTGCACTCCATGGCAACTGTCAGACCGGCAATGCCGCCGCCGATGATCAGTACGCGTCCAACCATTAGAGAGCGGCGCCGGTATGCTGGGCGAGACGCCAAACAAAATTATGGTTCACGGGCACTCCATTATGAAAGGCTTGCGTCGCTCACGATTAAGATCAAGTTAGGGTCTTGCCTGAAATTTAGCGAGTTAGTATCACCGCCTGAATTTTGAAATTTCGGATGAAGGACCCATATTCTATTACACCGGCCGGCCGCGGAGAAACCATGCCCCAATCGTCCCCGCGACACGGGCGAATCTAAACCCCATTTTCAGGTCAAGCCAAGCGAACACGGCTATCCGCCGCCGCCGACGAGGCTGCGCGACCAAGGTCATGCTAAGTCACTTTTCCCAGCTAAACCAGACCAATTTGCAAGCCTTTCTCTAAACTCTGGCCAAGGCACCCATTTTTCTTATTGACCGGGCCCAAATCTGAAAAGTTGAATCGCATGCCGAAAATATTGTTAGAAAAAACATCTTGTGCGCCGCAGGCGTCGCATTCGATTCAATAGGGTTAAAATAGAAGCAAGGAGGAGGCCGGATGGGCGCCTTTGATATCGATGCCGAACTCGGCGAGAAGCCGCATGAGAATGAGGCGCAGATCGCCCATCAGCTCGCCGAAATAATAGCCAAGGCGATGGGTGAAAAAGGGGCTCCGGCGCGCCGTGAGGCCCATCCGAAAGCGCACGGATGCGTCATGGCAGATTTTCACGTTGAAGAGAATCTGCCGCCGTATTTGGCGCAAGGCGTCTTTATGCCCGGCAAGATCTATCAAGCCTATATCCGCTTCTCCAATGGCCGACCTAACCCGATGCGAGCAGACGGCCGGCGAGATGCGCGAGGAATGGCCATCAAGCTGCTGGGCGTACCCGGCGAAAAGATTTTGACCAGCGAGAGAGACGCCCAGACACAAGACTTTCTCATGATGAGCCACCCAAAGTTCCTGGTGAATGACCCAACGCGCTATCTGAATTTCACCGACCAATGGAACAAGCCTGATCGCTTTGCAAAGCTGCGCGCGCTAAAGGCGCTAGGCTTCAAGGGAGTGCTAAACGGCATTGAAATGACATCAGCGATCATCGGAAGTCCCCTGCAAGCGCGTTACTGGTCTCAGGTTCCTTACCGGCTCGGCGATTCCCCGCATAAGCAGGCCATCAAATTCTCCGCGAAGCCTTGCATCCTTGACGATATGAAGTTTTATCCCCGCAAATCCCCGAATTATCTCCGCGACTCGATGATTCTTCAGCTTACGTCGATCGGCGCTAAGTTCGACTTCGAAGTGCAGCTGCGCGCTCCGGATATGAGCGTCGAAGATTCTATGATCGAGTGGAATGAGGCCGCGGCTCCCTTTATCAAAGTGGCGACAATCACAATTCCGTGCCAGGACTTCGCTACGCCCGAGCGCGACCAATTCGGCGAAAATCTTTCATTCACGCCGTGGCACGCGCTGCCTCAGCACCGCCCCTTAGGGATAACCAACCGCATTCGGCGTGTTGTTTACGAAACGATGTCAAAGCTCCGCCATGACATCAACGGGACGGTGCGACGCGAGCCTGCGGGCGTCCTCGCCGATTTCAGCAACCCATAACGCAGAGCGATGTTTACCCGTCTGTTTGCTCTTAACACGGTTGCGGCGATCGGGCGCCATTTTAAGCGCGGAATTCAACGTTGGCGGTTGAGCAAGAGGTGTTCGGCGCGGCCAGCAAGCCTCCGCGCGCTCACTCATAGATCCAGCCTCCCCTTCTGCGCAGAGACCGGCTGAGAGATTGGCGTGAATCACATTGGTGAAACAATGCAAGCTAGAAAAGATCTCAGGATTGGCATAGTTGGCGCGGGAGCAGGTGGTCTGTCGGTCGCGGAGGCGCTGCGAGACAAAGGCTACAGCGACATAACCATTTTTGAGAAAAGAGACCGGCCAGGCGGCCAAGTCTATACCTACGCTTATAAAACCGACGACCAAAGGACGATTCTCTGTGAGATGGGGAGCGTCCAGCCTTTCGCGGCAGGGACTGGCGCTCTGGGCCGATTGATAAAGCGCTATGGATTAAATTTTGGCCGGACGATCACAGAAAACAAAATTGGAAAGTTCAAATTTTATAGCGCCGCGAAGCGTTCAAATTGCCGGGATTTCACCAAATCTCCGATTGGCTTCCCGCTCACATTGCGGAATGCATTTCTTGTGGCCGCTGACCTCCTTAAACTCTGTTGGTATCTATTTAGATATCGCAGATTAGGAGAACCGGGTTATACTCGCCTTTCAAGCAAATATCTTCAGGAACTTTCCGTTCCGAAGGACAAATGGGTCGACAGCCAGAAGTTTTTTTTAATCGGAGAAGACCTCAAATATTTCGTTGGCGGCACCCTTACCCTTATGAATACCGAAAAGAAAAATGTGCCCGCAGCGACGCTTATTAAGTTAATTCATTATTGTTTCAAGTCTCCGGTGCGCTATGCCAACGGCGCTTATATCGCCATGCGTGAAGGGTACCAGGAACTTTGGTCCAGGGTCGCGGCTCATCACAGAGTGCTTTACAACTCTGAAATAAAACAAATCGTTAGGAGCGAGGATAAGGCTGAAGTTGAAGCTGCGACCGGCGTTTATGTATTCGACAAAATCATTGTAACATGCGCTAGCTTTGAGTTTGCCCGGTTTCTCCGCTTATCGAATGCGGAAAATGAAGTATTTTCAAAAGTCCTTTACGCTCCAGGCTGGAGAGCTGCCTTTATCGCGAAACATTTGCCTCATGACGCGATTTACGGATTTTACGAAGCATTTACAAACTCGGCCTTCTTGCCCGCTTTATCCGTGCTGGTTCCGGAGGGGCAAATTGACGGCGAGACATGGCTGTACGGATGCATAATTTCTGTAAAGGATGACGGGCCCATCGAGCCTGTCTTGAAATCCGTTGAAATATTCCTGCGAGAACATTTTGGCGGGGAAGTGATCGAATGGGTGAAGACGATATACTGGCCGCAATATTCCCCCTACTTTTCTTATGAGCATGTCCGTAGCGGAATATACGGGGCGTTAGAGGCTCTGCAGGGTAAGAAATCGACTTATTATGCTGGCGACGTGGCGTCGAGCGGATCGAACGCCATCGTCTCGGACTACGCTTTTGACCTTGTAGAGAGATTTTTTTGAAATGACAAAGCTGTAGCATGGGTATTTCCGACATCTCTATCAATTGTTCATCGTCGGAATTTTTGAGACAGAAGGCGACTTGATTTAATGGAGCACGCGGCTCATCTGACGGTGGATCCTATGGCTTGCTTTTGGTGCATCAAGCGGCGATTTTGGCTTGTGGCGGCAGTTGTCGTCTTAACATAGTTGGCTCAAATGATAGAGTGGCGAGACAGGCCGGCGTCTTCGGTAGCGAAGCTCAGGTGCAACTGGTTTTTCCCGTTGTCCCTGGCAAGCGCCTCGTATTTTCGGTAAGGGCGCTCCGCTCCCCCGCACTCGCGAGGTGATCCTGCGTGAGTTATTCTCGCTCTTGTTTAGATGGGCAAAACAACAGGATCTAGCTTGAGCGTCTAATTTTCTGGTTGACCAAACTCAAACCTACGAATCTAGCGACTGATCGAGGAGCGACACGCTGCCTTGGCTGGCATATCCGAGGTGACTTGGATTGCCGGCGCGATCGCTACCACCTATGATGTTTTTATTCGTACCGCTGGCTTGGACATAAGGCGGTCTCAGATAATCCGGCTATGACCCCGGCGGAGGGTTCGCATGATCAGGATAGAATCTATCTCCGGAAATGCGTTGAGGATTACGGCGCCAGAGAAGTTGAAAGCCGAAGACTTCCGCCAAATTGCGCCGCAAATCGATTCACTCGTCAATCAACACGGGAAAATCAGACTGCTGATTGACGCTTCCGGATTCAACGGCTGGGAGAATATTGCGGCTTTCGAAAATCATGCCGGGTTCATAAAAAACCACCATCAGAAGATAGAGCGCATTGCCGTCATCGCCGCGCATGACTGGCAGCATTGGATTATAGGCGCAGTCAGAATGTTCCTGCATCCGGAAGTAAGAGCTTACGACAAAGGTCACGAAAGTGAGGCGCTGCAATGGATCACTGAATAAGCGCTGACGGGCTCAAAGACTGGTCAGATCACGATATTGAAACACTTTATGTCCTCGGGAGTGCCAAAAACAAGAGGGGCGTCAGGTGAACGAGCTGGGCCAATGAACGGCGAGCTGACCGGCGTTTGGATTGCGGAGGAATCGAAATGAGGGCAACGAGCTCACTTGCAACATTGATCTTCATTGCAATTATTGGCGTTGGTATCGCATTGGCGTATGCGATGTACGGAATTTCTAATCCGGCTAACTCGGCGAGTATCTCGATACTCGTGGGTGCTTTTATTATCGCGCTTGTTATTTCTTCCGCGATTAGGGTAGCCGATCAGTGGGACAGGGCGGTGGTCTTGCGGCTAGGTCGCTTCACCGCTCTTAGGGGACCTGGATTATTTTTCATCATCCCATTCATCGATACCATACCCTACTTAATCGACACCCGCGTGATCGCCACAACTTTCAAGGCAGAAAAGACCCTGACCAAGGACACGGTGCCGGTGGATGTGGATGCCGTGATGTTTTGGAAGGTCTTGGACCCCAAGAAGGCAGCCCTCGATGTGGCTGACTATCAAAGTGCCATAAGCTGGGCCTCCCAAACGGCTCTGCGTGATGTGATTGGCAAGACCATGCTCTCGGACATGCTGGAAGGCAGGGACAAGATAAGCAATGAGCTCCAGCAAATGATTGATGTGCGCACCGAACCCTGGGGCATCAATGTTATTTCCGTGGAGGTCAAGGATGTCCTCATTCCATCGGCCTTGGAGGATGCGATGTCGATGCAGGCCCAAGCCGAAAGAGAACGCCAGGCGCGAGTGATCCTGGGTGATTCGGAACGGCAGGTGGCGGAAAAATTCGGTGAAGCGGCAAAGACCTATGCCAACAATCCGACTGCCTTTCATTTGCGGGCTATGAACATGCTTTACGAGGGTTTGAAGCAGAACGCCACGATCGTCATCGTACCCAGCACGGCCGTGGAAGCGATGCAACTCGGTGGCATTGCCGGGATGACGGCGATGACCATGGGATTGGGCCAAGAGCGCGCAAACAAGGAACCAGGGCCCCAAGTTCCATAATCTGCCTCAGAACAATGCCGTAGTGAAAAACCGGCGAGCTCGCCAAATGAAGCGACGCGAGATCCGGAATCATACACGCCGGCGGCACAGCGCTTGATGGAACCGGCCGCGTCGCCGTCTATTGGCGGGCGAACCTAATAGATTTTTGGGCCTTTAAAGGACGAATAGACTAAATACGCGATCAAGCACGCAATGAGGCTTCCGGCGCCGATCATGATATACACGGTATTTGGACCCATTTCAGTCTCCCGTTTAGTGGTTCCTGCAGTCTCAAGGCTCCTCAAGCATCCCCGGCCCTCGGAGGGCCGGCAGGGCGCCGTCCAGTCCTTGAAATGATGCGATTCGTCTTTTGAAACGCGTGGAGGGTGGAAAACACGACAGGAAAAGTAAAAACCTCTGATAGAGGCGAATAAAGTTAGCGGCCGCCTGAGAGTTTCAGGTCAATGAGCGGCAGAACGGCCATGCTCACGACCTCGCTTTCAGGCTTTTTCTCCCGGTCCTTGTGTGATCGAGTGTTGAACCTGTGCTCGCCGATGTAGGTCGTGCAGGTCAGGATGGCGTGGATTTGCGCGAGACCCCAGCGTCCGCCGTCACGGGTGAAAATGCGCCGTTCGTTGAGATGGCAGGTGATAGCCTTGACGCCCATCGGGCAGGCCACGCTGTCATCGGTAAGCAAAATGTGGACCCCAGATTTGCATGTGTGCGGGGCCTTGGTTTCGCGCCTCTTCTTATCCAGTAGCTCGCCAGCGTGCATCGAAGGAATTGGCCTCGGCGTTGGCCTTGACTAGGGCGTCGGCCTTCTTTTGTTGGCCCGGATTAATGCCAGAGCTTCGCTTCTTCGTTCCCGCGCGTCCTTGAGTACGAGGGTCGGGTACGGCCCTAATAGGGCACGACCTTCACCGGCGTCGATGAAACGCCGGTAGCCTTCATCGAATGGAAAGTCCCGTCCTTCGCATTCACAGACCGTGCCGTTCAGCAAGGCTATTTCGCCGAGGCGACGGACATCATTCATGAGATGTCGGGCGGCAAGCAGCCGCGCGACAAGATCTTCATCAACGTCGTCCATGCGGTCGACGGCGCGTGGAATTTCAACGGCAAGGCCATGACCAACGCCGAAATCGGCGCAGCCATCTCCGCGGGCTGAAGCCCCGCTCAGGGCGCCGTGTCTTGTTCACGGGTGCGGCGCCCATTGACTTGAAACCGCGCGTCGCGCGGCCCCAGCAAATCGATCCCGAAGGTTGTCGTCTATGAATTCTCGCACACGCCTGCTCCACACCATGCTCCGGGTTCGCGATCTCGATACGAGCCTCGATTTTTATATCGGCAAGTTGGGTATGCGGCTGCTGCGCCGACAGT
>DATJLX010000267.1:0-5111 GCA_035509135.1 Methylocella sp.
CTTGAAAACTCAAGACATTGGCTAATGGAAAGGCGAGAAAAGAAACGGCCGGATGGATCATGGCCTTTATCTCCGCTTTCTGTGCTTGCTTGGTCCCCCAGGAGATGGCCGTGAGCGGGCTGCGATTGACCAGCTGGCCGAGCGCCTCGGCGATCCCGCGCCCGCTGGAGAACGAGCCCCGGTTCCGGCGTCCACTCCGTCCTGAGATAGTACCTTACCGTTGCCGAATTTGGCTCCACCGCGATCTTGGATGGATGGCGTGGGCAAATCCAAAAGAAATTGAAGCAGAGTGTACATCTCCGGGACCGCCTCTCTCCGGTCCCTTCTGGCCGCAGAATTCGAAGAATGATTGGTGTCCCGCGGATGGTGGTCATGCCGTGCGATGCGCGAGATAGTAGAACACAATCCCAATGGCAATCGCGACTGCGAAAATCTTGGCAAGGTCGAGGCGATTTGTCATCGATTCAACGCCCTCCGACACATAGCCTTTCACGCTTGGCGTGGGGTGAAAGAGGCGGTGGGCAAGATAAACGCTAACAAGGGCGATGAAGCATTCGGATGTCAGCATGGCTGCGGCGATCCCTTCAACCTGCCATGTTTGGCCAAGGACATAGGCAAGGGAGACGGAAAGGGCGCTCGCGGCGAGCGACCAGCCGGCCAAGCCAATATGCTGATTGGTCGAAAGCAGCAGCGTTCTCGGCACATGCCAGATCCCGCCGATCGCGGCATAGGCCAGCATCCACATCATGAGGACTGGAACGAATCCGATCTTCCCATGCGTCCAAATCCGCAACAACCAGGGAGCCGCGAAATAAAGCACGGCACTCAGCGCCAGCGCCTGAAAGGCGCCAAGCAGGGCGCAATGCCGGTACAATTTCTCAATCGCTTGCGCGCCCCCGTGCCCAAACAACCGGCCGAATTCCGGCCATAAGGCGTGACTGAACATCCCGGTCAATTGCACGGCGACGCGGGCAATGGTCCGGTAGGACGCAAAGAGCGTCACGCTTGCCGTCCCCAAAAGCGACCCCACCACCAGTGTCACCCCTTGAAAACTGAGCGCGTTGGACAAGGGAAAAGCTAAAAAAAACATTGCCGGCCGGATCATCGTCATGATCTCGGATTTTTGCGCGAGTTTGGTTCCCCAAGTGAGGCCACGACTATCTCTTCGGGAGAGCCAGACGCCGATGCCGGTGACGGCCAGGCGCGCCAAAAAACCGCAAACCGCGACGCCGGCAAAGGTGCGGAACAAAATCACCCCCCCGATGTTGCCACCCCATTCGGCAAGGCGGGCCGAATCGCTTAACACCGTGCCCGTGGCGTAACGGCCCGTGGACTTGAATAGCCATTCGGCGAGCGCGAGAAAAAATGTGACCAGCACGCTGCCCAGGATCGCCACCAGCGCGATCCGCTTGTCGTCCGTGACATAGTCCGGCAGCGGTCCCCAAAGAGCCACGGGCGTCAACAGTCCCCCCAGGACTCCGCAGACAAGCAGCATGAACACGAGCGCGCTATGAAAAATCCGGTTGGCTTCCGGGACATCCCCCCGGCCCATAGCCATGGTCATCTTATTGCCGGCCGTTTGCACGAGTCCCACATCCGCCATCGATAAAAAAGCGGGCAGTGTCGACAAGAGGATCCACCACCCGTAAGTGGCCATGTCCCAGTAGAACAGGAATATCGGCAGGGAAAATATCTGAATGAAAATCGTGACGGCTTGCCCAAAACCGTTAGCGACAAAACCGGAAATGATCCTTCGCAGCATAACTGATGTAATCCATTATTCATTCGTGGGCGGACAGCTGCGAACAAGGACGGCCCTTCAACCCCGGACACATGGGTGCCGTTGCGATGCCATGAGAGGAGGCATGGAAACGGTCCGCGGCGTCAAGCTCTTCCGTGAACGCGAAAAAATGGAAAGGACCGGAGAAATTTCCGGCAAGCGCTTTTTACCGCATCGCAGCGAAAATCGCCATTCTTTTCGTCCAAGGAAAAGCAGCCGGCGGGCATCCAAACGGAAAATTTGGCAACAGCCATGGCCAGTTTCCCTCTCGCAGCCTTGACTTCAACGTTCAGATGGGCTCGGCTCAGCCAGCGATGGATGGGAAGCTGTGACTAGGCTGATGTGTCTTCCCTAAGTCCCGCCAGGAGGATAGGACATGAGCAAAGGAACGTCAGGCTTTGCGGCCCTGCTGATCATTCTGGCCGCTTGCCACGCAACCGCGCCCGCTCAAGCGTGCGGAACACCGTCGCCTTCGGCGAAGCTCTGCACCGTCGTCTCGGCCTTGGCGGATGTCCGCGACAAGCCTGATGGCCGCGTTGAGTATGCCGCGAGTGGAAAGGTGATGGTCGCTGGATACTCCAAGAATGGGCAGTGGGCCCGCATCGAGGTGCCCTGCGCCGGATTTCAGGGCTGGATCGCCCGCCAGGATCTTGTGTGTGAGGACGCGTCCGCCAGCGCGCGCTAGCCAACGAAGCCGTGACCCTGCCGGCTCTTTTTTGACCCAGGCAGGCCTTCGCAGTCTGACGGCGCGGCGGGGCCGTCCAGAGAGACTTCTCAGGGCTCGATCGTTTACCTTTGACGACCGGCTGCAATTTGGCTTTAATAAAAGAATAGGGATCGGCACGATGGCTTCGGCCGTCTTTAGGGAAAAGTAAGAACATTCCCCCTTGGGAGCGAAAATATGTCTGAGGATTGGAAGGAAAAGATTGCGGAACTTCACCGTGATATACAAAGGATCGATAGTGTTGTCATGGCAATCGCGGCCGATCTTACACAAAACAGGAATTTAACATTGGCCAATAGTCATTATCTGGAAGAGGTTGCCGAGATGGTGAAGACCTTAGAAAATAAATGCCCAGGGGTCGATGCAAAGCATCAATAAGTTCTTTTGACCACCTCGATGACACGCTCTTCTGTATGGCCTATCCAATGGCCCTCGTTTGGAGGGAGAGAGGGGCAGCCAATCCGCTCGATGCAGGCTGGTTCCTCCGTCAGCCATGCCGCCGATGTCTCTTCGGCGCGACAATCGCGTGGCAGGCGGGGCTGAGGGAAGCCCGATATTGGAGAAGGCAGGCGTGAATTTTCCCTTCATCTGGAATGACGGCGTTACAGAGACGCATCGCGTCGTCCTGACAAGCCTCCTGCTCCTGCTGAGGCGTCAAGCCAAGAGCCCCGCACGTCATGGCGCCCATAAGTGCCATTGCCGCGACAAGCGTGCGTTTTCTGCCTTTGCGCATGTTTATCCCCCTCCCCGGTCATTTCTTGGATAAAACGCCGGGAACCATGCCGTCATTTGATCGGCTGGTCAATCGGACGAACGGAAGGAAGCGGGCGAGGGGAGCGCGCCGCTTCGCCCTTGCTCGGATGGGCGTGCCATGGCCATGCTTTAAAAGTTCAGATCGAGCCCCAATCCCGCGCGCGAACCGGGCGATGACACCGTCGCATCGGGGAGATTTTTTCGCACCGAATCGAGCATGGGAATCGAGTCATAACCGGGCAGGCGGGGATTGTTATTCGCCTGAATGTCAGGATGGATCGCAAGGTTTTCCGCGCCCGGCACCTGCACTTTCGGCGCCCCGTCCGGCTGGTGAGGAGACGCCATGGCATGCGAGGACGGCGTTGGAAGCGTATGGTCATCGGGCGCGTCGGCGCAAACGGGATCGTCTTTCCAAGTGGCGCGCGGACAGGGAAGCTCTTCATGGCGGGGCGGCGGCGCGGCAGCCGCGCTCTTTTGAGCGAGCGGCTTGGCTTTCTTTGAAGCCAAAACCTTTGCACTCTTGTGCGGGCGTTCCCGCGCACCCTGCTGCTGCGCCCCGCCGGCGGGCGCTTCCGCCTGCTCGGCCATGGCCGTTCCCGCAAGGAGACAAGCGGTCAAACACGCGATCGATAAGGCTCTGACCTTCATCGTGCCGCCATAGGATGGAGCATGACCCATGAACGCTCTTTCACCACGTGCCTGTGGCGGCAGTATGGCCAGGGCATCGGCCCTTGCGACAGCGCCGGCCGGCCTCACGCGCCTCCGCACATATGTTCCGAATCCCTCAGGCTCCAGCTTTTGTGCGTGCGCAAATTTGTGGTCTTGTACAAACGGCCGCGATCGTCGCCTTCCGGGCAATTGCTTGGCACGGCGACGAGACACATCTCCACGGGATCGCCAGCCTTCGAATGGTCGATCGCTGGCACAGTGTCGTAGGAGACCTGATAGCCGCCATTTTCAAAGTTCACCGCACTGCCGGAACCCGGTATCGGCTTGTTCGTGCTCTCATCGATGAGCCGTGTTCCGATGGATTTGATCGTGGTCTTCGAGCAATCCCCAACCTTCGCCGGCAAGTCGTCGGCACGCGCCAAGCCACAGCTGGCAAGCGAGAGAGTGGCGAGAAGGAAGATCTGCTTGCGGCGGGACATCGAACCCTCCCCGTTTGTGGGAAAATCAAATTTCGCGCGGCGGCCAAAACCGGCCGGGACGTCATCCTTGACGGCAAAATGCGGCCAATTTCCGCAAGCGCTTGGCCGCGGCTTTAATCAAATTGCGTGAGCGGGCTTGACGGTCCGTTAGCGCCTTGAGGGTAAAAAGAGTGCTGCCGGAATGAATCCGGCGGGTCGAGCGCTCTGTCCGTTTCTTCCGGAGGACTAGGCAGCCATGATGGCCGTCACGGGGCGTGCGATGCGAGATTAATCTCATGTACATTACGGTTGATTTGAAGAAGCGCCTGAAACCGGAGTTTTTCACCCGCTTGGTTGCGCAGTTGAAGTCGGCATCAAAACCGATTTTATTTGCCTCGTGCGGCGGGCAAGACGCGCCGCCCGCCGCCCTCTTGGACACCCCATTCGACGCTGGCCTTGTCGGTCTGTGCATGACGGCGCTCAAGACATAAAAGTCTCAAAGCCCTCCTGCTGAGCGGACGGAAGCCCGAGGTTCCATTGCGAGCGAGCCAAAAGCGGCGTCAACATCGAAAGCGGAGCGTCCGGCGTTAAGCCGGGTCGATAGCTGCGAAGGCGAGAGGAAGCGGTTCGGCTGAGCCGAACGCGATGGAAGGCCGTCCACGTCATTGCGAGACGCGTAGCGGCGAAGCAAACCAGCAGCGGGAAAAGTCTGGATTGCTTCGCTTCG
>DATJLX010000268.1:0-7322 GCA_035509135.1 Methylocella sp.
AGCCGCCGTCGATCCAATCCTCAAGGCCGGTCATAACCATGAGATCTGGCTCACGATCATACCCGCTGGCAAAGCGGCCAGAGCCTGTCGCGGCGCGGCTAAAGGACGAGCGGTTCTCCAATGGATCTTCGGAGGCTTCCAGCACGACGTCGGCGCTCTCGGCTGTGCTTGTTTCAGCGAGTGCCGTGCGAATGCCCAACGGACGTCCGTAAGGCAGGCTCAACCAGCGGAACAATCGAATGTCCCTCAATTCGACCAATGTGCGATCCGGCTGGGCCCTGTTTGCAGCTTGTGCGATGCGATCAACAACCCACATCATCGGCAAACATGGAACAACATAGGTTGGACAATGATCTGAAATCCAGGGCGTTGCGATGGGGCTAACCTGCTCCTCGCGATGCGTCCCAGGCGATTTCCTTTCCGATGCGATCTTTTTGACGCCCGAACACGCGCGCATGGCGAGACTTGGCGTCTCATAGATCTTTTTGTCATCAACCCAAAGCGAACCCCTCGCTTTGACAAGGGCACTCTCAGCCTTCTTCTCCTGCTCCACAATGTCGAGTAGAATTGTTAGTTTGGAATTTAAGGGCGTCACTTGTCCGCGATATTTCCAGATCGCTGTCTGACCGGAGGCGATCGGCTCAAATGACGGTTCGTCAAACCCCTCGACGAGCTTCGCCAGGATCATATGAACTTGCAGCAACTGAAGCATCGCCTCGAGGCCCAGAGAGCCAGGCTGAACAGGATCTTGAAAAAAATGGGCTTTAAAAAACCATTCGGAGGCGGCGATGTCCTTCTCCCCTCGAATTCGTCCTAGTCCAGCGCGCCCGCCTTGTGGCCACCAGCCGGTTACCCGGTCCAGCATCAAGAGAGGAGAACGGGCGAGGCATGCCGTTCCGTCGAAAAACTGAGACGGCAACGTCTCAAGCGTCGCGGCATTGTTTGCGCCTGCGCCCCAGTCTTCAATTTCGTTTTCCTTGCTGGGCAGCCCCGTCTGCAAGGCGAGCGCCTCAGCCGGAAAAAAGCCGAACGACGTGTTCATATCCACGATTGGCAGATTTCCGCAGCGGGTCTTGACCTCGAAACCGACAATCACCGTGCCGCCAATTCTCGAAACAGAGACCAGCTTTGCGCGAGTGGTTAGAATCCCATCGTCCGGCCCCACGTTTGAGTGAACAATCGCCGAACCATCGAGGTTGCGGAAGAACAACTCCTCTTTTGCATTGACGGCAAAACCTGAATAGCTTGCGAGCCACCCGCAGGGTTGAAGCGCCGCCTCCAACAGCGCAAAAAAGGGCATGACTCGCGCCCCATTCGCATCAAAGTACCAGGCGTCCGCCGGGATGGCGTATTCCGATTCGACGCGGGCGCCGGTGGCCATCGCGCCCATCTCGCCATCGATCCGATTGACAGACGTCATGAAGAGATAAGGCGGCGCCGGAAGACGGGGCACCCGCATGGGGCCGTCAAATTTCTGGTAGAATGCTCCGAATGCTTCTGACGGACGGCCGATCGCCGAGGCTAACATCGCGCGATAATCGAAGGAAAAATCGCCGCGCCGGGCTGGCGGGCGCCCTGTTGCAGGATGAGCAAGTCCTTCGTGATGAGCAAGTTCGCCGCGCTGCTCGTCTAGCGGCCACGCTGGACGCAATTGCAGGGTCAATCCCGAACATTGGAATGCCTTGAGGCCGTCTACCGTCGCCAGTACGTCGGCTGTCAGCGAGGGAATTGGGCCCTCGATCGCCTCGCTTACGAACACCTCATAGGTAATGCGCCGCGACTTAGGGGTAACTTGGCCGCGGCAATGAAGCCGATAGGTCTGATGCGGCGCGGGTTCAAACCGCCAGCCGTCCCGCGATAGCGTGTATCCCATTGCTGTCATCTGAAGGGCCATCGCCTGCAAGCAAGCCTCGAACATCAACGTGCCAGGCATACAGGGATCGTTTTTGAAGTGCCCTTGAAAAAACCAATCGTCGGGGCTCACTCTCCATTCCGCCCGCAGGTAGCCCCGTCCCCGTGGTCCACCTGCCGGATCGAACGCGGGCGCTTCGCTGATGAGAAGCATTTTTCCCGACGGAAACCGCGGCGAGCGCGTTTGACAGGCGGCAAGCTCATAGCCCGGCCCGAAACAATCTGAAATCCTGCCTTCGGAAAAAGCCAAAACGTCGGATTCTGTGAATCTGGATTTAACGCAGCGGAAAACCGAGGCCGCTGTTTGTATCTCTTGCGGCGACGCGCGGCGCGTTGGACCTGGTTCCCACAGAACACCTTCCGACCGAGCCATCTCTTCGTCGGTGAAAAAGCCGGCCTGCCCATTGCGCACGCTCATGCGGATGTCGCCATTGATCCGCAGGTCATAATGAAAATGGAAGAGCCGAAGCTCGCCCAATTGCGTATGCCCATCCACGTGAATATCGAATTTCAGCGTGTCGCCGACTTCGGGCAGGCCACCAAACAGAGTAAGCTCGCAGCCGAGCAGGCGGTATACGCGTGCGCCGCGATTATGTAAGTCGGCGCCCAGCCAGGAGATCAACAGGAGATCGGCTTGCCCGGACTCAATGGCGATCCCGGCTGGCATATGGTTATCGTGGAGATACCACGCAGAGGAAAAAATGTCCGTCTCGGTCCATATTGATCCTGTTCCTCCGGAGCCCGGCTCGCCAGTCATTCCGGTCACTCGATCCACAAGAAGAAGCGGCGGTGCCGGCAGTCGCACCTGACGCGCAAATTGATCCTGTTGTTCGAATAATGCGCCAAATACGGTTGAGATCTTGCCCGAAGCGAGGCATTCTAATTGCGATCGGTCGAAACTTGGACCTTGTGGAACGCTGTCCCTTTGAGCCGACGCAAGTGAACCCGAGCTGACGCTGACTGCGGAAAGAGGGGCGCGCGCCAGAGCGGACGTCTCAACATTCGCACGCTCAATTCCAAACGGCGAAACGTCAGACTTTTGGACTGCCGCCGGCGCGAGGACGCCTCGTTGCAGTTGTTGGAAGGCCACGTACATATCTGCGGCTTGCCGCAAATACGTCAAATGCTGCTCGGTCATCAGTTCGTGAACGGCTTGGGTCAACCGGCCTTTCGGGCTGGCGGCAACGGCGGGACGGCCCCTATCTTCCGCCTGGGACGCGCGCCCGGCTGCGTCCGCTGGGCGACGAGAATCAGGTAAAATGCCTGATGGAGCGGCGAGCGTTGGCGCAGGGGCCATGATCTCGTAGCTAAATTCAATCGGCGCGGCCGCTTGCTCGATGGAGGCAGGCATAGTTTTCTCAACATTTGCGATCGCCGGCGCGGCGAAGGAGACCGCTGGGCGATGGCCCAAGAAGGTGATTTCTTGGCAGGCTGAGCTGTCGGCGGGATGGACCTCATTTGTCGGCGCGCTTGATAGCCAGTCGAGGTTCACTCGAACGCCGCTGGCCACCAAGTTGGCAACTGTGACAAGAGCCTGAGTTAGCGAGGAGCGGCCAAGAACGTCGTAGGCGACCGCCAGATGTTCGCGTTGACCCAAAGTCTCCGCGATCCAACGACTGCAATGATCGCGCGGCCCGTGCTCGACGAAAATGCGGACGCCGTCTTCCCACGCGCGGCGGATCGTCCTGGGAAAATCGACTGTTTCGAGCGCCTGCGCCAGGAGCGCGTCGGCGACCATTTCGGGATCGAGCGCGCGAGCCTCGCCATGAGCGTTAAAATAGAAACGAACCCCGCTTGGCTGACAGGTCGGTCGGTAATGGAGGGTGCGCCACAGGTCGGCGCAAGCAATAAGTTCGGGACAATGAACGGCGAGGCTCATTGGCAGCAGAGCCATCGGCCGGCCGGCAAAACGCTCCAGGATGCGCTGGCATTCGCCTTGCTCGCCGCCGACCACATATTCGCTGGGGCTATTGACGATCAGAAGATGAACCGCCGGCGCGTTGAAGATGGCTTTTTCGATCTCTTCCCGCGTGGCCCGGACCGTGTAGGCCGCCCATTGGCGGCCTTCAATGGCATGGTTTCGCCAATAGGTCCGAACGTCGTCGAAGGAGCCTCCAAGACGACGGGAATACAGGTCGGAACGCCCGAGTTCATCGATGAACCCACCCATGTCTCGCCAGGCGTCGAGAGCAAAAAGCGCGTTCGTCTCGCCTGAGGAAAGGCCAATCGCGGCAGCAGGGTGAAGATCGATCAAGCGACTGAATTCGCCATGAGCCTGACACAGCATCGATGCGCCGACGAGTTGCGAAAACCCATCGATTTGGCTGATCTGATCGCCCTCATAGACCCATTTCGCCAGGTCCAGACGGCCTGGAATTTTGCTCTTCAGCGATTCGACCAGCGACGGGACTGCAAGCAGCAATTCGCGGCCCATATCCGGATAGGCCGCAGCGGCTCCCGTGAAGACGAAGGCGACCTCTCCGGTGAGAGGCGAAGAGCGAAAAACAATCTGGGGAGATAGCTTCGCATCGGCCTTGCCCTGCCTTCTCGCCTTGACTTGCTCCAAGGCAATCACGCGATCCCGCTCCCGTTCGGCCGTCGTCGTCGCAAGGACGATCCGGGGGCCATCCGGGAGACGGCCCGCAGGCGTTGGCGCATCTTCCGACAGCGCTTGTTCGAGTTCATCCAGGGTCTGGCCGCCATAGGCCAAGATGATCGGCGCGCGATCTGGCGGACTGCGAGGGACGTAGTCGCATCGATCGCCTTCCCTCACTGTAAGCGAAATCGGATCGGTCCCAAGGGCCTCTATTTTTAGCGTCGCGCATCTGCCTCCATCCGGGGAAAGCCAGGGCGACGCGCCCCGCAAGCCGCGGGGCGGCAGAACCCCCCTACGGATGGCCAGAACGGCGCAACATAACTGGAGCAGGCCATCGGCGGCGTGAGCGTGACCAAAACATTCGCGATGGCGCCTTGCGTATGGCGACCAATCAAGGCCCGCCGCCATATCGGCGCCTGGATCGAGAATGCCAATAATGTCGCAACCGTCACGCCGCGCATCATCGAGGCGCTTCAAAACCAAGGCGCAAGCCGCATCGCCCGGGATTTGCTGGTCACGAGAAAGCAGGGCTTGCACCGCAGCCCGATGAACCGGCTCATCGGAGAGATCGACCGCGCCGACCAAGGCGGCGTCCAACTCGCCGGATCTCAGCGCTCCAATGGCGAGTTCCAGCGCACGGATTCCGGAGGCTTCCTCGGCGGCGACCGAGAAGCCGAAGCCGCCCATGTCGAACTGGGCATTCATCCGGTTGGCCAAAATATTACCCATGGCGCCGACGACCCCGGCGGCGTCAAGCTTGGGGACCCCAGCTTCATCCGCCGCCGCCTCATGCACCAGATCAGACAGCCGGGCGCGTAAAAAATGCCGGGCGGCGTCAGGATCGCATCCCATTCCGGCCAGCACCCCCGTGCGGGAGAATGGCAAAGATGGGATGGCCTGAAGCGCGTCGAGCATCACGCTCAGCATCAGGACATGTTGCGGCAGCGCGCGAGCGAGGTCGAGCGGCGGGACGCGCAAGCCGGCATGCGCGAGGCGGACCGCATCGACGCGCGAGGCTCCGCATGGAGCACCGGTGAGGAATTGCTCCTCAACCTCCGCCGCCGTGCGCCATGGGCCAGCATGGACTCCAAGGCCAATGATGGCGATGGGGATAGGACGGCGGGGCGGCTTTCGCGTTGGCAAAAAGGCGCTTTGAGACCATTCCTCCACGATAAGATGGGCGTTATTGCCGCCAAAGCCGAAAGCGCTGACGGCAGCGCATCGCGGGTTTCTCGCCTCCCAGTCCTCAGCGGCTTCAAGCACGCGGAAAGGAGCCCCTTCAAGCGCCGCATTGAACGGACGCGCGTTAAGACTCGGCGGCCTCACGCGATGGCGCATCGCCATAATCACCTTAATGAGTGCCGCTGCGCCGGAGGCCGTCGTCAAATGCCCAAGGTTGGACTTGAGCGATCCGATCGGCGACGAGCCAACGCCATCAAAAACAGCAGCAGTGCTGAGAATCTCGACGCTGTCTCCGATCGCGGTTCCGGTCGCATGGCACTCTATGAGCGAGATCTGCTCAGGCGAAATTCCTGAAAGTTTATACGCCGCGCGCAGAGCCTTCACCTGCCCCTGCAGCGATGGCGCAAGAAATCCCCCGCCTCTGCCGTCGTTGGAAAGACCGACGGCTCGAATAACGCCGAGAATGTTGTCTTCAGCGGCAACGGCGTCTTCCAAGCGCTTTAGCGCAACCGCCGCAGCGCCTTCGGCTGGCAACAATCCATCGGCATCGGCGTGAAACGGCCGGCTTCGTCCGGTCGGGCTGAGTGCATTCAGCGCCGTGAAGCCCAAATTGAGTCCAAGAAAATCGCCGGCGTTGACCCCACCCGCCAGCATCACGTCGGCGCGGCCCTCCATGAGCCAGTCGCAGGCGAACTTAATGGCGTAGAGCGAGGAGGCGCAGGCGGCGTCGAGCGCGAACCCACCAGCCCCCAACCCTAAGGTCCGGCAGAGAAAATGTATCGGAAAGCCGGACGCGAACCGATTGCGCTGATCGACGGTCCTGCCCTCCGCCCGGCGCCCAAGCCAAGCTATTTCGGCCAGTTCCGATAATCCTTGGGTCGGATAGAAGAGATTGCCAAAGATGGCTCCAGCGCGCGGCATCCCGCCGATGTCTCGACCAAGCCCCGCGCTTATCAAAGCCTCCCGTCCCACGTGGACAAGCCAATGATACATTGGCTCAAGACCTGCTAAAGGATCGGCGACCGCCAAAAAAGAGCTGTCAACTCGCGTCGCCTTGAAGCCCGTGACATAGCCGCCCCGCTCGGTGAGGACCCCTTCGCGGCCGGCCCGCTGTTCCTCGGAGGTTATTCTCAGCCGGCTGATGTCCGCGCGCCACCGCCCTTCGGGCGGGGGGCCAAGCGCTGATCGCCCCTTCGCTACGAGATCCCATAATTGCTCCGGCGTCAGCGCGCCAGGGAGAACGCAGGCCTGTCCAACGATAGCAATAGGAGCGAAGTCGGCCATAAACTTAGAGCGCGTTAGCGGGGCGCGGCGTATCACCCTCCCGCCGCCTGGCGCTTAGAATAATTTCCGTCTGGTCCGCCTCCGGGCCAGCGTAAAGAAGTTCGTCCACGAAGGCGGCGGCGCCTTGGGCCAATCCGATGGTGCTTATGCCGCGCTCGGCGAACCAGCGCTTCAAGGCGGGCGTCACCATGCCGCCATCCCACGGCCCCCAATCAATGGACCGGACTAAGCAATCATCGCCCCGCCTCGCGGCTTCCGCGCGAGCCACTTTGTTCATGACTTCATTGGCCATCGCGTAATCACATTGGCCGGAATTGCCGTAACGGCCGGCGACCGAGGAGAACAATAC
>DATJLX010000269.1:0-18685 GCA_035509135.1 Methylocella sp.
CATACCAGAGACCGATGGGGCCGAGCGCGGCAAGGGCTACAACAAAGTGCGGGGCGCCAAGGTCATCGACTGGGTGCGCACCTTTCTCGACGATGTCGTGCCTCTCGCGAAGGGCAGCCATAAGGCGGTGACCGCTTACAAGATCTCTGGCGGCGAGCTCATCGCGACCCTTGAAAATGGGCTCGACACGCATTTGCGCCATCCGGGCCGGTTCGCCGGATATAGGAAGAAATCGCTCGATTCCTTTGTCATTCTGCTGCGTCACCACGGCCTGCATATCGAGATCGAGATTGATCAAAACAGCCTCGTCGGGGCCGAGAGCAAGGCAAGTGTCGCCGACGTCATCCTGGAAGCCGCGCTCAGCACCATCATCGATCTCGAGGACAGCGTCTCAGCCGTCGATGCCCAGGATAAGGTTACCGTCTACCGCAATTGGCTAGGGCTCATGAAGGGAAGCTTGACGGAAACCCTTGAAAAAAACGGGTTGCTGATTGAGCGGCGGCTGGCCGAGGATCGCATCTATGCGGGCCGGGATGGCGCCCCGATGAGCTTGCATGGGCGAAGCCTTTTGCTGGTGCGCAACGTTGGCCATCACATGGAAACCGACGCGGTGCTCGACAAGCAAGGCAGCCAAATTCCCGAAACCATTCTGGACGCCGCAGTGACCACCTTGATTGCCATTCACGATCTCAAGCGCCATTCGGGTTTGCGCAACAGCCGCCACGGTTCGGTCTATGTCGTGAAGCCAAAAATGCACGGGCCGGATGAAGTCGGCCTCGCCAATGCGCTTTTTGCGGGTGTCGAGGACATGCTGGGCTTGGCGCGGGGCACGGTCAAGATCGGCATCATGGACGAAGAGCGGCGCACCTCCGTCAATCTCAAGGCCTGCATCGCGGCGGCGGCTGACCGCATGTTTTTCATCAACACCGGCTTCCTCGACCGCACCGGCGATGAGATTCACACCTCGATGGAAGCCGGGCCGATGGTCCGCAAGAACGAGATGAAGAACACGGATTGGATCGCTGCTTACGAGAACTCCAACGTCGATATCGGGATCGCCTGCGGGCTGCCTGGGCGGGCGCAAATCGGCAAGGGCATGTGGGCCGCGCCGGACCGGATGGCCGACATGCTCGCCCAAAAGATCGCGCATCCGCTCGCCGGGGCGAACACCGCCTGGGTGCCGTCGCCGACCGCCGCGGTCTTGCACGCGGTGCATTATCACAAGGTCGATGTCGCGAGCCGGTGGAAAGAACTGAGCCGGCGTAGTCCGGCGCCTCTTTCCGGCCTCCTCACCATTCCAACCTGCCGGGTGAATTGGGCGCCAGACGACATTCAAGCCGAGCTCGACAACAATTGTCAGGGGATTCTGGGCTATGTCGTGCGGTGGATCGATCAGGGCGTCGGCTGCTCCAAAGTGCCCGATATTCATGACATCGGCCTGATGGAAGATCGCGCCACCTTGCGCATTTCAAGTCAGCACATCGCCAATTGGCTGCGCAATGGGATCGTCAGGCGCGAGCAGGTGATGGAAACACTGCAAAAGATGGCGTCTGTCGTCGACCGGCAAAATGCCGGCGATCCGCTCTACTGGCCGATGGCGCCGGGTTTCGATGGCCATGCTTTTCGCGCGGCGGCGGATCTGATCTTTAACGGGCGCGCCCAGCCCAATGGCTATACGGAATGGATTCTCCACGCCCACCGGCGCGCGGTGAAGGCGGCAGCGGGCTAGAGCGCGTCCTGGGAAAGTGGGAAATGATGATCGGAGTGCCCGACGTCGAGTCAAGCGCTGTGGACGAAAAAACAATCTGCGCACTGATTGAATCGAGCTGCAGGTCGACTTCGCGTATCGCAGTGGCGGACGGGGCGACCCTCTATGCACAGGGAGAACCAGCGAACGCGCTATTTCTCATTCTGGACGGCTTCGTAAAGACATCGCACATCTGCGAAGACGGGACGGAGATCACAATGGAACTTTTGAAATACGGCAAGATTGCAGGCGAATTTTCCGATCCCCAACTGCCGCTGGAATACGAGGAAACGGCACGGGCAATCGGCGATGTGGTGGCACAACGGGTGCTGGTAAACGACTTGCGCGCCGCCATGGAAGTCAATCCGCGGTTGGCGATCTTAATCGCCGAGCACCTTGCCGAATCGAAACGATGGGTTCAGCGGCGGGTGCTGCGTGCGATGACGCAATCCGTCGAACGGCGGGTGATCGAAACGCTGGTCGAACTCGCCGGAACCTTCGGTGCGCGGTGTCCGCATGGATTCTCACTGGAAATAAGGTTTACACAACAGGACTTAGCCGACTTCGTCGGCGCTTCGCGTCAGGTCGTAAGCTCGATCCTCAGCGATCTTCGCAGGCGCGGCCTTTTAGATTATACGCGCGACATGATCTGCATAAACGATAGTGCCCTCTCACTCCTCGCGCGGCCGCCGGATACCTCCCCTGGGGCAGTGTCATCTATCTGACAGACAGGCAGCGCATCCCCATCTAGAATTTTCAAGGAACATTGACGTCGGGAGCGCAGACATGAAGCCCATCTCACTCACTCTCCATGGTGCGATCGACTACCTTGCCGTCCTGATCTTTGTTGCAGCCCCGGCCGTTATGGGGCTGTCAGGTTGGCCTGCCGTGCTGTCCTATGCGCTCGCAGGCATTCATTTACTTATGACGCTTTTGACCGACTTCCCAGCCGGCATCTTCAAAGTAATCCCGATCGTTCTGCACCAATGGGTCGAGCGGATTGTCGGTCCAGTATTGATCATTTTGGCGTTCCTTCCACTCAATGGAGCGACGCAGAATGCCCGGATCTTCCTCGGGATCATGGGCGTAGTCATTCTCGCCGTCGAGCGGCTGACGGCCTACCGTTCTATAACTGAAGCGAAATGACTCTAGCGTTCTGTCACAAACATTTGAATCCCTTGTGTGATGGTGATTCACTTCGCGGATGGAACACAATGAATTGCGATTCGTGCTCGAGCGGAAGGCTCGCCTCCAACTGCAGCGGCTGATTGCCGATGGAAACACACCTCAAAAGATCGTCAAACGCGCAAGGATCATCCTCATGACAGCGGATGGTCATGGCGTCATGGCAATCATGCACGAGGTTGGCGTCTCCAAGACCACGGTTTGGCGCTGGCAGGAGTATTTCGCCGAAGCCGGTGTCGAAGGCCTCGTGGAAGGTCGCTCCAAACCGCCCGGCAGGAAACCAATCAGTGCAGCGATCAAATTCAAGGTCGTCGAGAAGACCGTGAAAGAGCGTCCCGTCAACGCCACGCACTGGAGCGTGCGTGCCATGGCCAAAGAGATGGGCATCAGCCATACGAGCGTGCAGCGCATCTGGGCCGAACACGATCTCAAGCCGCATCTCGTCAAAAGTTTCAAGGTTTCCACCGATCCCAACTTCGCCTTTAAGGTCGAGGACATCATCGGCCTCTACCTCGACCCGCCGGAGAGGGCGCTTGTGCTGGCCATCGACGAGAAAAGCCAGATTCAAGCACTCGACCGGACCCAGCCGGGCCTGCCTTTGAAGAAAGGCCGCGCCGGAACCATGACCCATGATTATAAGCGCAACGGCACCACGACGCTGTTTGCCGCGCTCGACATCGCGACCGGCAAAGTCATCGGCGAATGTCTGGCCCGCCATAGGGCAGACGAGTTCCTGGCCTTCCTCAAGAAGATCGATCGGGAGACCCCCGCCCATCTCGATCTGCATCTGATCCTCGACAACTACGCCACCCACAAGACACCGGCCGTGAAACGCTGGTTGGCAAGACACAAACGCTTCATCCTGCACTTCACCCCGACGTCCTGCTCCTGGCTCAACCTCGTCGAGCGGCTCTTCGCCGAAATCACCCGACAACGCATAAGGCGAGGCATTTTCCACGACGTCACTGAACTCAAAGCCGCCATCGACGAATGGATTGAGCATCGAAACCAAGATCCGAAACCCTTCACATGGACGGCCACTGCCAAAACCATTCTGGTCAAGCACCGCCGAGCCAAAAAAGTTCTCGCCAAAACGGGACGCATATGAATGTGTCAGAACACTAGCGTCGCCTCAGACGAGCTCGGAATGCCCGCATCGCTATTGTCCATGATCCGGAGGAATTGTGGGTGATCACGACTGCATATTCTCTGCAGTCGGCAGTGATATATTGGGCGCCCGCGGTGAAATTGCTGCGAATTATATAGAGCATGACAAATCGCCTATTGTGGCGGCGTGCCGTTGAGGGCCAGCACTTCTCCGGCAAGATAAAGACTGCCCGTGATCAATATGCGGGGCGGTACCTGCCATTCCCGCGCGGCGAGGTAAGCAATCGCCGATTTGACGCTTCCGCAAGCCGCCGCGGGAATCCCATTCGCGGTGGCGGCCGCGGCAACCTCGGCGGCGGGCTTCGCATATTGGTCGGCATTTACCGGCACGGCGACCACTTCTTGGGCGAGGCCCTTGAAGGCGCGGAGAAACCCGCCCGTATCCTTGGAGGCAAGGGAGCCGCAGATGATGACGAGGGACCGTTGCACTTTGTCTTCCAGCTCCGCCATCGATTGCGCCAGGGCGCGTCCGGCATCCTCATTATGGCCGCCGTCGAGCCAAATTTCCGCGCCAGCCGGGGCGAGCGCCGCCACATAACCCTTGGCGAGACTCTGCAAGCGGGCTGGCCACTCCGCGCGCGCCAAACCCTCCTCGATGCAGGATGCCGCGAGATCAGGCTCGATGGCACGCAAGGCCGCAATCGCCGTCGCGGCGTTTTGATGCTGATGGCGGCCGATGAGACGCGGCGGCGGCAGGTCGAGAAGACCGCGCTGGTCCTCGAAAACAAGACGGCCATTTTCCTCCCGGCAGGTGTAGTCCCGGCCGCCCGTGATCAACGGCACGCCCAAGCGCCTCGCTTCATGCTCGATCACCGCCAGGGCGGCGGCTTCCTGGGAACTCAGTATGGCGAGCGCGCCGGCTTTCAGGATTCCAGCCTTCTCATAGGCGATTTTATCGACCGTCGCGCCCAGGAATTCCGGATGATCGATCGAGACCGGCGTGATAACCGTTGCCATCGGCCGCCTGATGACATTGGTTGCATCGAACCGGCCGCCGAGACCGACTTCAAGCAGCAAATAATCGGCGGGATGCTCGCTGAAAAGCTTGAAAGCCGCCGCGGTGGTGACTTCAAAGAAGGTGATCGGCTGACCGTCATTGGCCCTTTCGCAGGCGGTCAAGGCGGCAAACAGCACGTCGTCGCCAACAAGGACGCCGCCGCCTTTTGCGCCAAGCCTGATCCGTTCGTGAAAACGCACAAGATGCGGCGACGTATAGACATGGACACGCTTTTCCGACGCTTCGAGAATGGCGCGCATGAAAGCAATCGTCGAACCCTTGCCGTTCGTTCCCGCGACATGAACGATCGGCGGCAGGCGCGTCTCCGGCGAGCCGAGCGCGGCGAGCAGCCGCTCGATCCTGCCGAGCGAGAGTTCGATCGTCTTGCGATGCAGAGTGAAAAGGCGGGAGAGCAGCGCGTCGAGCGAATCCATGTTGCCCTTGTTTCGTGGCCTTCAGGCGGCGGCTAGCTCGAGGGGCTGGGTCTTGGTCAACAGCGCGCAAAGGCGGGCGAGCGTCGCGCGTATGTCCTGCCTTCTCACCACCATGTCGATCATGCCATGCGCCTCGAGATATTCGGCGCGCTGGAAGCCTTCGGGCAGGCGTTCGCGAATCGTTTGTTCAATCACCCGGGCGCCAGCAAAACCAATGACCGCGCCAGGTTCGGCGATATGGACATCGCCCAGCATGGCATAAGAGGCGGTGACGCCGCCCGTCGTCGGATTGGTCAGGACGACAATATAGGGAAGCTTGGCGTCCCGCAGACGCTGCACGGCGATTGTCGTGCGTGGCATTTGCATCAGCGAGAAGATGCCTTCCTGCATCCGGGCGCCGCCCGAGGCGGTGAAGATGATGAAAGGCGTATGGCGCTCGACCGCCGTCGTCATGCCGGTGATGATGGCCTCGCCCGCCGCCATGCCGAGCGAGCCGCCAAGGAAATCGAAATCCTGCACAGCCACAACGATATCCATGCCCTGCAATTTGCCAAAAGCGAGCTTCACCGCGTCGGCGGCGCCGGTTTTCAGGCGATATTCCTTAAGCCGGTCAGTGTAACGCTTCACATCGCGGAATTTCAGCGGGTCCAGCGGCACCTCCGGTGTCGTGAGCTCCTCATAGATTGCATCGTCGAAAAGATTCTCGAGTCGCGCCTTGGCGGAAAGACGCATGTGATAGCCCGAGCCCGGCACGACGAAGAGGTTGGCTTCGAGATCCTTGTGGAAGACGAGTTCGCCGGATTCCGGGCATTTAACCCAAAGGTTTTCAGGGGTGTCGCGGCGCAGCAGCGACCTGACCCTTGGCGGGACAACATTGGCGATCCAGTTCATTGGCGATCCAGTTTTGCGATTGCGTTTGTTCCTGCGCGACTTTTTGTGAGCCCTTAGCCTGGGGCTGGCACCGCCGGCCGGATGCCCTTGGCGATCTCGGCGACGAGACCTTCCACCGCTTCTACGCTTTTCCCGGTTGCCTTGCCATGACTATCGAGCGAGGCTCGCAAGGCTTCCACGATCGCCGAGCCGACCACCACTCCATCGGCGTGCGCGGCGATCGCGGCGGCACTTCCGGCGTTTTTCACACCGAAGCCGACCGCGACGGGCAAGCGTGTATGCGCCTTGATGCGGCCAACGGCCGAGGCAACCTTGGCAGGATCCGGCGCGGCGGCTCCCGTTATGCCAGTGATCGAGACATAATAAACAAAGCCCGACGTATGGGTGAGAACGGCGGGCAGCCGCGCCTCGTCCGTTGTCGGTGTCGCGAGGCGGATGAAATTCAGTCCCGCCGCGAGCGCCGGCAGGCAAAGCTCCGTATCCTCTTCTGGCGGCAGATCGACAATGATCAAACCATCGACGCCGGCGGCCTTTGCGTCCCGCAGGAACGCTTCGACGCCATACACATAGACCGGGTTGTAATAGCCCATGAGAACGAGCGGCGTGGAGGCATCGCCTTTGCGGAAATCGGCGGCGAGCGCCAGCGTTTTGGCAAGCGTTGTGCCGGCTTTGAGGGCGCGCAGACCGGCCGCCTGGATGGCCGGTCCGTCCGCCATTGGATCGGTGAACGGCATGCCGAGCTCGATCACATCGGCGCCGGCCCTTGGAAGCGCTTTCAATATGGCAAGGCTTGTGGTGAGATCCGGGTCACCCGCCATCACAAAGGTCACGAGCGCGGCGCGGTTTTGCCGCGCGAGATCTTCAAAGCGGCGATCGATACGTGTGGGCATGAGAGTTTCTATGAGGGAAGGGGACAACGCCTGGGCCCTTGGCCCATACGGGCAACCGCTCTAGCATGAGGAGTGGGCGGGCGGAAGGCCAGACCGCGGTTTCCCGGTTTGAAATAACAGCGACAACACGCATCGATGACAGCCTCCACCAAGAGATGGACCTTGGCATTCAATGATGATAGCGGGATGGCCTGGGCGTCTCCGGTGCTCAGCCTTGGCTTCATCACCGGGCGGGTCAAGGCGAAACCCTGTGCTCGAAACAAGGCCAAGTTTACGCCCAGCGCGCTGTCCCACCTTCGCGGTGATGACGGATCATAACGAGAACATTCAATCCCATCACCATCATGGCCGACACCAAACAGAGGGCAGGGCGCGATTGACCGTCAATTTTCAAGAGAACGAGGAAGGCGCATCTGTCGACGGCGGCCAGGTGATCTCTGGCCTCATCTCGGCGATCGCCACCGTGACGATCGTTGGGGTCGGCCTTTCGCTGACCATGACGCTCCTGGCGCTGCGCCTCGGCGAGCAAGGTTTCAGTGCCCGGGCGATCGGTTTGAACCCCATTGCCGGCGGTTTTGCGATTCTCGCCGGTGCCGGCCTTGTTCCAGCCATGGTGCGCCGTTTTGGCGTAAAGCCGCTGCTTTTCTTAGCGCTTTTGACCAGCGGAATCAGTCTTCCTAGCTTTGCCATGACGAATGATTACTGGGCCTGGCTTGCTATTCGCGTGTTCTTCAGCGGCGCCCTCAGCGTGCTTTTCGTCACAAGCGAATATTGGATCAATGCAATCGCTCCGCCACGGCAGCGCGGCTTCGTCCTCGGGTTCTACATGACCAGTCTCGCGGCGGGCTTTGCGGCGGGACCTGGGATTTTGGGTTTCGTTGGCACCGCCGGCGCCGCCCCCTTTCTCGTGGGCATGGCCCTTTTCGCACTGGCGGCCTTGCCGATTGTTCTTTGGAGCGGGGCGTTACCCGAAATCACGCGTGCGCCGCCGGTCTCCGTTCTCGGATTTCTCACGAGCGTTCCCATCGCGACCCTCGCCGCTTTGCTGCACGGCGCGATCGAAACGGCCAGCATGGGCCTTCTGCCCGTCTACGCCCTTCGGGCCGGCTTCCCTGCGGAAACAGGAGCCTTGTTCGTCAGCTTATTTGCACTTGGAAGTATTGTTTTCCAATTCCCCATTGGTTTTGTCTCGGACCAAATGGATCGGCGCAAATTGTTGGTATGGATTGCCATGCTTGGTCTTTGCGGGACCCTCGTCCTCGCCTTCGCGGGGCCGTCGCATTTTCCCCTCTTTTGCGTCTTGCTCGTCCTATGGGGCGGCATCACCGGCAGTCTTTATGCCGTCGGTCTCGCGCATCTCGGCTCGCGTTATTGCGGGCCGGACTTGGCAAGCGCCAACGCAGCCTTTGTCATGCTTTACTCGCTCGGCATGCTCCTCGGCCCGCCGATCGCTGGCCTTGGCATGGATATCATCTCGCCAAGTGGATTTTTCTTCTCCATCGCGGCGATGCTCCTTCTCTATCTCGGTCTTATCCGCGGGCGGGGCCAGCGTTGGTGTCACGCATGAAACCTGTTCGCCATGGGGCGCGGCTTATTGCGCGGGTCGCCGCCGATAGCCTTGACGCGCGGCTCGCGCTATGTTTCGCAACCATCGATCCCTTCCCTCCGATGTCCATCGATGGACCCGCGCGAGCACCACTGACCCATGGCTGAAGACACACATTTCGGTTTTACCCGCGTGCCGCTGCAAGACAAGCAGGCGCGCGTGGACGATGTTTTTCACAAGGTCGCTTCGCGCTACGACCTCATGAACGATCTCATGTCGGGCGGCCTCCACCGGATCTGGAAGGATATTTTCACCGCTAAAGTCAGGCCATCGAGGAAAACCCGGTTCCGCCACCTCGATGTCGCCGGTGGCACGGGCGATATCGCTTTTCGGGTGGCGGACGCGGGTTCCGGCTCAACCGAGGTCGTCGTGCTCGATATCAATGCGGGAATGCTGGAGGAGGGACGCCGGCGCGCCGCCAAGCGGCGGTTTGATTCGACACTCGACTTTGTCCGGGCGAACGCCGAGGACCTGCCCTTCGCCGCGAATAGTTTCGACTGCTATACGATCGCCTTCGGCATCCGCAATGTCCCGCGCGTCGACAAGGCGCTCGCCGAGGCGCACCGGGTTCTGCGGCGCGGCGGCAAATTCATCTGCCTTGAATTTTCGCATGTGAACGTGCCCGTGTTCGACCGCCTTTACGAAGCCTATTCATTTCGCTGCATTCCTCTTCTCGGCCGTCTCGTCGCGGGCGATGCGGAGCCTTATCGCTATCTTGTCGAGTCAATCGCACGCTTTCCGGACGCCGAATGTTTCCGGGACAAGATCGCGCGGGCCGGTTTCGAGCAAGCCTCGTTCACACGGCTCTCGGGCGGGGTCGTCGCCATTCACTCGGGCTGGAAGCTTTAGGCATGAGTTTCAAACCTGGGGTGGGCTGTTGCCGCCCCCACTCCCTGCAACCGGGCTTCCGGCGTGATCCGGAATGGATGGTCAAGCTGTTGAAAGCTCACATCTAGGACAGGCGGCGATTGTGCGTTTATCCTTTGGCTCCCTTCTCCGCCTTGCGCGCGCGGGATTCGTGCTGGCGCGCGCCGGTGTATTCAGCGACCTCGATCCCGCGATCCTTCCCCCCGCTGGCCGTGTTCCGCTTGCCTTGGCAAAGCTCCTGGCCGCGCGGGATATGGCCGGGGCCAAGGGCACTGGCAAAAGAGCGGGCGGCCTTGCCAATCTGCCGGGCGCGATCAGCCGGCTCGGGCCGTCCTATGTCAAGCTCGGCCAATTTTTGGCGACGCGGCCGGATGTCGTCGGCGGCCAGGTCGTCAAGCAGCTCGAACGTCTGCAAGACCGGATGGAGCCGTTTCCGCGCGCGGTCGCGATCGCGACGATCGAGGCGGCCTTCGGCGAATCGCTCGGCCGCATTTTTGTGAGTTTTGGCGAGCCGGTCGCGGCTGCTTCCATTGCACAAGTCCATCGGGCCCGTGTGAAAGACGCCGAAGGCGAACGCGATGTCGCCGTCAAGGTGCTGCGGCCGGGTGTCGAGCGGCTTTTCAAACGCGACCTCGGCGATATGTATTTCGCGGCCCGCATGGCCGAACGCTGGATTAGCGATGCCCGCCGCCTGAAGCTCATCGAAGTCGTCGATACGCTCGCCCGCACCGTCAAGATGGAGATGGATTTCCGGCTGGAAGCCGCCGCTGCCTCGGAATTCGCCGAGAACGTCGCCAAGGATCCGGATTTGCGGATCCCGCGAATCGATTGGGACCGGACCGCGAAGGAGGTGCTGACACTCGAATGGATTGATGGAATCCCCTTATCCGACGTCAAGGGTCTCGCCGCCAAGGGCTATAATTTGCAGGACCTTGGCCGCAATGTCGTTCAATCCTTCCTGCGCACCGCGATGCGGGACGGGTTTTTCCATGCCGACATGCACCAGGGGAATTTGTTCGTTGATCCGCAGGGGCGCCTTGCCGCGGTGGATTTCGGCATCATGGGGCGCCTTGGTTTCAACGAGCGCCGCTTTCTCGCGGAAATTCTCTATGGTTTCATCAAACGCGATTACCGGCGCGTGGCGGAGGTCCACTTCGAGGCGGGTTATGTGCCGCGTGTGCACAAGGTCGAGGATTTCGCGCAGGCGATCCGGGCGATCGGCGAGCCGATTCATTCCCGCACCGCCGATCAGATTTCCATGGCCAAGCTCTTGACACTCCTGTTCGAGATAACCGGCCTCTTTGATATGAAGACAAGAATCGAACTTGTGCTTTTGCAAAAGACCATGGTCGTCGTCGAAGGCGTGGCCCGCACGCTCGACCCGAAACTCGATGTTTGGACAACGTCGGAACCGGTGGTCGGCGCCTGGATCGAGCAGAACCTCGGGCCTTTGGGAAAATTGCAGGATGCCGGCCGCGCCGCCTCAACGCTCGCGCGCTTCGCCTCGAATTTGCCCTTGGTGCTTCTGCGCGGCGAGAATATCGTGAACCAGCTCGAAGGCATGGCCGAAAACGGTTTTGAGTTATCCGAATCGGCGATGCAGAAAATCGGCGAGGCGCAGGCGCGGGGCGCCCGCCTCGGTCATATCGCGCTCTGGTTCATCGCGGCGATCGGCCTATTGCTGCTGCTGCGTTAGCGGCATGGCGAGTCCGGCAGGGCCGCTGGTGGCCGCGAACTCCAGCTCCCGGAGGAACGAAGCCGCGAGCTCATGGTTATCCTTATCGCAATGGGCACGAAGCGGAGTATGGGCTGGTGGCTCCTCTGCATCGCGGTGAGAGACAACGAATGGTGGCCGCGCTTTTGGCAACGCACGGGCGCACCTATTGTGACGAACTCGCCATCAATATCGCGCGCAACACGCCCTCGGTTTTGTTCAGGTGGCTTTGCGCGACGATTTTGTTTTCCACCCGGATCCGTGCCGGAACGGCCGTCGCGGCCGCCATGGCCCTGACGCGGCAGGGTTGGACATCGGCGCGCAAGATGGCGGCCAGCACCTGGCAAGAGCGCACGCAAGTGCTGAATGCCGCGGGCTATGCGCGCTATGATGAGAGCACATCGACAAAGCTCGGCGAAGATTCAGCCTTTCTGCTCGACCACTATGGCGGCGATTTGCGCCGTTTGCGCGAAAGAGCCGGCCGCGATGCGCAGGAAGAGCATCGACTCATCCAAGAGTTCAAGGGGATCGGTCCTGTCGGCGCCGATATCTTCTGTCGTGAGACACAGATTGCCTGGCCGGAGCTCTATCCTTTCGCCGACGCCATCGCGCTTGATACGGCCAGGCGGTTGAAGCTCGCCGATAGCACCCAAACGCTCCGCGCGCTTGCTGGAAGTGATGATTTTCCGCGATTGATCGCCGCCTTGGTTCGCACACATTTTGCCGGCGATTACGACGAGTTGAGGCGGCAGGCGGCAGCTTGAAGAAGGAGCCAACCATGAGGACGCGCATCATCGCGGGGCTCGCCATTATCCTGACGGCGATTGCCCTTGTCCCGGCCGGAGCCCATCTTTTCTCTCTTCCAAACAAAATGAGCCTCATGGAAGAGGATTATTTTCTGGCGCAAAGCCTCTATCGCGGCTGGTCTCTTTTTGGGCTTGTGCTGATTGGCTCTCTTGCAGCCAATGCCTCGCTTGCGATCCTGTTGCGCGGGCAAGGCGCGAGCTATTATCTGGCCTGCGCCGCCGCGTTTTGTATCGGCCTTGCTTTATCGATCTTTCTGACCCGGATTTATCCCATCAACCAATTGACCAATGATTGGACCGTCATCCCGGACGATTGGGACGCCCTGCGGCTTCAGTGGGAAACCGCGCATGCCATCAATGCGGCGATGACTTTTTTCGCGCTCTGCTGCGTCACCGCGGCAACCCTTGTCAAAAAAACCGAAGCATGGTCCTGAAAGGCTGCCGCGCGGCTGGTGGGTGTCGAAGCGGCGCCTTATTACGGCGCATGGTGCTCAGGAATCATCGCACTGGGTCCGATGCCTGTTGCTTGAAAAATCACTTCGCCGTCCTTCGCCGCGACGAAATGCGGGACAGTCGGAAGCTCGGAAAAAAACGTTCCAGCCGGATAGGGCGTGAGCTTGCTTTCATCAAATTGGTCGCCCAGCCCGAAATATAGAGTGCCCGATAAGACGGTCAGTGTGCGCACCTCTTCGGGATGGGTGTGAGGCATGACCTTGGTTCCGGCGGGGAGTTTGAGGCGCATAACGTAAAGGCCAGGTTTCGCCGGGTCACCATAGAGGACGGAAATTTGAACACCCGCCGGTGTCTCTTTGAAAGTAATATCCTGCGGAAGCTTTACGATGCCGGTATTTTCCGCGATGGCCAAGTGAGCTCCGAGCAGCAAGCCGGCACTTAAGATACTCGACGTGACATAGATCTTCCACGCGTTGATTTTCATTGCACACACTCCTCGGTGCTTCCCCGAGACGGTCCCTGCATTCTTCGTATGAAACCGCGTATGGAACCGCACTTTCGGGCAGATCCGTCTCCCAGACGGATCTTGTAGAATTACAGCAAAAGAGAATCGTGACAAGATCAACGCGGGATCGACTGTGGCTCGGCAATGCAGTCAGGCGCTTTCCTTGGCCCGGAACGCGCGCTTGCGCTCATTGGGGTCAAGCAGGGCCTTGCGCAGCCTGATCGATTTCGGCGTGACTTCCACAAGCTCGTCATCCTCGATATAAGCGAGCGCCTTTTCAAGCGTCATCTTGATCGGCGGTGTCAGACGAACCGCCTCGTCCTTGCCGGCGGCACGGATATTGGTGAGCTGCTTGCCCTTCAAGACATTGATCTCGAGGTCATTCTCGCGGGTGTGTTCGCCGACGATCATGCCGCGATAGACCTTGCAGCCAGGCTCGATCATCATCGGGCCGCGGTCCTCGAGTTTCCACATCGCATAAGCGACCGATTCGCCATTGTCGTTGGAAATCAAAACCCCGTTGCGCCGCCCAGCGATCTCGCCCTTCCACGGCGCATAGGCGTGAAACAGGCGGTTCATGATCGCGGTGCCGCGCGTGTCGGTCAAAAGCTCACCCTGATAGCCGATGAGCCCGCGCGTCGGTGCATGAAACACGAGGCGCAGTCTGCCGCCGCCGGACGGCCGCATCTCGATCATCTCGGCCTTGCGCTCGGCCATTTTTTGCACGACGATGCCGGAATGTTCCTCATCGACGTCGATCACCACTTCCTCGATGGGTTCGAGGAGCTTGTTGGTGGCCGCGTCTTTTTGGAAGACCACTTTTGGCCGCGACACCCCGAGCTCGAACCCTTCGCGGCGCATGGTCTCGATCAGGATCGCAAGCTGCAATTCCCCGCGCCCCGAGACGACATAAGCGTCCGCCCCGGGAGAATCCTCGACCCGCAGGGCGACATTGCCTTCCGCCTCCTTGTAGAGCCTGGCACGGATGACGCGGCTTGTGACCTTATCGCCCTCGGTGCCGGCGAGCGGTGAATCATTCACAAGGAAGGTCATCGACAAGGTCGGCGGATCAATCGGCTGTGCCTGCAAGGGCTCCGCCACTTCCGGCACACATAACGTATCGGCAACGTTGAATTGTTCGAGCCCGGCAATGGCGACGATATCGCCGGCTTCGGCCTCTTCGATCGGCGTGCGCTCGATTCCCCGGAACGCCAGGATTTTGGAAACCCGCCCCTGTTCGACCACATTGCTCTTGCGGTCCAAAACCTTGACGCTCTGATTGGGCTTCACCGAGCCCGCGAAAATCCGCCCCGTGACAAGGCGGCCAAGATAGGGGTTGGCCTCGAGCAAGGTGCCGAGCATGCGAAACCCGCCCTCCGCCGTGGCCGGTGGCGGAACATGCTTCAGGACAAGATCAAACAGCGGTGCCATGCCCTCTTGCGGACCCTCCACGCTATCGGCCATCCAGCCTTGCTTGGCCGAACCGTAGAGAATCGGAAAATCGAGTTGTTCGTCGGTCGCATCGAGCGCCGCGAAAAGATCGAACACTTCGTTCACGACCTCGCTCACCCGGGCATCCGGCTTGTCGACCTTGTTGACCGCGACGATTGGCCTCAGGCCAATTTTCAGCGCCTTGCCGACGACGAATTTGGTTTGCGGCATTGGCCCCTCGGAGGCATCCACCAGAACGATGGCGCCATCGACCATCGAGAGGATGCGTTCCACCTCGCCGCCGAAATCGGCATGGCCCGGCGTATCGACGATGTTGATTCGCGTATCCTTCCAGGCGATCGACGTGACCTTGGCCATGATCGTGATCCCGCGCTCCTTTTCGAGATCGTTCGAATCCATGACCCGCTCGGCCACCCGCTGATTCTCGCGGAAGGCGCCGGATTGCTGGAGGAGACGGTCGACGAGCGTCGTCTTGCCATGGTCGACATGCGCGATAATCGCGATATTGCGAAGCTTCATCGTGAGACCTTAGAATCAAATTTGCCGCGTCCAGACGGTCCACGGACCGTACACCACTCAGGCGACGCTTTTTTGTGAGAAATGCCAGAGAGCCCCAATATGGGGCGGCCTCTTCGCGGTTGCAGCATCCCATATAGGAAACCAAGCGGTTTGGGAACCAATTATCTGCCGCTTGCCGGCAACGCTGGGAATGAAGAGCAGTTTTGGCCCGAACGCCCGAATTCTTCGCTAATGCGGCCAAAATTCATAAAAATGATGGACCGGCCCAGGGCCGTGGCCAGCGCTCAGCGCATCGGCCGCAGCCAGTGCGCCGGAGAGATAGGTTTTCGCCGCGCTGATAGCCTCGCCAAGCGCCTGGCCTTGCGCGAGAAAAGCGGCGATTGCCGCGGATAGAGTGCAGCCGGTGCCATGCGTGTTGCGGGTGGCGATGCGGGGCGCAGAGAACAGGCGGAAGGAGCCACCATCGAAGAAAAGATCATCGGCCGCCGCTCCGGCTGCATGGCCGCCCTTGATCAGGACCGCTTTGGCGCCCCGCGCGTGCAGCAGGCCGGCAGCGCGGCGCATGCCTTCAGGATCCGCCGCGATCACATGGCCCGAAAGGCGCGCCGCTTCGGAAATGTTGGGGGTGACAAGCGTCGCGAGCGGAAACAGATGGCGGACAATGCCTTGCGCAGTGTCCGATGTGGAAAGCGCATCCCCGCTTGTCGCCGCGAGGACTGGATCAAGGACGACGAAGCGGGGCTTATAACGCGCGAGCCGTTCGGCAACCTCTTCGGCAATGGCGCCGCAGCCCAGCATCCCGATCTTGACGGCCGCGATCTCAATTTCCTCAAAAATCGCATCGATCTGGGCGCCGGTGAAATCCGCGGGCGGCACATGCAGGGCTCTGACACCTTGCGTATTCTGGGCGGTCAAGGCCGTGATGACGGCCATGCCGTTGCAGCGAAGCGCGGCGAAGGTCTTGAGATCGGCGGCGGCGCCGGCGCCACCGCTTGGGTCGAAACCCGCGATTGAGAGGAGGTTTGGGATCATATTAAAGGCACTTTGGCACCTACGCCGGATCTTCGCAATGTAAGCGGTGATCCGATATACCGTCCCTCATCCTTGGTCGCGCGGCGCCTTTCGCTCGATATGGCGAAAGGTCCACAGCACATCCATGCCGGGGCTGGTTTCCCCGTGAACCGTGATCTGGGCGCAGCTGCGCGGCCCATCCGGCGCCGCGAAAAAAATACTTTCCTCGATGTTGGCCTGACTCGCCGATGTTTCAAAGAGCCAGCGTTGCTCATTTGGCAAGATGCAAAGCACGGAACGGCCCTCGCGCACGCGCTTCAGGCGCACATTCGGATGGATATGGAAACGCAGCACGAAGGGACGGGCTTCGGCGGCTTCGCCAGCCTTCTCCCCGGCCTCGGCGGCGCGCAGGCGATCGGTTCCGTCGAGCGTCTTGCCGTCCCTGCTCAACAGAATGCGGCGCTCGTGGATCAAGCCAAATCGCGCCTCATAGCCATTATGCGCGAGAGCCACCAATGTTCCCAAGGGCTCGTCGTGGCGCTCGACATCAATCTTGTCCGGGCCCGAGACGATCTGGTCGCCGAGCCATTTCCGCAAACCCGCATGGGATGCAAAGCGGCACGAGGAGGTATCGTCGATGACGAGTGTCGAATGCGCCGCCGTCATCCTGGCCGCCTCGCGAGCCGCCATGCGATTGGCATCAGGCGCGCCGCAATTGATGATGAGACGCTGCGCGCCCACCGAAAATTCGAAGGACGAACATCCCGCATGCGCGCGGCTGGAAAAAATTTGCGGCGGCGGGCGGCCAGTATCGATCAAGACAATGGAATCGTCGGCCTGGAGCCGCTGATAGCCCGATTGCCTGGCGCTGGCGAGGGCCTGCGCCCGCACGTCATCATAGGCGAGAATCGTGGCCAGCAATTCGGGCGGTGTCACGCCCATGCCGTTGAATAAGGCGAGGGTGCCGTCGCCGTGCCGGAACAGCCTCAGCATCGGCAGCATGCGATCGATCGCGTTGAGGAGTTGCATGGGAGGGTGCAGCCCGCGCGCCGCATAGGCCTGCCGCAAGGGGAGCAAGTCAGGGAGCAATTCGAGCAAAATTTCCGGATTGCGGCTGATGTGGCCGCCATCCGGAAGAATTTGACGGTCGAGTTCCTCGATGAGCAGTTTTGTGCCTTTCCGAGTGAGATTGCGGGTGCCTTCCGCGCAAAGGCCGAATTCGGCGAGGGCGATCGCGGCAAGCAGACGCGGTTCGCCGTCAAGCCCTCCGGCGATTTTCCGCTCCAGGAAAAGCTGGGTGCGGGCAAGGCCCTTCATGAACCGGCGATAGAAGGGACGGTCGGCGCCATCGAGGATCACCGGGGACTGCGACAGAAAGGAGAGCATGCGCCGTGCCGCGACCTCGGGCTCCCATGCCGGAATGGAGCTTGGGGTTCCGGCCAGGCTCAAAAAATCATCGACCAAGGCGCGTGCATTGGCGCGCGCCATGGCCGTGTCGGCGGCCCGCAGATGACGGAGCCAGCCAAAGCAGGCAAGCGCCCGAGCCCATGCCGGGGAGACCGGCTCAAGCTCGAACGGCGAGCGGCCATGCGCGTTGACGATTTTCCCGCCGAACGCAAAATAACCGGCGTAAATGTCCGCTGCGAGGGTCGGATCGCTGGTCCTGATATCTTGCGGGGCGATCAAAAGTCTTTCAGGAGGCCGCCGTCCCAGCCCGATCGCGGCCCGCCGCGGCGCGCCGAGGCCGCTCCGCAAAGCCGCTCCGGCGCGGGCGGCAAGGAGACCCACAATGCGCAACCGGTCCTTGAATGTCGCGCCGGCCAGGGACTCAACTCCTTCATTGTGTCAGGCGGCAAGCGAAGATAACGCCATGCGGCCCGCAGGAATTTTTGACGGCGCCCAAGCGCCGGGCCCCGGCGTTCCAAGCCGGGAGCTGAGAGTTATCATTTAAATTCCTATAGGGTTTATTAACCACGGCGCAACAAACGAGCGGCGAAGAAACCATCGAGGCCGGAAAGCCGGGGCTCGGCCGCCCGGAGATGCAAGGGCAATGTCCGCAATTCGCCGCTTTCGTTCAGGAGCTCGGGCAAACCGCCAACCTCGTCCGGGGCAATCGGAACACGGATCACGCCAGGATCGCGGCGAAGAAGAGCTGAAATTTGCAGTTCGTTTTCTTCAGGCTCGATCGAACAAGTGCAATAGACGATCATTCCACCGGGTTTCACAAGTTCGATGGCTTTGTCGAGGAGGCGCGCCTGAAGGACGGTCAGCGCTGCTATATCGCGCGGTTTTTTGATCCAGGCGATATCCGGGTGACGCCGGATCGTCCCCGTGGCAAGACAGGGGGCATCGACGAGAACCGCATCGAAGGGCGGGGCTTTCAGGCTCACGATGTCGGCAACGACGACGTCGGCATGCAAATTGAGGCGGGCGAAATTGGC
>DATJLX010000270.1:0-9421 GCA_035509135.1 Methylocella sp.
GCGTGCCCATCCAGGAGAACCAGCGGTTTTGCCGCTCCTCCAATTTTTTGTCGATTTGCCGGATGATCTCGACCAAATCCGGGATCCCAAACGAGGTTGCCCTGTATCCATCTCGAAAGTAAACAGCAACCCGTAAGAGAAATAGCGTAAGTGGAATGGCCACGAAACTTAACGTGACCAGAATTGCAAGGAGAGGGTCCGCAATTCCAATAAATAGAGTCGCTTCATGCTCGATTGCGCCTCTATAATGCTCGTACCAGGCCGCTATCAATACAGCACTAAGCAAAAACAAGAAAATGCATCCGACTGCGAATAAAATTGTTAGAAACTTTGGAGATGCGTCGAATATCGTATGCCTGGGAGAAAATATCGCTTCCGAAGGCCAACGGTAACCTATGCATACAATATCTCTATTGCTTATATATTTATCATTATGTACATTTTTAAATGAATCCCAGAACCCAGGCAATATAACGTCGCGCGGGTTGTTGAATCCATGCACGCTAATAACAAGTGCTGGGTTTTTTGAACTGCTTAACGTATCCGCAATTTCGTCGATAACGCCGCCGTCGTCATCCACACTTATCGGTTTTAATATATCCTTATATTTTATATTATCTTTTGAATTATCAACGATTATGTCATCTATATTGTCTGGGGCGGTGCTCTCGATCAAATAGGCCTGAAGGCTGTCAGGGTGCGGCGGATTTTGTAGTAGAATCTTATATGCGGAAAATAGTTTTAGATTTTTTGCTTCCGTCATAGCCGTTTCCCCGGCTTAATATGATATCCAGGAACATAGAGGGGAACATGGAATTCAAGTAAAAGCAATCAAACCCTTTTGGGCGATAAAGTAGATGCTTGCCTCGATCTAGCCGTTCACCCTCTCGACCTTGCTGACCACCGGGCGCGCCCGCAAATGCGAGATGATCGTGTTCAAATGCTTCAAATCATTGACCTCGATATCAATCGTCATTTCGCGGAAATCGGCCGAGACAGGCTTGATCACGATATTGTCGATATTGGCCGCGTGATCGCCGATCACGGTTGCGATCGCACCCAGGGTGCCCGGCTCGTTGATCGCGGTGATGCGGATCTGTGCCGGGAACAGCTCATGGCGGCTCTCCTCGATATCCCAGCGCACATCGAGCCAGCGTTCCGGCTCTTCGTCGAAGGCGGTGAGATCGGGCGATTGGATGGGATAGATGGTGATGCCCTCGCCAGGGGTGAGAATGCCGACGATCCGGTCGCCTGGAACCGCGCCGCCGTTCGGCGCGAAGCGGACCGGCACATCGCCATTTAAGCCGGAAATGGGGATGGAATGCGGGTCGGGCTCGCCGGCGGGAAATTTGAAGACCAGACTTGTGGCTTTCTTCATGCCGAACCAGCCGGCCTCGCCGCGCGGACGCGGGACCATCGCCTTGCGCTCGTCCATGAATTCCGGATAGACCGCCCTGACGACATCGCCAGAAAACATTTCACCGCGGCCGACGGCGGCCAGCGCCTCCTCGATCGTCGTCCGCGCGAGCCTTGGTAAGGCGCTTTTCAGCTTGTCTTCCGTAAAAGCCTTGCCGGCCCGCTCGAAAGCGCGGGTGACGATCTGCCGGCCGAGCGCCGCATATTGCGCCCGTACCGCATCGCGGGTCGCCCGCCGGATCGCCGAGCGCGCCTTGCCCGTCATGACGAGGCCTTCCCAAACGGCGGGCGGCGTCTGGCCTTCCGCGCAGGCGATCTCGACCTCGTCGCCATTTTGCAATTCGGACAGAAGCGGCGCAAGGCGGCCGTTGATCTTGGCTCCGACGGCGGAATTGCCAACGTCGGTATGAACCGCATAGGCGAAATCAACGGGTGTCGCGCCGCGCGGCAGGGCGATCAACCGGCCATTCGGCGTGAAACAGAAAACCTGGTCATGAAAGAGCTCAAGCTTGGTATGCTCCAGAAATTCCTCGGGCGTGGCGCCCTCCGCGAGCAGCGCGACGGTTCGGCGCAACCATTGGTAGGACCGGCTCTCGCTCGTCAGGCTCTCCTTGCTGGTGAAGCGGCCATCCTTGTAAAGGGCGTGCGCGGCAATGCCGTTGCGGGCAATGTCATGCATCAGTGCCGTGCGCACCTGGAGTTCGGCCCGCTGCCGGCCAGGCCCGACGACGGTGGTATGGACCGACTGATAATCGTTTTGCTTCGGCGTCGAGATGTAATCCTTGAAACGGCCCGGAACGACGGCCCATTTGGTATGCACCACGCCGATGACGCGATAGCAATCCTCGACATTTTCGACGACAACCCGGAAACCGAAAATGTCGGAGAGCTGTTCGAAAGCGATCGATTTCCGCTCCATCTTGCGCCACACCGAATAGGGCTGCTTTTGCCGTCCTTCCACCTTGGCGTGGATGCCCCTTGCGGCAAGTTCGGCGGTCAGCTCCCGCTCGATCGTGGCGATGATTTTCCCGTTCTTCTGGCGCAGATCATCAAGCCTTGCGGCGATCATCGCATAGGCATCCGGCATGAGATGCCGAAAGGCCAAATCCTCAAGCTCGTCGCGCATCCTCTGCATGCCCATGCGGCCGGCGAGCGGCGCATAGATATCGAGGGTCTCCTCGGCGATCCGCGCCCGCTTGTCCGGATCCATGAAATGCAAGGTCCGCATGTTGTGTAGACGGTCGGCGAGCTTGACGAGAAGAACACGAACATCCTCGGCCACGGCGAGGAGGAGCTTGCGGAAATTTTCCGCTTGCGCGGCACGCTTCGAGACAAGATCAAGGCGCTTGAGCTTGGTCAGTCCGTCGACAAGCCGGCCAATGTCGCTGCCGAAGAGTTTGTCGATCTCCTCCCGCGTCGAATCGGTATCCTCGATCGTGTCGTGCAAGACAGCCGCGACGATCGTCGCATCATCGAGCTTCATGTCAGTAAGAATCGCCGCGACTTCAAGGGGATGCGAAAAAAAGGGATCGCCCGACGCGCGTTTTTGCGCCCCATGCGCCTTCATGGCATAGACATAGGCACGATTGAGCGAGCCTTCGTCGGCTTGCGGATTATAGCGCCGCACCCGGTCGACAAGTTCGTATTGCCGCATCATAATTGTGCCGGCCCATGTCCGGAGGCTCTCAACCCTGATCGCTTCAAGCTGATTTGCTCAGGGTGTCCCTCCCTCTTTGCTTTTGTCACATGATCTGATCCAAAAAGTTTGCACTTTTCATTGAGACCATGTTCGGGAGAACGATCTGGTTCTGGATCATGCTCTAATTGCTTGTTTTGCCGCAAGATCTTATCCGAAAACCTCGCAACTTTCCGGAAATTATACGGCCCTGCCGCCGCCCCGCTTGCGCGCGGCCGTCGTGCAGTCTTCCTTGGCTGGCGGCGTTTTGCTTGTCTTTGATGCGTTTCGACCGGTTTTAAAATTTATATTTAGAGAGCTGAAGAGGGGCGTCAAATCCGACCGGCGCTGGAGCCGGCCGGGAGCAAAATTGTTCCCTACGCGGTAAGGGGCGACGCCAATTGGGGTCCGTCAAATCCAGGAGCAAACCGTTGAACTAACTTACAGCCCTTAATTCAGATCGCGGGCCTGCCGATCGCGAAAGGCAAATGGCAAGGCCAGCGGTCAGAGGTGTCCCGTCAATCCCCGTCATCTTCCGTGTCGGCCGGCGGCACGAGGCCTTCGAGGCCCCGTAAGAGATCCTCCTCGGTCATCCTGTCGAACTGCATATCCCCCATGGCCTCTGCCTGCACACCCTCGGGCGCCGAGGAGAGCGCCGGAACGGCATCGGCCTCCGGTTCGTCGACCTCGACGTGCTTTTGCAGGGACTGAATGAAATCTTCCTTGAGATCGTCGGGCGCCAGGGAGGATTCGGCGATCTCGCGCAGAGCGATCACGGGATTTTTATCATTGTCGCGATCGACCGTGATCGGCGCCCCGGCAGCGATCATCCGCGCTCGGTGACTGGCGATGAGAACGAGTTCGAAGCGATTTTCGACTTTGTCGATGCAGTCTTCAACCGTGACTCGGGCCATGCCGTGCGTGCTCCTTGTGAACGAGACGTTTTTGGATTAAATTTACTCTATATTTGTTAGATTTGCCTTGGCAACCCCTTAAAAGAGGGGCTGGAACTCAGCGCCACGCGGAAGGCCAAGAGGCAGACAAGCGGCACAAAGGATCTGGATATCCAGCCGCGGCAAGCTTCCGCCTTAATAAAATCACTTTGATACTCGACCTAAGCATAGTAAGCATAAAATGTGGCCCCTTGACTCAAGGGATGGGCGGACCGACATATAGGAACTTCCATATTCTTGGTAGTGGATTTATGCGCCGACTGCAGGGTTGCTGGTTTGGGAGTTGTTGCGTTCGCTCCTCACTAGATAAATAATGACGAAGATCATCACAAGAGAACCGCAAGAGACAAGGTTATGGCTGATCAGGAGCGAATTGCACTCTTCATAGATGGTGCGAACTTATATGCGACCGCGAAGTCGCTGGGTTTTGATATTGACTATAAGCGGCTGCTCAAGGAATTTCAAAGCAGAGGGAAATTAATACGGGCATTTTATTACACCGCCTTGGTGGAGGATCAAGAATATTCCTCGATCAGGCCGCTCGTTGATTGGCTCGATTACAACGGCTTTGCCGTGGTGACCAAGCCGACGAAGGAGTTCGTGGATTCGCTTGGCCGGCGCAAAGTTAAGGGCAATATGGATATCGAGCTTGCCGTGGACGCCATGGAAATGGCCGATCACATTGATCATCTCGTCCTTTTTTCTGGCGACGGCGATTTCCGCTCCTTGGTCGAAGCGGTGCAGCGCAAAGGTGTCCGCGTATCCGTGGTTTCCACGAATGCAACCCAGCCCGCCATGGTGGCCGATGAACTGCGCCGGCAAGCCGATGAATTCATCGACATTGTGCATCTTGCCCAGAAAATCGGCCGCGACCCTGGCGATCGGATCGATCGTCCGCAAAAAGTTCAGGAACGCCGCCCGGTGCCGGCTGGCAATTTCGATCCAGCCCTGACCGACGATCGCCCTTAAGCGCATGGCGCGTGCCAGCCATTGGGGCAATCGAAAAATCCATGATACCGGCGTCCCGGCAACGCCGGATGCTCCCCGAGCCTGATCCCAATTGCGGATTCTGCCCGCGCCTTGCGGATTTTCGCAATTCGCAAAGGGCGATGGAGCCGGACTGGCACAACGCGCCGGTTCCGGTTTTCGGGCCGCTTGAAGCGCAACTCCTCGTGGTTGGTCTTGCGCCCGGCCTGCGCGGCGCCAACCGCACGGGGCGCCCGTTTACTGGCGATTTCGCCGGTAACCTTCTTTATAAGACATTGATTGAATATGGTTTTGCGGATGGCACCTATGGCGCGCGGAGCGATGATGGCTTGCAGCTTGTCGCCAGCGCGATCACCAATGCGGTGCGCTGCGTCCCGCCTCAAAACAAGCCGGCAGCATCCGAAATCCAAAACTGCCGCCCCTTTCTTGAAAAAACCATCGCGGCCATGCCGGCGCTTTGCATCATCGTGGCGCTTGGCCGGGTTGCCCATGAGTCAGTTGTCCGCGCCTTCGGCCTGAGGCTCGCGGGATTTCCCTTCGCGCATGGGGCCGAACATGTCCTTGCCGCCCCGCCGTCATCCGTCGAGGCGGCGGGCGCTCAGGCAAGCGCACGGACGGTCGTGCTCGTCGATAGCTATCACTGCTCCCGTTACAACACCAATACCGGCGTGCTCACGGAAGAAATGTTCCGGGCTATTTTTGCCAAGGTTCGCGCAAGGCTCGGCAGGCTATAATCCACTGCCCCTGACAGGGGGCGTGGGTCTTGCCTTCGAGCCCGGACCTTGAACATGAGCATAGCGGCGACGAGCCGGGCGCCTGTGGCGGCGGGCGGCGGCCCAATTTGCGAGGCGCGGCCGCCGCGGCCGGTCTTCCTGGCCCGCTCCTCCCGCCGTTTCGCGGCCGTGGCAGCCGCCCTCTCTCTGCTCGGTCATGGAGGTCTTCTCCTTGCCTTTCTGCCCCGTAACCCATGCCCTATTCCGCCTTCGATGATCCGGGAAATCCCCGTCGAAGTGGTAATGGAACACGCACCGGCCGAGAAGCGGGCGCAAGCGGCAGGGGGGAATGAAACGTTCCCTGCTCTGCCTGCGGTCACGCCAAACGGGCCGAATGGCCGGACAGGGATCGGCGCAGAGGCAGAACGCCGGAAAAGCCAAGCGTCGCCGCTCGTGCCCGCCATGGCCCGGCAAACTTTGCCCTTGGAGTCCGGGCCGGATCGTTTTCGCGCCGCCGCCGTGCCCTTACCGGCCAAACACGGCGGCGCGGCGATGGGCTACCGTTTGTTGATCGGGGGAATGCTGGAGCGGGCGAAGCATTATCCCGAACCCGCCTTGCGGCGCGGTGCCAAGGGCATTGCCGCAATCGGCTTTGTCCTCGATCCATCCGGGGGCGTCGCGTCGGTTGTCCTTCTCCGCTCGAGCGGGGATGCCGAACTCGATGCCGAAAGCCTAGCCCTCGTCGGCCGGGCCGCTCCCTTTCCGCCGCCACCGCACGGCGTACTGCATTCCTTTGCGATCGAGGTCGCCTTCGGCATGCGGCAATGAGGTTCCTTCTTTTTACGAATCGTTGAGCCAAACCGCGGCAATTTTGCCACGGCACGCCATAATCGGCGAAGAAATTGAAACGCGATATTGCAACGGCGTGGCCGAATGCGCCCGAGGCGGTCCACCTTGCTGATCGGATGGAACGGTTCGCTGCGTAGGATCCAGGGTTCTGCCAAGATGCTGGAGGTTTCCGCTTGGCTCACCGAGCAACAAAATCCGTCAAATGAGGCTCCCTCGCCCGGCTGTTTTGTGCGATAGACCCGAAACAGCGGGCCAATTCCAAAACGGAGGAGCCTCATGTTCATCGATTCAAAAAAGGCGCGGCCATGGATGATCGCGCGTCCATTCATGGCGGCGGCCGCCGCGCTCTTCGCCCTTGGGCTGTGGATTGGCCCTTCCCTCCATGCCGCCGGTCAAGCGGCGGATACCGCTCTTGCAGCGCTCGTCGATGGCCCGCAAAGGAGCGATGCCAACAAGGCGCGGGACCGCTACCGGCACCCCCTGGAAGTTTTGACCTTTTTCGGCGTGAAGGCGGATTCGAATGTGGTCGAGATCGTGCCGGGCCGGGCGGGCTATTGGGCCGAAATTCTGGCGCCCTATCTCAAGGATCGCGGCCATTATACGGCTTCAGGCGACGCCGAGCGGGACATCGCGCCGCTGAAGGCGAAAGCCGCCGCAAGTCCCGATCTTTACGGCAAGACCACCGTTACTGCATTCTCCGGCGGCGATCAAGAAATCGCGCCGCCGGGCAGCGCCGATTTCGTTCTGACCTTCCGCAATATCCATGATTGGATGCGCGCTGGCACCGCGGAGGCAGCCTTCCGGACATTCTATAAGGCCTTGAAGCCGGGCGGAATATTGGGCCTCGTAGACCATCGCGGCAGGTCCGATCAGCCGCAAGATCCGCAAGCCAAGAGCGGTTACGTCCGGCAAGACTATGCGATCGCTCTCGCTGAAAAAGCCGGCTTCAAATTGATCGGCTCATCCGAGGTCAACGCCAACCCTAAGGACACCAAGGACTATCCCGAAGGTGTGTGGACTTTGCCGCCCACTTTCCGGCTGAAGGACCAGGATCACGAAAAATATGCGGCGATCGGCGAAAGCGACCGCTTTGTATTGAAATTTAAGAAACCCTAAGGCGCAGAATCCACGAAGGCCAGTGTGGGTGATGGGGGGCCGGTCTCCCGAGCCAGTCACGAGGCCAATTGAGTTTTCGATGAGCGCAAGGCAGTGCTCGCGATAAGGATCGCCGCCCATGAGGTTGCTTTTGATCACCGATGTTTGATCCAAAAACGCAGCTCTCTGAACATTTAGCGGAATTGAAATGTCATGAATTGGGCAGATAATGGATGCGTGGATGCGAAAGCGACGCGCCACCAAACCCGCTAAATCCCAGTCACGGGAGGTTGCGAAGGCAAACGCGCCCAAGCCTCCACGCTATCATCCTCGTTAGCAAGGGATATGCGCATGGCAAACTTGCTTATATTCCATCAAGGCTTCCACGACAGCGGCCGCTTGTGGTGCAACGCCATAGAAAATCAGGCTTGGCAGGGGGATGTGCAGACGCCGAATACAGGCATGACGGCTTCACCCTCAGCTGTCGAATTTAATGGAAAAATCTACTGCTTCCATCAGGGTTTCGCCAAAAGTGGTGAGTTTTACTGCAACGTCTATGACGGCATGGTCTGGCAAGGTGATTTTCCCCCATTAGGCGTCGGAGCCCACGTGACGGACTCGCCAAGCGCGGTGGTGTTCAACAACCGGATCTATTGCTTCTTTCAAGGCGCTGGAGAGGATGGCCACCTCTATGCGGTCAGCAGCGCGGACGGGATCAATTGGAGGATCGAGCCAAATCAACCCGCGCCCAACACCTTTCTCACCAACTCACCCTCGGCCGTCGTGTGGGGTAATCAAATTTATGTCTTCCATCAGGGCCGTGATGGGAGTGGTCACCCGGATGGCACGATGTGGTACAACAAATATGATGGTAGCCGCTGGGACCAAGACCGGCCGGTGCCCATCACTCATGGGATGTCCGCTTCACCCTCGGCGGTCGTGTACAATAACAATCTCTATGTCTTCCATCAGAACTCTAACGACCAAGGCCAGTTATACGTTTTCAACGTAAGCGTTTGGAATGGACCTGACATACAAATTCCCAACACGGGAATGTCAGCGAGCCCTGCGGCGATCGTTTTCGATGGCAGACTTTATTGCTTCCACCAAGGTTTTCACGACAACGGACAGCTCTGGTGCAATGTCTTCGACGAAAGCACCCACAGCTGGGGAACCGACACGCAGATTCCCAACACGGGGATGAGCTCATCTCCCTGTGCGCTGAGCACAAATCTCCCTCCTCCCCCTGCAGCCGTGGTCGCTCCAAATCCGGGCGAGACGCGTGTGGCGTCATTCGACGGGTGGGGAACTTCTCTTTGCTGGTGGGCCAATCAATATGGCGGAGCGAAGGGGGATTATGGAGCTTCCTACCTTGCTGATCTAGTTTTTGGCTCAGGGATTGTGAAGGATCCGAAGGGGGAGCCATTGCCGGGTTTGGGCATCAACATCGTCCGTTACAACATTGGCGGCGGCGGGGGCGGCGCTACAATCGATAAAGACACGGTGGAGCTTATTTCGCCGTGCAATCCAGTCAGCGGTGCCACCTACTCCCCGTGTAGTTCGGTCGGCGACTATCCCTACCACTACATTTGGGGCTTCTGGAAGAAGTGGGGGCCGGATCCGGCCGAATATGATACGAATAACCCCGAGTACTGGGACTGGAATGTGGACGCCAATCAGCGGGCAATGCTGGCTCTCGCCCGTGACCGGGGTGCAAACGTCTTCGAATTCTT
>DATJLX010000271.1:0-14358 GCA_035509135.1 Methylocella sp.
GACCGCGCCGCCGAGCAAGAGAAGTTTGTCGCGGCCTGGCGAATTCCAAAAAGTGGTGATCATCATCCACAGTTGCGGCGCGAGCTCCGCGTCCCGCCCTACAACCCTCGCCGCGCTCCCGAACGGCTTTTTGGTCTCGTCATCCATGTGCGATTCCATTTCCTTTGTGCCGCCTAGAGCATCGGCCACTGCCAGGCTTTCATGACGACAGGCTGCAACGCTGCGGATAAAAACAACTCCCCTTCGATCCGGTGATTCTCCGTGGAGGATAGCATGAGGTTTAGAGCAGGATCACCGCTGAAACCGGTTTCGCGTACAAATTCATTCGATATAACAAGCTTACAGTCTTTTAGCAGGACCGGGCCCCGCTGATGAATAGGATCGACACCCTCCTCGCGGCGATGACCCTCGAGGAAAAGATTGGGCAGCTCAACATGGTGGCAGCTGGATATGCCGTTACCGGACCGGTCCTGGCAAGCGGAGCCGCCGATGACATCGGCGCCGGGCGTATTGGCAGTCTCCTCAACCTTTGGGGAGCCAGGGAGGTCCATGCGATGCAAAAAATCGCGGTGGAAACAACAAGGCTCGGCATACCGCTTCTGTTTGGTTTTGATGTTGTGCATGGTCACCGAACCATCTTTCCGATCCCGCTCGCGGAAGCGGCATCCTTCGATCCGATCCTGTGGGAAGCGAGCGCCCGCGAGGCGGCGGCCGAGGCCGCCGCCGATGGCATTAGTCTGACCTTCGCGCCCATGCTCGATATTGCGCGTGACCCGCGGTGGGGACGGATCGCCGAGGGGCCCGGCGAAGACCCCTGGGTCGGTGCGCAATTCGCCATTGCCAAGGTCCGTGGTTTCCAAGGGGCTGGCTTACCGGGAGGCTTGGCTGGGGCCAGTGCCGTTGCCGCCACCGCCAAGCATCTTTGCGCCTATGGCGCGGCGCTGGCCGGGCGCGACTATGCTTCGGCGGATGTGTCCGACCGGCTTTTGCGCGAAGTCTATTTGCCTCCCTTCGCGGCGGCGGTGGCGGCGGGCTGCGCTGTCGTCATGCCGGCCTTCAACGACATCGCCGGCATTCCGATGACGGCCCACATCCCCTTGTTGCGCGACTGGCTGCGGCATGAGGCCGGCTTCGAGGGGGTGATCGTCGCCGATTATAACGCGATCGCCGAATTGCTTTGCCACGGCGTTGCCGGTGACCTTACCGAAGCGGCGGCGGCGGCGCTTCAGGCCGGCGTCGATATCGACATGATGAGCGGCGCCTATAGTCAAGGTCTGGCTGCGGCCCTCGCGCGCGGCCTTGTTTCCACTCACCATATCGATGCGGCCGTCCGCCGGGTGCTTTCGCTGAAGGAGCATCTTGGCCTTTTCGACGATCCCTACCGGCGCGGTTCGCCGGACGCCCCCACGCGAGGCGTCACCGCGGCCCGGCGCGATCTCGCGCGGGCGGCGGGGCGGCGATCGATTGTCCTTCTCGCCAATGATCAAATCCTGCCGATTTCGCCGCACTTGCGCAAAATTGCGCTCATCGGTCCGTTGGCCGATGCCAGGGCCGAGATGCTCGGACCGTGGGCGATGGCCGGTAGCGCTTCCGATCCGGTCACGATCCGGGAAGGGCTCGAAGCGGCGCTGCCCGATGCCGAAATTGTCTTTGCGGCAGGCGTCACCATCGCGGGGGATGACACATCGGGGATCGCCGCGGCGCGGGAGATTTGCCAAGACGCCGATCTCATTCTTTTGTGTCTTGGCGAAGCCGCCCATATGAGCGGGGAAGCGGCGAGCCGGGCCAATCCGGGTCTGCCCGGTGTCCAGAGCGTGCTCGCCGATGCGATTTTCGAGACTGGCAAGCCGGTGGTCGCTCTGATTTCCTCAGGGCGGCCCCTGATGATCGGCGCCATCGCGGGCAAGGCCCGGGCCTTGGTTGCCACTTGGTTCCTGGGCGTCGAGGCGGGCCATGCCATCGCCGATGTGCTGACCGGGAGCTTCAATCCCGCCGGGCGGCTTCCCGTTACTTGGCCCCGCGATATTGGCCAAGTGCCAATTTTCTTTGCCGAGCGCCCGGCTGGCCGGCCCGCGAGGCCGGACGATCCCTATACCAGCAAATATCTCGACATTCCCGTTGAGCCTCTGTTCCCATTCGGCCACGGCTTAAGCTACAGCCATTTCATCTTGAGAAATCTCCGCGTGAACAAGCTGGAATTTCAGCGCGCCGACGAATTGATGATTGAGGTCGATGTTGCCAACGAAGGCCCGGCGGCCGGAGAGGAGACAATTTTCCTTTTTACCCGAGACCCCGTGGCGAGTGTCGCGCGGCCCATTCTCGAACTTAAGGGCGTCGGCAAGATCGCCCTCGCCGCGGAGGAAAGCGGAACCGTTTGTTTCAGGCTCCCCGCCGAGGCGCTCGCTTTTCCGGGACGCGATCTTAAGCCGGTTTTCGAGCCGGGCGAATTTCACCTGTCCGCTGGTCAAAGCGCCGATCCGCAGGGCTTGCTGACGATAAAAGTCCGCGCTTTGTCCGGCTGAACCAGGCGCCATCGGCGGCTCACACGGCACGATGTTCCGGGCGGGGCTTGCAGGCGCGCCCAGGCACCGCTATAACGGCTGCGAAGCAAAGTGCGGCCGGAGACAAGGTTCGGCGGCGCGCCGGAGTGTAGCGCAGCCTGGTAGCGCACCTCGTTCGGGACGAGGGGGCCGGAGGTTCGAATCCTCTCACTCCGACCATGTGTTTCGATGATCTGTTTCGACGCTTCGATGATCTGTTTCGACGCAAAGAGACCGCGATAGCGGCGTCCATAGTGGGCTGTGAGGATGGGGAACTTCAGCCAAAAGTCGATTGCAATGCGCGCCGCGATCGGCGCCTTTGTGCTATACGCGCTTTTGCTGCAAGGCTTTCTGGCCACCTCCGCACCTGCTTCATCGTTGGCATTTCCGGACGGCTTCAGCGGCATTACTTGTAGTTTGGACAGCGCTGGTTCAGGATCCTCGGGTGGAGTTCCTGTCCGGCATCATCATCACGGGCTTTGCTGCATCCTGGCCTGCGCCGCCGCTGCCTGCGCCTATGTCGGGACAGCGTCGGTCATTGCAGGCTTTCCTGAACGGGTCGCTGTCCTCATCCGGTTCGTGCTCGCGCAAGGACTCCCGGCGCGGCCGCCGCTCAAGCATTATTTCGCGGCGCGCGGTCCACCTGACCTGATCTGATCGCGCCAGCGTCGTCCGGTTTTCCCGGGCTTTCAAGGCATCCTCGCCGCCGCTTGGCCGTTTCTCCCGCCTTCTAAAAAGGCTGGTGAATTCAGCCAGGACTCTGTCGGTCCGAGGATCTCCCGGACATACCGTGCCTGTGGCTTCGGCCACTTGCGAAGGCGCGCGGCAAACTCCGTAACAACACCGCTTTCCCTTTCGCGCGGCCAGCGTGGCCCTTCGCGGCCCTGGCCCACTCATGAGGTTTCCGCATGTTGCTTATTGTCCTTGGCGCTGCTTGCTTGGCGCCGGCCATGATTTTCGCATGGCTCATTCCCCTTGCTCACTTTGTGGAGGGCGCCCATGCCCGCGGCTAATGCTGCCCTCGCAGGCCTCTATCAGACCCATGCCAGTGAATTGCACGGCTTTGCCCGGCGCCGCGTCGGGCGCCAGGAAGCGGAGGATATTGTGCAGGACGCCTATCTTCACCTCCTCCAACGCGGCACCGCCGCGACCCTCGAACAACCGCGCGCCTATCTCTTTCGCATCGCCGCCAATCTGGCGGTGGATTTCGCGCGCAAGGCAAAGATTCGCCTGCGTTATACCGGCGAAAGCTTCGAGGTTGAGGAAACCGCGCTGTCTTCGGCCAATCCCGAAGCTGCCACGGGGGCCGCGATGGAGCTTGCGAGGCTGCAGGCCTCCCTCTCCAAACTGCCGCCGCTTTGCCGCGATGCCTTTCTGCTCAATCGCGTCGAAGGTTTGACTCATACTGAGATCGCCCGGCGGCTCGGCGTGTCCGTGCGCACGATCGACCGTTTCATGGTCAGGGCTTGGGACCATGTGTGCGATCATTTTGGAACCGAATTCGAGGGAAGATAGGCTTTAAGTATAAGCCCGAATGAATGGGGGGAGGCATGGAACATGACCTTCCCCCGTGGCTCGCGTTTGATCCGAAAACATCGTGATGGGTCGGGCCCTCAAGAGATTCGCTTTGGAAGAAAATCACTCAAGCACTGAGGGCTCCCCAATCGAAAGACCTCAAGAGAAACCATCCAAATCACTATAGGCGTCAATCATCAGCCGTAAAAAAAATCGCTATTCTTGGAATTCTCATATATAACTTAATTAAACCATTGTTTTATCATCAGTAATCTAATGTCACAGGATTTCATCTAACATATATTATATTGTTACATAATCTCCACGATGCTGTAATATGGCATAATTATGGTCCGCCCCGTCCAAGGCTTAACAATGGGGTGAACCAATGCTTCCATTATGCCGGCGCGGGTCAAATTTCAACCGCGCCACGGCGGGCATCGCCGCCGTCCTCTTGATGTCCACGGGAATATCCTCGCCGGCCTATGCCGGTGCGACGGCGACACCGATCAAGCATGTGATCGTCATCATCGGCGAAAACCGAAGCTTCGATCATATCTACGCAACCTACAAGCCGGTGAACAAGGGCGACCAGGTTTTGAACCTGCTGTCGAAGAAGATTGTCAACGCCGACGGTTCACCAGGGCCGAATTACGGCGAGGCCCTGCAATATCGCGCCAATGACACGACCAAATATAAATTGAACCCGCCCAAGACGCCCTATACGGATTTGCCGCCAGCCCTCACCGGGGGCCCATCAACACCCTATGCGTGTCAATTCCTCGGCATTACGACCGGCACGTCATGCGTCTCTTCCGCCAATATCGCGGCCGTCAAGCAGTATGAAAACGGTCTGCCGGATGATTATTACCAATACCTCCTCACTGGCGGAACCGGCCAAGCGAGCAAAGTTCCGGATACCCGGATCAACTATAACGGCCATGACGCGAGCCATCTGCCGCCCGGTCCGTATCAGCTGACCAACGCAACATCGTATCCCTACGATGCCTATGCGGCGAGCCCGGTTCACCGCTTCTATCAGATGTGGCAGCAGCTCGACTGTGATGCCGCCGCGGCAGACCAATCGAATGGCTGGGGCTGCTCTTCCGATCAGTATCCATGGGTCGAGGTGACGGTCGGCGCCGGATCAAACGGCAAGGCACAGCCCTCGCCTTTCACCGATACAACAACCGGCGAGGGTTCCACCTCGATGGGTTTTTATAATGTCCAGCAAGGCGATGCGCCCTATATGAAGGAACTCGCCGACACTTATACGTTGAGCGACAATTATCATCAGGCGGTGAATGGCGGTACCGGCGCCAATCACCTCATGCTCGGCACCGCCGACGCGATCTGGTTCAGCGACGGCAACGGCAATCCTCAAGTACCACCAGTAAACCCGCTCAACCCAGCTGCTCCCGGCACACCCTTGCCCGGCCATACCAATGCGCTGAGCGAAGTCGAAAATCCCAACCCGCAACCGGGCACCAACAATTACTATACGCAGGATGGCTATGGCGGCGGTTCCGGCTCGCCCACCGCGACGTCACCCAGTGCCAATTATGGTGGCGGTTCCTACGTCAATTGTTCCGACACCTCGCAGCCGGGCGTTCCGGCGGTGGTGAACTACCTCAGCGCACTCAAGAATAAGGTTGATCCACGCTGTGATCAGGGGCACTATTATCTCCTCAACAACTACAATCCCGGCTATTTCGGGGACGGCAGCAACGCGTATACGGACACGAACCCAAACAATTATGTGTACACCATTCCGCCGTCGTCCGTGCGCACCATCGGCGATGCGCTGATTGAGAAGGGCATCTCCTGGGCCTATTACGGGGATCAGTGGAACGAATATCTCAACGATAAATATGACCAGAGCAGCACCGACGAGTATTGCAACATCTGCAACTTCGAGCAGTATGCGACCTCGATCATGACCAATCCGGCGCTTCGGACGAAGCACCTCAAGGATACCGCTGACTTATACACGGCCATCCAGAATGGCGATTTGCCAGCCGTCTCCTACGTCAAGCCGAGCGGATTGGTGGATGGCCATCCGTCGTCCTCGAAGCTCATCCTGTTTGAAGGCTTCGTGAAGAAGATTGTCGATGGGGTGAAGGCCAATCCGAAACTCTGGGCCGACACCGCGATCCTTGTCACCTTCGACGAAGGCGGCGGATATTGGGACTCGGGCTATGTTCAGCCGCTCGACTTCTTCGGCGACGGAACCCGCATTCCAATGATCGCGATTTCGAAATATAGCACCGGCGGCCATATCTCGCACAGCTACACGGATCACGTTTCGGTGGCGAAATTCATCGAAGCGAACTGGGGTCTTGGCCCGCTCACCAGCCGGAGCCGTGACAATCTGCCCAATCCGTTGACGAAGTCGAATCCCTATGTTCCGACCAACTCACCCGCCATCGGCGATTTGATGGACATGTTCAATTTCGATAACTAGGGTTCTCAGCCCGTACGGCCACACCGCCCGCGCGGCAGGCCGGTGAACCAAAGTCGACGCCGGTTTCGGTCCTGAAACCGGCGTTGTTCGTTTTTGCTTCTCGGGTTTTCCCCGGCTGCGCCGATGTTAACTATGGAGTGAGGCCGTGCTTCCGTTCCGCCGCCACGGTTCCTGTTCCCGTTGCGCCACTGCTGGCATTGCCACCATCCTCTTGCTCTGCCTGGGGATTTTCCAATCGGCCCTGGCCGATCAAACGGCAACGCCGATCGAACATGTGATCATCATCATTGGTGAAAACCGGTCGTTCGATCACCTCTTCGCCACCTACAGGCCGCCTTCCGGACAAAACGTGTGGAACCTTCTTTCGAAGGGGATCATCACCGCCGAAGGCGCGCCAGGCCCGAATTTCACTCGGGCGAATCAGTTTCAAGGCAGTTTGAAGGCGCCTTCGCCTTTCGCGCTGACCCCCACCTCGAAGACCCCCTATATCACGCTGCCGCCGCCCCTGACTGGCGGAGCCCCCACCGCGGCGAGCGACACACGGCCTCCACCCTTCGCGACACTGGCGGCCGCCGTCGCCGTCGAGGAGCAAGCCTTGCTTCCAACCGATCTGCCGCTCCTGACAAGCGGTGCCACTGGACTGCCTAAGCATGTCATCGACTCCCGCATCCTCAATGTCAGCCATCTTCCGAATGGGCCGTTCCAGCTGACCCCAGGCGTCTCCTACGACAGTTATGCCGCTGGCCCCGTGCATCGCTTCTATCAAATGTGGCAACAGCTCGACTGCGGCACCGATCAAATGACGCGGGAGAACCCCAGCGGCTGTCTCGCGGATCTGTTCCCATGGGTTGAGGTGAGCATTGGAGCCGGCAGCAATGGCAAACCGCAACCGCACGGCTTCAATGACGAGACGACCGGCGAAGGCGCCACCGCGATGGGATTTTATAATGTCCAGAAAGGCGACATGCCCTATTTCACGGAGCTTGCCCGGAATTATACACTCAGCGACAATTACCACCAGCCCGTCATGGGCGGCACCGGCGCCAATAGCATTATGCTGGGTGCCGCCGATGCCTATTATTTTACCGACGGCAAGGGCAATGCCCGGACGCCGCCAGCCAATCAGATTGAAAATCCCGCCCCGCAGAAGGACACCAACAATTGGTACAGCGAGGACGGCTACGGCGGCGGATCCTACAGCAATTGTTCGGATCCGGCCGCGCCGGGCGTCAGCGCGATCCTTCGTTATCTTGCTGCCCTGCCCAACAAACCCAAGCCGAATTGCGCGCCCGGGCACTTTTATCTCTTAAACAATTATGAGCCTGCCTATAATGGCGACGGATCGCTCTTCACGGGCACTCCCTTAACCATTCCGCCTTCGCCGGTGCGGACGATCGCCGACGTCCTGCGTGAAAAAGGTCTCTCGTGGAAATATTACGGGGAAGGCTGGAACAGCTTCATCACCAATCCGGGCGCCAGCGTTTACTGCAACATCTGCAATCCGTTCCTCTACGAAACGGCGATCATGACCGAGCCGCCGATCCGAACAGAGCATCTCAAGGATTTGGGTGATTTTTATCAAGACATCGCGCAAGGCGCGCTGCCGGCGGTTTCCTATGTCAAGCCCGGCGGGCTCCTCGACGGCCATCCGGCAAGTTCGAAGTTCGATTTGTTCGAGGCATTCACCAAGAAGATCGTCGATGCCGTGAAAGCCAGACCAGATCTCTGGGCGCATACAGCGATCTTCGTCACTGTCGACGAAGGCGGCGGCTATTATGATTCGGGCTACGTCCAACCGCTCGATTTCTTCGGCGATGGGACGCGCATTCCATTGATCGTCGTATCGCCTTTTTCAACGGGTGGCCGTGTGGTGCATGACTATGCCGACCATGTCTCTATCCTGAAGTTCATCGAGCGAAACTGGCACCTACCGCCAATCACCGAAAGAAGCCGGGACAACCTCCCCAATCCGGTCGCGACGGCCGGTAATCCCTATGTTCCGGCCAATAGCCCCGCGATCGACGATCTGTTCAGCCTGTTCCGGTTCGAGCATGGCAATGACGCAAAAGATGGCGGAGGCATCCCTTGATGGATAGCGGGATGTCCATGCAACCGCCCGCTCTCGATCGAGCGGTATTGCGTGATGATATCCGAGCCTTCCCCGATCAATGAAATGGCAGGGCTCCAGCGCCATGCGCGGAAAAACTGGAAAGTTTGCGACAAAGAGGGAGTGGTCCGGCGGCCACCGACCTCAAGAGAGCGTGCGGAGAAAACCTTCGACCTTCGAATAGTAATCCGGCCAAGTCGGCGGCCGGTAGCTCACAATCCGGCGGCGAATCTCTTGTGCCTCATCCGTATTGTCGGCCAAGGTCTCGACCGCGGCAAGCCAGCCGAGCCCATCCATTGGATGCCGGTAGATCGCATAATCGCCTGCCACGTCGCGATGCGCCGGGAGATCCGAAGCAACCACTGGCGTGCCGACACACAGAGCCTCAATGAGCGGCAGACCATATCCCTCGGCATAGGATGCCATGAGCACGCCTTTCGCATGGCTCATGAGGCGCTGGAGGGCGGGGCTCGAGAGTCCCCTTGCGAGGATGACATGATTCTCGATCTCCCGGCTGCGAGTGAGAAGATGCAGAATTGCATCTCCACCCCATCCCGGTGATCCGACCACGACGAGTTTAGGCGCGCGTGGACCATGCCGGCGGACCAACTCGCGCCAGACATTGATGAGGAGCGCATGATTTTTGCGCGGCTCGAGCGACCCACAGACGACAAAATAGTCATGGGAAGCCAATTCTTCGTCTGGCTCATTTCGCTCGAGAAAGATGGGGGCCACCGGAAGTGGGACGGTCGCGACCGGGATGTCACCGCGCCCGCGCAACCGCAGTTCACGCATGACCGAGTCGCGGGCTGTCGGAGAGGTTGCGATGAGCGCCGCCGCATAACGGGCCGCATTATTGGTCATATGACGATGATGATGCATGCCGGCGTCCGAAACCCATTCTGGATTCTCGAGCGGAATCATATCGTGCAACATAAAGACGGGTTTGACATCTGGCCGCCGCTGCAGCCAGGAAAGGAACCATGGGAAGGCAAGGCCCACATGTCCAATATTGACATAGATCGAATTTTGCGGCGCCGTGGAAATGCGCCGAAGCCCGCGCGAAAAGCCGCCTGCTGAAAAGAGATTGGCAAACCGGCGGGCCGTGTCATGGGCGCCGCTTTTGCGACGCCGCTTCGCAGGAAGGCGATTGTTGGAGGACAAACGCAATTTGATTTCGTCCAGTCCAGCATCATCTTGGGTCTCGATCGACTCCGACCAAATATCCTCCAAGCGTTCGATAAGCTTCAAGAGCCTGCCACGATCGAACCAAAGGACTCCCCAAGGTGTTGGTAATGTGCCGCCACAGTCGCCACACCATAATTCCGCGAAATGCCGCGCATAACCAAGATCTACGCGGTCGATGCCGCGAGGTGTCGGGAATAGAGGACCGGAGAACATGCGGACCATGTCAAAAGCGACCGGAACCGACACAAGGACCCCCCTTCAAGTGCGGTTAGCGATAGACCGGACCCCGACGAGCTGTGTCTGATGGCTGCTACAAGCTTGTCGAAGGAATGCCGTCCGACAGGAAGTTCATTGACAATTGCGGCCAAACTCTGACGAATTTTCTGGACCGTCTTTCTTTAAAAATTAAATGAAAGCTTGAAAATTTATGAAAGAGACCCCGTTCAAAACCGCTGCGGCCTATTGGGATTTGCGTCTTCACGGCGCAACTTTCGCGCCACACAGAAAACGTTGGCAACAAAAAGACAAATGGAAACGATGCCGATGCAGCAAAACACCAGTTCATAGGGGGTGAAGGTGAAGGAGCCAATCGATACCCTTAGGTTACCAGAAAAATACATCCAGAAATTAAGGCCGATCAGGACAATACGAAACTCGGTAGGCCCGGCCGAAAGGAAGGATAATTGAAGATTTCGAGAAATTTGACAATTTAGGAGTACGTACATCCAAAGCATGTAATAACCAACAAGAGCGAATAAGGCCACGTCCAAATGGATATAAACGGAAAGACCAACCCCCATCATGATCATAAAGGTACTGATCGCATCGACGGAAAAATCGAGAAAATAGCCATATCGCGGTCTCTCGATTTGGCGATATCGGGCAAGACTTCCATCGAGCGAATCACCGAACCAATGGATGATCAGGCCGAGGGTCGCTAGCCAGAAAAAAGCGGGATCGATCCAAGTCGCCGCATAGCCGATAAACACGATCGCGGCTCCGGCGAAACCAAACCCCGTGAGTTGGTCCGGGGTGATGGAATGCGGCATATGCGCACACAACCAGTTGAGCAGGTCGCGTTCGCGATATTCGAGAATATTTTCTTTGACACGAACAGCCAATGGAGAGCGAATGGTCACCACTGTTGGAGGCTTGACTGACGTCGGAGTCGGCTTGGTCGGCGAATCGATCTCTTGAACAACCTTGACAGATTGCAACGAATCCCTCCCATCAATCGTATATTTTCCGTGACGCTGCAGAAGCATAATTAACAAGCCTTCAAAAAAGGGCCTTGATTAAATGGGACTGCCGGTATCACAATTCCTGAGGAATATGGCAAAATATAACAAGAACTCATTGGGGACGACGCCGTTTTTACGGATTCATGCTCCAACTCCTTGTTTATACGTGATTTTTTCCTCATAAAACATTTGATCCAACTGGAAGGCGCTTGGCTTTGCGTTTTGGCGGTGCTGTCGTGTCCCGCGTCGGGGTCCATGTTGGATTTTTTCGCTGACATTCCGAAGCAGAATCTAAAAAGCAAAAACACAAGAAACGCGTGAAGAGGTCAGCAAGGCAGAATTTTTATGGTGCTTAGCTAAATAGATTGGGCTTAAGGCCGACGACCACAGATATAAGATTAGCATCTTACGTAAGCACATGCTGTGAGCCCCGTGATGGCCGGCTGCGAGACCATGGCAAAGATTTCCATAACTTTCTGGGCATCGGTGAGCGGGGCGTTTGATACGTAGAGCAAGTCTCTGTTAACGATGTGGAAACTTTGTGCGACAAATAAACTGCCAGGGTCACGGAGATTCAGCCGATAGACGATGGGTGTCGCATAACCGTGCTGCACCAAGGGACTATCGGGCCTGATGGCGCGTGCGACGTTTTCCGGTTCAAAGCGAAAGATGAAGACCCCGGTTGGATCGGATCGGAAATCAAGAAGCCCGCCGGCCTTGGCTAGAGCCTGCGAGAGACTGATACCTTCCGCGTCGAACGGGATTTCGGCGTTCCGGCCCGTCGCACCGTAAGCGATGAATGTTTGCGGATCCCGGATCAAAGTCAAAACGTCATTCGGCCGCATATAGATATTTTCTTTTGCATCGGAGGTGACTCTTGTCAGCGCGACGCGCACGGTCTCTGACCCCCTCGACAACTGGACATAGGTTTCGTTGACAGGCGCGCGAATGCCGCCGGCCGCCGCAATGACATCCATGACGCGATCGCCTTTGACGCTTAAAGGCACCCGGGCGCCGTTGGTGACCTCGCCGGTGACGGTGACAGTATTGCTGATTGAGTTTCTGACATTGACCAAGACTTGCGGCTGGATGGCTTTGCCTTCGAGCGCATGTTCGATAACCGTCTGCACGGCCCTCGTTGTTTGCCCGGCGACAGGGATACGGCCGGCATAGGGAACCGAGATCGTGCCGTCGCGTCCAACGACCTGATCAGGGATTGTCGCGCTATTGGCGCCTGTACTGAACCGGTCGGAAACGAGGGGAGCCGAAAAGAGGCCGCCTGAGCCTGCTTCCCAAATTGTCACTGAAATCGTGTCACCGATGCCGATGCGCGGCTCAACCGAAGGCCGGTAGTCTCCAAAGTGGGCCAGAAAACTTTCCGGCCCGCGATGCCGCAAGATGTCGACGACACGGGAATCGATGTCGACGATCTCGTAGCGCGGAACCTCCGCCGTGACAGCGCCCTGAATGACGTCATCCGCGCTTGGCCCGGAACCCGAGACGCTCGAACACGCCGCTAATGCGTAACTCATCGTTACCACCAACAAGACGCGCGCGATGACTAAGATAGCTTTCAGCATGCACGACCTGTTTGTATGTAACCACCATTTAACATTTAAAAAGGATGCAACCACCGTTTGATGAATTTCAGAATAATGTTATGGGACATTTGTGTCCAAAAAATCACAATTGTGACAACTGCCCGATTGACGGGTGCGGGCATCTGCGCGGGCCTACACAGAATCTTGATGTGGTTTTTGAGGAGTGAAACGGAAGAGCTTTGTTTTGACGGTGAGTGTGCGAGGCAGGCGAGGCAGGTTTCGTGAAATTCATTTTCGCTCATATTTGCATTTGGCCGAATTTTTGCCGCCTATCATTTTCGGAGTTTTTTACCGGTATCCAAGGCTTCGGAGATCAGGGTGTCAGCGTTCTTTCTAAGTATTTTGGCGATGATTGATAGGAATATTACTGGCGCGAAACGGCGGTTCTAACTTATGGTTTAAGGGCGCCCGTCACCCATGCATGCGCGCGTCCTAAGATCGCATGATCTTCGGCATCCATTTCGTTTGCCGCGTGTCACGCTATCTCGGAAAGCACAAAATGAATCGATTGTCCATGCCTACCACTCCGGGCTTCCGGCGTTGATCCGTGAACTATGGCCGCGCAAAGCGGCATAGATCGGATGGATCAAGCAATTGGGCGGTGGTGCCGGCAGGGTTTCTGGCCGATATGCGCAAGGACAAGCCTAATCTCGCATAGCCTTACCGGATTTTCTGCGTCTCGGCCAAATAAGGACTTCACAGACAGCGAGCTACGATGGCTTGCGGCCGCCTTTCAATGATCAGCCGTACCCATTCCTCATTTGGACCGGCCATCAAGCAAAGGGGTTGACCGTGCGTGACCTATGCGAAAGGCAGAGATGACGAAAATAATTCTGACTCGGCATGGCGATGTCGAAGGAATAAAACCCGAGCGATTCCGTGGCCGCACGGAACTGCCCATGACGGAACTTGGCCGGGCAAAGGCCAAAGCTGTCGCGGCACGCATCGCCGGAAGCTGGAACGTCGCGATGGTCTATACCAGTCCAATGGGCCGTTGCATCGCAACTGGGCAAGAAATCGCCAAAGCTTGTGGTGTCGCAAGCGAACCCTTGGAAGTGCTGAATGATCTCGATTATGGCCAATGGCAATGGCAGACTTTTGACGAGGTCCGGGCCGCATGGCCAGAACTCTTTGCCGCTTGGCATACGATGCCTCACCTCGTGCGATTTCCCAAAGGTGATTCTCTTCAGGACCTCGTGGCCCGGACTGCCAACGCGCTTCGCTTCGTATTGGAACGCCATGCTTCCGAATCGGAGACCGTTGTCTTAGTCGGGCACGACAGTGTCAATCGAGCTCTGCTCTTGCAGCTTCTCGATCAATCTCTTTCATCATATTGGCGGATCGCTCAAGCACCTTGCGGGATCACCGAGATCGACAGCATCAACGGCCGCATTTGTGTGCAACGCGTGAACGAGACCCATCATTTGGAAGGCATTCGTTGAAGACGTCGCGCGACGCGTCCACCGCGCCGCTCACCTTGCTGATGCAAACATACAAGCATACCCTTTACACTTGTCTGGTCGTAAGCAAGGATCCGAAAGTTTTCGAAAGTGACAGGGCCCCTCTCAGCCATCCGGCACTTCTATTCACTATCAACGAATATCATGTCATTGTCGCATTTGCGACAAGAGATGATCCGCCGCCAGCGCGCCCCGCATGCGGGCCTCATATTCGAGCGCCGGGCACCCTCCCGCGGCATAAG
>DATJLX010000272.1:0-5362 GCA_035509135.1 Methylocella sp.
AGTCTCGAAAGCGCATCGTATGGAGTTTTACCGCGTATGAAGCACTCTTTAGCCCGTATTCCCCGGATGAAGCCTGAATTTGTAGAGCCTGAAGGGCGATTCAGATATTATTTTGATGAACAGGGTTGGGCAGACGGCAAGGCGTCAATCGCCCCCCGTTCGACATGCCGGAACGTGCCCTGCGCCGCGATTGAGGGAGCAAAAGGATGAGCACACCGGCGAAAACGATTTTCTTGTATGGCCTTTTAGTCATGATGCCGCTCGGCGCCTGGACCCTTTTTGCTCCAAACTCGTTTCTTTACGCGCTCGCGTTGCCGCCCACGCAAGAGCCGTGGATTCGGGTGGCCGGAGGGTTCATCCTCGGCGTGGGCTTCTACTACACCTATTGCGCCCGGCATGAGCAACTCGCCTTCGCCTGGATTACGGTGTTTGGCCGCCTTGCGGCCTTGTTATTGTTTTCTGTCATCGCTCTCGTCTACGGGCTCCCTACGCTCGTCATCCTAGGATTGCTGGATGCGGCCAGCGCGATTTGGACTTTCTGGGCGTTTCGTCATACCGCCCGCTTGGCGATTGGCTCCAAGGAATGACACGCGGTCCATCGCGGTTTAGATAGGCTCCGAACGGGCTACTCATTTAAGTCGCGGTCAAGTAGATCGGAATGCCAACTTGAGTTAAAAGTAAGTCAGCACCCCTAAAGCTTCCGCAGCTCGACTTCCTCGATCATGTGGTTTGGGCCTTTGGTCAGCACGAGGCTCGCGCGGGGCATGGTGGGGAGGATGTTTTCGCGCAGATTGCGCAGATTGATTCGTGTCCAAATATCGCGCGCCGTCGCCTCTGCTTGGGCATCGTCGAGATCCGCATATTTCTTGAAATAAGACAGAGGATCGCGGAAGGCGGTGTCGCGCAGCCGCATGAAGCGGGCGACGAACCATTTTTCGAGATCGTCTTCCGCAGCGTGAAGATAAACCGAAAAGTCGAAGAAGTCCGAGACGAAGGGGATGGCGCGGCCATCCTTGGCCCCGCGATTGGCCGATAGCACGTTCAGCCCTTCGAGGATGAGGATATCCGGGCGATCGATGATGATGCTCTCACCCGGAACAATGTCATAGATCACATGCGAATAGACCGGCGCTTCCACCTTGCGCTCGCCGGCCTTCACATCCGATACGAAGGACAAGAGCTTGGTGCCGTCATAGCTTTCCGGAAAGCCCTTTTTCTCAAGGAGGCCCTCTCTTTCGAGGAGCGCGTTCGGATAAAGAAAGCCGTCGGTCGTGACGAGTTCGACTTTCGGCGTGTTTGGCCAGCGGGACAGAAGAGCTTGCATGACACGCGACAAAGTGGATTTGCCCGCCGCGACCGAGCCGCCGATGCCGATGATATAGGGGACCTTACCGCCCTCGGCGCCGAGAAAGCGCTGGGTCGCCTTATAGAGGCCTTGTGTTGCCGCGACATAAAGCGCGAGCAGGCGCGACAGCGGCAGATAGATCGCAACGACCTCCTCGAGCGAGATCGGATCGTTCAGCGAGCGGAGCCGCGAGAGATCCTCCATCGAAAGCGTAAGAGGCGTGTCGGCGCGCAGGGCCGCCCATTCGCTCCGCGTGAAATGATGGTAGGGCGAGAGAGGGGATGGCGCCGCGCGGTCGTCCATTTAATCCTCGGCCGCGGTGGGATCGGCCTGGCGCGCGGCTTTTTCCGCGTGGCCGGACCGGCCGGTGCGATGTTCGAGTTCGGCACAAACATCCGCCAGCGATATGCCCCTTTGATGCAAGACAACGAGCAAATGATACAGCAGATCGGCACTTTCGCGGGTGAGGGCTGCCGCATCGCCTTCCACCGCCGCGATCACGGTTTCGACCGCTTCCTCGCCGAGTTTCTTGGCGGCGCGGACTGGACCCGCGTCGAGCAGCGTTTTGGTGTAGGAGGAAGCCGCGCTCGCATTGGCGCGGGCGGCGATGATCGCGGCGAGATCGTCGAGCGTGAAGCCTGTCATGACGCCGGCCCGAGGCTGGCTGGCGCACTCTCGGCGCGCGTCCTTGGCGCGGCTGCGCCGGGGCTTGCATCGCGTCGCATCGGCAAGCCGTGGCGGGCCATATGCTCCTTGGCCTCGGCGATGGTGAATTCGCCGAAATGAAAGATCGAGGCGGCGAGCACCGCGCTCGCGCCGCCGTCGCGAATGCCCTCGACGAGATGATCGAGCGTGCCAACACCGCCCGACGCGATGACGGGAACGGAAACCGCTCTCGTCACCGCACGGGTGAGGGCAAGATCGAAACCGCTTTTGGTGCCGTCGCGATCCATCGAGGTCAAAAGAATTTCACCGGCGCCGAGCGCCACCACCTCTTGCGCATAGGCCAGCGCATCGAGGCCGGTTGGCTTGCGTCCGCCATGCGTAAAAATTTCCCACTTTCCCGGCGCCGTTTGCTTGGCGTCGATCGCGACCACAACACATTGGCTGCCAAACTTCCGGGCCGCGTCGCGGACGATCTCACGGTTGGCGACCGCCGCGGTCATGATCGAGACTTTGTCGGCGCCAGCCAGCAGCAGGGCGCGGATGTCGTCGAGCGTGCGGACACCGCCGCCGGCGGTCAGCGGCATGAAGCAGGCTTCCGCGGTGCGCTGAACGACATCAAGAATAGTCGCGCGGTTCTCGTGGCTTGCGGTGATATCGAGAAAGCAAAGCTCATCGGCACCCGCCTTATCATAGGCAATCGCGCATTGGACCGGATCGCCGGCATCGCGCAGATCGACGAAATGCACCCCCTTGACCACGCGGCCATCCTTCACGTCGAGACAAGGAATGACACGGGCTTTAAGCATCGGCCCTGACCCCGGCGGCAAAGGTGTTTCTCATGCCAGTGCTTTCGTTCGGCCAATCAAAGCCAGCGCTTCCGCCGGATCGAGCCGCCCGTCGTAGAGCGCCCGTCCCGCGATGGCACCTTCGAGTCCCGCGCAGTCCGGCATCAGCAAGCGTTCCACATCGGCGAGCGAGGCGAGGCCGCCAGAGGCGATCACCGGGATGCTCAGCGCGTTCGCAAGCGCCATGGAAGCCTCGATGTTCAGCCCCTTCAGCAGTCCGTCGCGGGCAATGTCGGTATAGACGATCGCGGCGACGCCCGCATCCTCGAATCGTTTGCCGAGTTCGGCGGCGGCGAGTTCCGAGCTTGTGGCCCAGCCTTCGACCGCGACTTTGCCATCGCGGGCGTCGATGCCGACCGCGATGCGGCCGGGATAAAGCCGCGCCGCCCGCCGGACGAGATCCGGATCGCGGACCGCCGCTGTTCCGATGATCACCCGCGCCACACCTTGACCCAGCCAGGCTTCGATGGTGCCGATATCCCTGATGCCGCCGCCGAGCTGCAGCGGGATTTTGATCGCGCCAAGAACGGCCTCGATCGCGGGCGCGTTCATCGAGCGGCCGGCGAAGGCGCCGTCGAGATCGACGACATGGAGATAGCTGAAGCCTTGGCTTTCGAAGCTTCGCGCTTGCGCGGCCGGATCCATGTTGAAAACCGTGGCTCTCGCCATATCGCCCTGCTGGAGGCGCACGCATTGGCCCTGCTTCAGATCGATCGCCGGAAACAGAATCATGGCTTCCACCTGAGGAAGTTGGCGATGAGCGCAAGGCCCAGCATCTGACTCTTTTCCGGGTGGAACTGGGTTCCGGCGATGTTGCCCTGCGCGATCAGCGCGGCGATGGGGCCGCCATAATCGGTCACCGCCACGACGCAATCCGCTTGCGCCGGCTTGAACGCATAGGAATGCACAAAATAGGCATGGAGGCCCGCCTCCCCGGATGGCACGCCGGCGAGCAGCGGATGCTTTGCCCGCGCCTCGAGCGTGTTCCAGCCCATATGGGGGATCCGCAAGCGGCCGCCTTGCGCGTCGATGGCCTCGACATCGCCGCCGATCCAGCCGAGCCCGGGCGTGATCTGATGCTCAAGCCCCCGTGTCGCCAGCAATTGCATGCCGACACAAATGCCGAGAAACGGCCGGGCTTTCTCATGCGTGGCGCCGGTCATGGCGGCGATCAGTCCTGGCACCGCGTCAAGGCCCCGGCGGCAATCGGCGAAAGCGCCGACGCCCGGCAAAACAATGCGGTCGGCGTGGAAAACCTCATCCGGATCGCGGGTGACGCGGATCGTTTCGGAGAGTCCCGCCTCGCGCGCCGCGCGCTCGAAGGCCTTGCGGGCGGAATGCAGATTGCCCGAGCCGTAATCGATGATCGCGACATTCATCGGCGCGCCCTCAAAATTGGCTGCGCTCTTGCGCCGGGGCCGCGTGATCGAGGCTCTCATCCGGCCCTTCGATCTGACGGTAGAAAGCGGCGGCAGCCTCGTCGAAGGCCGGGGCTGCGACGATGCCGGCAAGATGATAGCCTTGCGCCGCGAGCTTGGCCTCGCGCAGCCGGTTGGCTTCGAGACCAAGGAGGGTTTGCAGCGCCAAACCGATGAAAAAAGCGGCACCGTCAAAAATCAGCATCTGCGCGGCCGCGATCAGAATGAGGAATACGAAGGCCCAGAGAAGAAGAGCCGTCCAGAGCCGGTGCCGCGCCAGCCAAAACGGGCCAAAAAAGAATGCCTCCCAGCTAAACGCCTGCGGCACGAAAGCCGCTTCGGCGGAAGCCTCGGGTCCGCTGCCTTTGAGATGAACCGAATAGAGGGCCATGATCAGCTCCTGCGACACACTGCAAAGACAATGCAAAAACCTGCAAAAACAATCAAAACCAAAGGGCGGGCCTAACCGGAGAGCGAGCCCTTGGTGGAGGGAATCGCGCCTTTTTGGCGCGGATCGAGCGCGATCGCCGCGCGCAAGGCGCGGGCCAAGCCCTTGAACGAGGATTCCGCGATATGATGCGCATTCTCCCCATAGAGCGTTTCGACGTGGATATTCATCGCGGCATGGGTGGTGAACGCCTGGAAAAACTCGCGCACCAGTTCGGTATCGAAAGTGCCGATCTTGGCTTTGGCGAATTGTGTCCGGAACACCAGAAACGGCCGGCCTGAAACATCCACCGCGACCCGCGTCAAGGTCTCGTCCATCGGCAGCAGCACATCCGCGAAACGGGTGATGCCGGCGAGATCGCCTAGGGCCTGGCGGACGGCCTGGCCAAGCGCGATGCCGGTATCCTCGACAGTATGATGCGGGTCGATATGGAGATCGCCCTTGGCGCTGATCTCCATGTCGATGAGCGAATGGCGGGCGAGCTGTTCCAGCATATGATCGAAAAAGCCGATGCCGGTTGCGATTTTGGCCGCGCCGGTGCCATCGAGAGCGACGCTGACCGCGATCCCGGTTTCCTTGGTTTTTCGCGTAACGGCGCCGGTGCGCATGGGGGACTCGAAAATTGTGACGGTTTCTTGAG
>DATJLX010000273.1:0-19252 GCA_035509135.1 Methylocella sp.
TGAAGCCATTATGACCTGTTCTCTGCTTAGCCCGATTTTTTACGGCCGCCGGCCTTTTCTCCCGTGTCTTCCTGTTCCGCCACGGCCTCCGCATGGTATTTGCGCCTGATCTCGGTGAGATCAACCGAGGGCTTTGGAAACGCCATGTGAAGCTCCTCCAACGTATCGGCGACGATTTGCGAGACCGCCAGATTGCGAAACCATTTGTGATTCGAGGGAATCACATACCAGGGCGCATAATCTATGCTGGTCGCGCTCAGGGCGTCCTCAAAAGCCTTGGTATAGTCGTCCCAGAGTTCCCGCTCGGAATAGTCTGATTCACTGATTTTCCAATTGCGCGTGGGATCGTCGAGCCGTTTCCCAAAGCGCGCCAGCTGTTCCGCCTTGCTGATATGCAAGAAGAATTTCAAAATCGTGGTGCCGCTTTCCTTAAGCCCCAGCTCGAAGGCACGGATCAACGCGTAGCGGGACTCACATCGGGACTTATCGACAAGCTTGTGGACCCTGGTAATCAAGACATCCTCATAATGGGAGCGATTGAAGATTCCCACCCATCCTTTTGGCGGGACATGCGGATGGACCCGCCAAAGGAAATCGTGATCGCGTTCGATCGGCGTCGGCTGTTTGAAGTTCGCCACCGACGCGCCTTGGGGATTGAGCGAGCCGAAGACGTGCTTGATCGTACCGTCCTTGCCGCCGGCGTCCATGCCCTGGAGAACAATCAGAATGGAATGCTTTTTCTCGGCATACAATAGGCCTTGCAGCCGGAAGAGCTTTTGCCGGTACTGTTCCAACTCCGGCGCTGCCGCCTCCTGTGTCTCATGATGGCCCTTGAAGGCGGGATCGGCGTCCTTGAGAAGGAGCTTTTCACCGGGCTTGACGATCAGTCTGCTGCGGTAGTCCACTGGCTTCTCCTCTCAGGTTAATTGCCAAACATGAAAAAGAACACTGGGAGCCGTAAACAAGCAAGCGCTGCCCTGCCCTCGACATGCGGCTGCCGCAACGCTAGAAATCGCTCGTCGTCGAATTCATGTGTGAGCGGCAAATGAAAATTCGATATTTCGCGCACCATGGTCGCGGAAGGCGTTTTTCCCTCGGCACCTTCCTGTTTTGTGCTGTCTTGCTGCCCGCATTCGCCACAAGCGCCGGCGCGCCGCCACTGGTCAAGCTCGCTGTATTCGATTTCGAGCTGGAAGACTTCAGCGCCGGGGCCCAGTTGCCGGTCGGGGGTTCAGCCGAAGCTGACCAATTGAAGCTCGCCACCAACGAGGCGCGCCAGCTGATCGCGCAATCGGGGCACTATAGCCTCGTCGATGTCAGCGGCGCCGATGCGGAAGCCGTGAAGGCGCATGGGCTGCGGAAGTGTAACGGCTGCGATGCCGCCATCGCGCGGAAGCTTGGCGCCGATCAATCCCTGATTGGGGTCATCACGAGAATTAGCAGAACGGAATACACCGTGGGGTTTCAGATCCGCGACACCCGGGACGGCGCGGTGATCATCACCAAGCAGACTGATCTCCGCATGGGCGCCGATTACTCTTGGAGCCGCGAAGCCGCCTGGCTGATCAAGAATCGCCTGCTCAATAGCCAAGATCAGCCCTAGGCAACCCTCATCCGTCCGCCACATTTGGGCATCGTTTACAAGCCGATCTGATCCGATTATCTTGCGTCGCGCGGCCGGAATCTCCATGTTTCGGCTGATCAAAATGTCCCTCTTTTCGATTTTCCCGCAAAGTGAGTCTCAAACATGCGCGCCGAGGCCGAAGCGTTCGTCCAATCAATCCAGCAATCGGTGGGATTGCTGAGGAGGCATCTTTGACGTCGAGGCGTCCGCCCGCCGCCTTGCCGAATTGAACGCCAAGGCCGAAGACCCCAATCTTTGGAACGATGCCGAAGCCGCGCAAAAAATCATGCGCGAGCGCACCGACCTTGAGGAAAGACTTGACTCGCTCGCCCATTTCGAAAGTGAACTTCTCGACGCGGTGACGCTTGTCGAACTCGCCGAGGCGGAACAGGACGAGGCTTCTGAACGGGAAGGACTCGATCAGTTGAAAGCCCTGAAGGCGGAAGCCGGTCGCCGCCAGGTCGAGGCGCTGTTGTCCGGCGAGGCCGATGCCAATGACACCTATATCGAGGTTCACGCGGGGGCCGGCGGCACCGAGAGTTGCGATTGGGCACGCATGCTGTTTCGCATGTATGCGCGATGGGCCGAGCGCCACAAATATAAGGTCGAGATCATCGAGGAGACGGCGGGCGACGAAGCGGGCCTCAAATCCGGTACCCTGCTCGTCAAGGGCCACAACGCGCATGGATGGGCCAAGACCGAATCCGGCGTTCACCGCCTGGTGCGCATCTCGCCTTTCGATTCGAACGCCCGCCGCCATACGAGCTTTGCTTCGGTCTGGGTCTATCCGGTGATCGACGACAGGATCGACATCAACGTCAAGGAATCGGATTGCCGCATCGATACCTATCGGTCATCAGGGGCCGGAGGCCAGCACATCAATACAACTGATTCGGCGGTGCGTATCACCCATATACCGTCGGGGATCGTCGTTGCCTGCCAGGGCGAGCGCTCGCAACACAAGAACCGGGCAACGGCCTGGAACATGTTGCGCGCGAGGCTCTATGAGCAGGAGATCGAAAAGCGGGAGGCGGCCGCTAATGCAACGGAGGCCGCCAAGACCGACATCGGCTGGGGCCATCAGATCCGCTCCTATGTGTTGCAGCCCTACCAGCTGGTGAAGGATCTGCGCACCGGCGTCACCTCGGGGACACCCGGTGACGTGCTCGACGGCGAGCTCGACACCTTCATGGAGGCGGCGTTGGCACTCAAACTTTCCGGCGGCGTCCCGGCGGACGCGGTCGCGGATGTGGACTGAGGATTGCTCCCGGGACGCCGCGGCTTTTCGTAAAAGATCACGCGACGAAATAAAGAGAATGAGACCCAGAGCGATTTCGCTTGAAGCGTCGATCGGCTAAGGTGGATCTACACATTTTCGATAAAGATATGAGTGAGACATGCGGCGCCAAAAAGAACGCATTTTCAACCTGCCGCCAGTGATCCTTTGGACGGTGGCTCTGCTGGTCGCGATTGAGGGCTTCTCTCAACTCGTCTCGCCGGAGACCTATCTTGATATTATGCAGCGCTTCGCCTTCGTGCCAGGGCGCTTCACTTTCGCTTTCGATCCTGCCCGTGTGACGGCGGCCTTCAATGCGATCCCGGAGGACGCCGAATTCCGAGCGCAGGCGGCCCGTTTTTTTCTGGGCGACGGCAAACCGCAATGGTGGACGCCCCTCACTTATGCTTTTCTGCACGGCGGCTGGCTGCATGTGGGGATGAACAGCCTCTGGTTCGTGGCCTTCGGCTCGCCCGTCGCACGCCGCTTTGGAACGCCGCGCTTTTTGTGGTTTTGCGTAGCCGCGGCGATTGCCGGGGCGGCCATGCATTACGTCACGCATATCGCCGATCTGCAGCCGGTCATCGGCGCCTCGGCCGCGGTTTCCGGGGTCATGGCGGCGGCGGTGCGCTTCGTCTTTCAACCGGGCGCGCCGCTTGGCGAATCCCTCGGCTTTTCAGAGCATCCGCATGAGGACCATGCTTACCGGCAGCCCCCGCTCCCTTTGCGTGACATTTTTGCCAATCGCAGCGCGATCAGCTTTCTTGGCTTCTGGTTTCTCGCCAATTTTCTGTTCGGCACGATCCCGTCGCCGCTTGGCGTCACGGACGCGACGGTGGCCTGGGAAGCCCATATCGGCGGCTTTCTCGTCGGGCTTTTCGCCTTTCGCTGGTTCGACCCGCCCGATCCGTCCATCGCCGTTGCTCGTGACGATCGGCCCGCCGCGCCGCCCGCCGTATGAAGGACCATCAACCGAGCAGCCGCCGGTTTTTCCGCGGCTTTTGTTTTCGCCGTTGGAAGCGCGCGACAATTTCGACATGCGGTGTGTGACGAAACTGATCGACCGGCTCGACGCCTGAGATTTCATAGCCGCCCCCGCAAAGGATGGCGGCGTCGCGCGCGAAACTGTCCGCGTTGCAGGACACCGCGACGATAAGCGGGACCCGCGAGGCCGCGAGTGCCGTTGCTTGTTGCGCGGCCCCCGCGCGCGGCGGATCGAACACGATCGCGTCATAGGACCCCACCTCCTCCGGGCGCAGCGGGCACGCAATGAGATCGCGCCGCGCGACCGTCACCCGGTGTAGGCCTTCGCCATGCGCGGCTTTCGCCAAAGCCTGCAGCACCGCCTCCTCAAGATCGAAGGCATCGACTTTTGCGAATGCCGCCATCCGCAGCGCAAAGGTCCCGATGCCGGAAAAAAGATCGGCGATGTGTCTTGCGCCGGCAGCATGGGCGCATACTTTCGCCGCGAGCGTTTCCTCGCCTTGCTGCGTGGCCTGCAAGAAAACGCCAGGTGGCGGCTCCACTATGGCCTTTCCCATGGCAAGCAGCGGTGCGCGGCGGGAGATCACGCTTAGGCCATGGTTCGAGACACGGGCGAGATCATAGGCTCCAGCAATCCCAATCAGCTTTTGTGTCTCGGCCTCGCTCAGCGGTCCATGACCTTTGAGATCAACATCGAGGCCGGACGCCGTCGCGGTGATGAGAATGTCGAGCGGCCTGCCCGAACCCGCGAGCGCCTGTGCGAGAGCGCGGCCCGCGGGCAAGGCCCTGCCCATCGAAGGGGCGAGCACCGGGCAGGCATCGATTTCAACGATGTCATGCGTGCGCGCCTGGGTGAATCCGATTTGGGCGCGGCCATGGGGATAGCGCGCGTGAAACGTCGCACGCCTGCGTCCCGCGCCATGGGCATCGATCAGCGCCGAAACCGCGACGGTGAGGCCTGCCCGCCGCAGCGCTGTGGCGACAAGATCGCGCTTCCAGCGTGCATAAGAGTCCGTGGCGAGCGTCTGCACGGCGCAGCCGCCGCAATGCGAAAAATAACGGCAAAAAGACGGGATCCGGTCCGGGCTCGGGGTCAGAACCTCAACCAAAGTGCCTCGCGACCCATCGACCTCGGCGAGGATCGTTTCACCGGCCAAGGCATAGGGGATATAGATCGGGCCATCGGGTCCAAGCGCGACGCCTTCGCCGCGCCGTCCGAGCCGGTCGATGGCAATACGCGTATTGAAGCTCATCATTCCCTGATCGCGCCGAGGAGAAATTCCTGGTTGCCATCGCCGCCTTCAATCGGCGAAGGCAGGACCCCGAGGATACGCCAGCCGAGGCTTTTGACCAGACGTTCGATCTTCTTGCAGGCTTCAAGCCTTATCGCGTTCTCCTTGACAATGCCTTTGACGGCGCCGCCGGGACCGGCTTCGAATTGCGGCTTGATCAGAGCGACAAGCGACGCGGGTGCCGCCGTGAGCGGCAGCACGGAGGGGAGAACCAAGGCGAGCGAGATAAAGCTCACATCGCAGGTCACCAAGGCTGGCGGCCGCGTGAACTGCGCCTGTGTCAAATTGCGCGCGTCGATTCCCTCGCGCGAGAGGACACGCGGATCGTGGGCGATATAAGGATGCAATTGGCCGTGCCCAACATCCACACAAACGACCTCGGCGGCGCCGCGTGCAAGAAGGACATGCGTGAAGCCGCCGGTCGAGGCGCCGACATCAAGACAGAGCCGCCCGGCGGGATCAAGGCCGAAGGCATCGAGGGCGGCGGCCAGTTTGACGCCGCCGCGCGAGACCCAAGGATAGGCTGGCGTGGCTTCGATCTTTGCGCCAGGCTTGATGGGCTCGGATGGTTTTCGAATGATTTCCCCATCAGCGCGCACGAGCCCGGCGGCGATCGCCTCTTGCGCCTTGGCCCGGCTGGAAAAAAGCTGGCGTTCAACAAGCGTGATATCGGCACGCGGGTATGCAGCGGGTTTCTCTGTCACGGCCGGCGCTCGCTCCGCCAAATGAAGATCCTCCGCATACATGCGATGCTCACAGCACGCGTCGGCCCTTGGCTTGCCGGATCGCGGCAACCGGCTTGGCGCCTCCGGCATCCTGAGCTTGCTGCGCCATCGGCGGCATGGACCGCTTTTCACCGCCCTCCCGGCGGTTCGCCGCCCATGTGCTCCGGTCGAGCTGAAACCTGTCGCAAGGATGCAGGCCGCCCCGCGCGGGCAAAAAGTCGAGACCTGTATCCACAAAGGAAAAACCGGTTTTTTCGAGAACGCGTCGCGAGGCTGGGTTTTGGATGCGCGCATTGGCGAGAATCCGGTTCGCCCGCGTGAGACTGAAGACGGTGTCGGCGAGCGCCTTGACGGCTTCGGTGGCAAACCCCCTGCCCCAGAAAGGCGGCGCGAGAATATAGCCCATTTCAATAGCCACCGCCGTGACTGGATGAGCGCCGAGGAGACCAATCATATGGCGCGCGCTGCCTTTTTGAACAATTGCAAGGACAAGCGCCGAGCCATTGGCGTTGTCGGCACGCGCCTTCATGACGAAACGCTCAGCCTCACCGGCCGGATAGGGGTGGGGAATCACCGCCGTCATCCGCGCGACTTGCTCCAAACTCGCAAAACTCGTGATGGAGGCGATGTCGCACGCCCGCGGCCAGCGCAGCCAAAGGCGCGGCGTCTCGATGCGGAAGATATCGTCCGAGGTCAAATCCGGGAACATGCTGGCTCCGGCGGGCAGCCTCTCACGAGGTCTTGAACCAAAGAGGAGCGGTGGCCTTTATGCCTCCTTCATAACCCTCGCGGGTTTCCCGGACTATGCCGGCTCAAATGCAAGAGCAATGATCGCGTTCAAAAAACCCGCCACCATGGATCCAGGGAAACCGTGGCGATTTCTGGTTTCCACCCTTATTGGGCTACCCCAGCTTGTGGAAAAGGTTCGACGGAGATGGTGGCGCGCCCATCGGCCTTGGTCTGGAAAACAACTTTTCCCTCAGTCAAAGCAAATAACGTATGATCCGTCCCTATTCCGACATTGGCGCCCGGATGCCATTTGGTGCCGCGCTGGCGCACGATAATATTGCCGCCAATCACGGTTTCGCCGCCGAACTTCTTGACGCCAAGGCGCCGGCCTTTGGAATCACGGCCGTTGCGGGACGAACCGCCTGCTTTTTTATGTGCCATCTGTCTGGCTCCATATCTTCTGGCGAGAGTGGCGCGGCCTCGCGCTTTCCGCATCCAATAATTTTGGCCCGCCGGAAGCGGGCAGAGGCACCCTTATGCGGGATGAGCGGTTTCTTCGGAAGGCTTGCTGCCGCCAGCATGAAGATCGGTGATCCGCACGAGTGTCAAATCCTGGCGATGACCGCGCTTCCGCTTGGAGTTCTGCCGCCGGCGCTTCTTGAAGGCGATCACCTTCGGCCCGCGTTTATGCTCGACAATCTGACCCGCGACGGAGGCCCCTTCGATAAAAGGGGTTCCTAAAGCCGATTCGCCGTCTCCAGACAGCATGAGAACATGATCGAATGCCACGGCCTCACCGGGCTCGCCAGCAAGCGTCATGACGGTGATCGTGTCCCCGGCGGCGACGCTGTATTGCTTGCCGCCGGTTTTGATGACTGCGAACAACTTAATCTTCCCTCGTGTTCCAAATGCCTCGGGCTTGTGAGTGCTCTGTGTTCCAAGCGGCCCCAGGGTTCATCTGTTTCAAGACTACCGGCCGGTGGACGCCCGCCGCCGCCCATTTTATGATCAAGATCCAGAACGACCAAGACCCAGATGGCGGTAGGCCGATTCGCTCCACCCGAGCGGCTGACCGCCCGATGGCGAAAACTCCTCCGTAAGTTTAAAACTGTCCCTCGTCTATTCTCTCGCGCGGCAAGGCGGATCGATAGGATGACCCGCGACACTGCTTTATAGAAAAATTCGGCGCGATAGACTTTAAAACTCCGCCACCCGGAAACAATTAGCCGTGTTGTCCTTCCGGCCCGCTGTCTACAAAGCTCGGCGCCGGTTGTCAACCATCGCAGGGCCTGCACCACCCTATCGCAGGGCTTGGAATTTTCTGCAATCTCCCTTCTTATTTGCGGGATCGTTTTTGAAATGGAGAGTTTCTATCGGCATCATCCCGCGTCGCCAGCGCACCGGCCCGGCGCAACCTTTGTAAGCTACGCCGCATTTGGGCCATTTTCAAAAGGTTAATTTGAAAGATTGCCTTGCTGAAGCGGCTACGGATACCCTTCCAGCGCCGGGCCGTCTGCACCAACCTAGAGCTCTCACGATCGCGTTCATGGACATGATCGGGGAGGAAATCCAAAAGAGTGGGAGCATGTTGGAATCGAAAAAGCCATGCAACTTTTTCGGGACATGCTGTGAGGCCTTTCGCGGGTTTTTGGTATTCCTGCCTAGCGAATTGCCGATCCTTCCTTTTGCGTGTTCCCCGCATGGAATGTCGCCAAGACGCCTCTTCCACTGTTCTGCTGCCTGGGAGAAACTTGCCGTGGCTATTTGCAGGATCGAAGCCACGCGATGACGATGAGCGCGCAGCTGCAAACTCACAATCCGGGCCTTCGTTTTTCGCCCCCTCGTTTCAGCGCCGGCATCGACTTTGGCGTGGATCCGGCGATCGTCGCCAGTGGCGCCCGCCATGCCTCCTTCGATCGGAGGAAAGTTTCACTGCGCTGGCTCTCCGGTACGCTCCTGACCGGCCTTTCCGGCGGCGTCCTCATCGGCGCGGCGATCTACGCGGCGCTGGGGCATCAAACCTATTTCGCTGAGGCGCCGACGCCCGCCCTCTCGCAGCGCAAGGAGATCAATCTCGACTTCGGCGTCAATCCGCACAAGGGCGACCGGCTTGTTAAAGCCGCCGATATCATCGCGGAAAAACAGAGCTTCCAGGCACCCGCCACGATCCAGGCCGGCGACAAGGAGGTCTTGAAACTCCACACCTTTACCCATGTTCAAACAACCTTGACCTTAGCAAGTTTTGGGTTTGCCGATGACGTCCCTCCTTTCAATCCGTTAAAGGTCCTCGCTGGCGCCCGTAATCCCTTGGACGCGGTGCCAGAGCCGGTTCAGGACGATGCCGAAATCTCATGGTCCACCCGCGATCTCAATGGTTCTTCTTTTACACAGGCGGTCGCCTTATCGATGGAAGAGGTTCAGGCCCAGGTCGCCGAACAAGTTAAAAACACCTTGGAGGCGGGCGCCAAACCGCTGCCCCTGCCGCCGCAACTTCTTCTGATGCGAACCTCCCGCGCTTATCTTCCAAACGTTCTCGCCTATGCCAATCCTTCGGAACCGATCACGACCACTCCCTTTTCCACAATCGAAGTTCGCATGGTTCCCGAAAACGTGACCAATGTCGGCCGTTCGACACACGTTTCCCAAGCAACACAAATGGCGGAGCGTCTCGTCGTGGTTCGCCACGGTGACACACTCGAGAGCGTGCTGCGCAGCGCCGGGATCGCGAGAAACCAGATCACCGGGATCATTGCTGCCTTCGGGGCACCGCCCGGTCAGGCCCCGGTGGCGGAAGGTGCCCGCCTCAAACTGCTCTTTGCCGATCCCGACGGGTCCGGCGCGATGACGACCCTGGCGCGCCTTTCGGTTTATTCCGGCGAGACCCTCGAAACGAACATCGCTATCAACGACCACGGCGGCTATGTCCAGGTGACTCCCCCCCGCCACCCGGCCAAGCAGCCAAACCCGGATGAGAGCGACGATGCCGACGATACCGATGGCATGCGGCTCTACGATTCGCTTTATGAAACGGCTCTGAAACAGGAAATTCCGCGCTCGGTCATTGACGAGCTGGTCCGGATTTTCGCCAATGACGTCGACATGGGAAGAGCCGTGAGCGGTGGCGATTCCTTCGAGGCTTTCTATGACAACAGCGAGGAAGCCGAGGGACATAATCAGCTTCTTTATGCCTCGATCACGGCCCGCAACGAGACGTTCCGCTACTATCGTTTTCAAACGCCGGATGACGGTCTCATCGATTATTACGATCAAGACGGACGCTCGAGCCGCAAATTCCTGGTTCGCATGCCCCTCATCGGGGGCCGGTTCACCTCAGGCTTCGGCTTGCGATTTCACCCCATCCTCGGCTATTCGCGCCCGCATACGGGAGTCGATTGGGCGGCCCCGATCGGCACGCCCATATTCGCGGCCGGCAACGGTACGATCATCAAAGCGGGTTGGGATGCCGGTTATGGCCGAAGGATCGAGATCCAGCACGCCAACGGCTATATCACCACCTATAATCATATGTCCGGCTTTGCCCGCGGCGCCACCGAAGGCGCCCATGTGCGGCAAGGCCAGGTCATTGGCTATCTCGGTCAGACCGGTCTCGCGACCGGACCGCATCTTCATTACGAGATCCTGGTGAATGGGCATTTCGTCGATCCGATGCGGGTCAAGCTTGCCCGCACAAGAGAATTCGACGGGCGGATGCTCGCCAATTTCAAACGCGAGCGCGACCGCATCGACGCCTTGGTCCAAAAAGCCCCCAACGCGGACCGGGTCGCCGTTAGCCAGCCGGATCACTGACGCCCGGCGGGGGTTCGTTTCGGTCGCGTGCCACGCAGCCGTCCGGACCCACTTTCATTCAAAAGAATTCGATTTCACGTAAAGAGTTCGAGCCCTGCCCAAGCTGGCAGCATGGTCCCGGAAAGATGTTTGGATAAGATCATGCCGCCCGTATGAGACCATGGGCGCTTCGACATGAAGCGCGCATGGTCTCCGGTTCTGTCCCAAGCCCCTTAAAATTTACGTTTCCGATCCATGACGCTTGCGGTGCGGCCTTAATTTTATCGCAAATCCGAGAGGATCACCGAATTGTCGGAGCCAATGATCTTCGTCCGCACGAGCAAGTCGCCGTCGTACCAGACATCGCGGGCGAATTCCCCTTTCAGCGTATCGGCGATCTTGTAGTGATGGGTGTGATGTTCCACGCCGTGGAGCGTCAAGACTTCTTCGCCAAGGTCGGTCACCTTCATCGACAGGCGCTTGCCGGTATCAGGATCGAAAGCGTCGAATTGATGGATCGCGTCCTTGTTCCACAAGCTCGCCGGCGCCGCTGTCTTGGGCAGATCGCTATGCTTACCGTCGGCATTCATGCTCAGCTTGTCCGGCTCGGCCGTGACGTCGATGGCATGTTTTGTTCCATTGTCGTTGGTTCGCGATTTAAAGGCAATGAGCTGGCCGTTCTTCCAGGTTTCATTGCAGGAATGTTCATAATGATACGCCTCGATGAACATCACCTTCACGGAAACATCTGTCTTGACCTTGACCATGGTCATATCGTTCTGATGCTCGATGTCGATTGTATCCGTGCCGATGACATCGTTGCCGCGGACAATGTCGAAAACCTTGTGGATCTTGGTTTCGGCAGCTGGATTGTCGGCGCCGGCTGGCACGACAGGCAAGGCAAGGAGAGCAAGGGATAGGGCAATTGTTCGCATTAGGACCACCGTTTTCTGTGGATTGCTCGCGACACTACCCAGGGGAAAGTGCCGATTCTGAGACAAAAACAATATCGCCGGGCGGGGCCACTCGACGCTCCTTAAGGCCAAGCCCGCCAAGGCCTAGCCCGCGACGGAATAGCTTTCATTCGACGCGCCAATTTTTTCTTTTTTAAGGCTAAATTCGACCACTGTTAAGCCGTAGGTATTGAGGGATGGGATGGTGAGCGGTTTGCATCGCCGAATCAACACATGTTGGTGTCATCCTAATCCCATTGCAGCGCGTCGGCGAAGTTCGGGGCGGGCAAAAGCAGGTCACGCACGCTTGCCTGAGAAAGGCCTTCCTCGCGCAACGCCTGGATCGATTTGGCCCTCGTGCTTTTCGACAATTTCCGGCCCGAAGCATCGCGCAAAAGAGTGTGATGGCGATAGACCGGAGCAGGAAGATCGAGCAGGACTTGCAAGAGACGATGCAGACCCGTCGCCATGAACAGATCTTCCCCCCGCACGACATCGCTAACCCCTTGCAGAGCATCGTCGACAACGACCGCGATGTGATAGCTTGCCGGTATATCCTTGCGCGAAAGCATCGCATCCCCCCAAAGCGAAGGGTCCGCGGCCACATCTCGGGCTTGCGAATTCGGACCCATTTCCCGCCAATAGAGGCGGCTGCCGGCTTTTGCGATGGCCGCCGCCATGTCGATTCGCAGCGCTGCGGGCTCGCCCGCCGCCGCCCGCCGTTGCCGTTCTTCACTCGAAAGATCCTTGCAGAGGCCTGGATAGAGAGGGGAGCCGTCCGGATCCCGGGGCCAGCCGGGCCGCCCCGCGACGGCATCCGCGATGTCGCGGCGTGAGCAAAAGCAAGGGTAAGTCAGGCTCTGCTCCGAAAGTTTCGCAAGGGCCAGTGCGTAATCCGGAAAATGCTCGGATTGACGGCGAACCGGCGTTTCCCACGCGAGCCCGAGCCAGCCGAGATCCGCGTAAATCGCCTGTTCGAATTCGATTCGACAGCGGTCGATGTCGATATCCTCGATTCTCAGCAAGAAGCGGCCCCCTGTGGCGCGCGCCATGGCAAAATTCAGCAGAGCGGAATAGGCATGGCCAAGGTGAAGATAGCCGTTCGACGAAGGCGCGAAACGGAACACGCAATTGGTAAAGGACCGGGTCATGTCATTTTGCTCCAGGCCGGCCTTGGCAAAACGGGCCGCGCAAACTCTGGCAAGGACCGCCGTGTCAAATCGCTGTTAACGAACAGCACCGCGGATTTGGCCACGCAAGATGGGGCCAAAGACTCAATACGATCCGCCGGGGTCTTGACCTTCGCTCGCAAACAGGGTTGCTCAAGCCCATCCAAAACCCAGCGGACAGGAAGATATGGCGGTGATGCTCGATGGACCACGCCTCGCGGCAAAATCGCAAAAGCCCGAACAGCTCGTCGTCTTTCTGCACGGATATGGTGCCAACGGCAATGATCTGATCGCCATTGGCAGGCAATGGCGGACTTTGATGCCCGGCGCTGCTTTTGTCGCGCCCAACGCGCCAGAGCCCTGCGCCCAAGTTCCGGGTGGACGGCAATGGTTCCGCCTGACCATGCACGACCAGAACGAGCGCTGGACCGGCGTCAATAAGGCGGCCCCGATTCTCGACACGTTTCTGGACACCGAGCTTGATCGGCACGGCCTCGACGACCGCAAGCTGGCCTTGGTCGGCTTCAGCCAAGGGACGATGCTCGCTCTTCATGCCGGATTGCGGCGGCCCCGGCCGCCGGCTGCCATCCTCGGCTATTCCGGCGAACTCGTCGTGGCAGAACCGCAAGATCCCGCCCTCGCACCAAAACCTGCCGGCACATTCCCGCCCATTTTCCTGATTCATGGCAGCCAGGATGACGTGATTTCAGCGGAGGCGCTTTTCCTTTCGGCCGGGGAATTGGCGCAGGCCGGGATCCCCTGTCAGTGGCATCTTTCGTTGGGTCTCGGACATGGGATTGACGGCGAAGGCCTCCTGCATGGCGGCTTGTTCTTGGCGAAATGCTTTGGACTGAAGCCACCCCCGGGCGCCGGCGCCCGGTCATGAGCACGCGGGATGGCCTGCCGCCTGATGGCGCGTCGGGCCAGCCGGCAGCCGGGGCGAGACACCGGCCGCTTCTGGCACAAGGGCGGGCTGGCGGCTTGGCACCGCATAGGCCAATGGATTGCGCACGGTGATGGGCCGGTACAAGAGCTTGCTGGCCTCGACAACCAAAACCCCTCCGCATGGCAGGGAAAGGCCTACTCCGATCTCTTCGACAAACGCCGCCGCATGCAGCCATGTACGGCGCTGGAATGGCGGGACATAAAGCGCTTCCGACCAATGCGTCGGGGAAAACAAACATTCCCGCAGCAGTTCCGCCAATTGGCCACGCGAATAGGGCTGACCATGCCCAAAAGGTGTCCGGTCAAGCCGTGCCCAAAGACCGGAACGGCCTGGCACCACCACGACGACCCGCCCGCCAGGCGTCAAAATCCGCCAGATTTCAGCGAGAAGATCGCGCGGATGTTCGGTGATTTCGAGCGCATGGATAACGAGCGCCCGGTCAATGCAGGAATTGGGCAAGGGCAGCGCGTTTGTTTCGATCAGCGCCGAGGACGACAAACCCGAGGCAGGCCAGTTCACCACGCCTTGCTCGGCTGGCATGAAAGCAAGCACCCGGACCGCTTCCTCGCGGAAAACTTCCAAATAGGGCGTCGCATAGCCGACGCCGAGGATCGAATAGCCAGTGCAATTCGCAAAGCGCTGCCGTACGATCTTGTGCACGACACGCCGCGCGACCTCGCCCAATGACGAGCTGTAGAAGGAGCGAAGATCAATAACATCGATGGACATGGGTTTCCGAAGTGCCGCGCGGGGAAGGACATCGTGGTAGGCGCTGGATGATCCGCCTCCCGCGCCAAAAAATAAAGCCTTGATTCATGGTCAAGCCGGGGCCAGCGGAACGGGGACCGTCACCTGCTTTTGCAACCCGAGGCATTGCCGGATCGGGCTCGATGCGCCTTGCAGGGCTCATGACCTTGAGCCCGTTTTTAAAAAAGTTGCCCGGCTATTTCGATTCCGGCATGCTGCGGACGCTCGAAGCCGAGGCCTCAGCAGGGGATTCCATCCAAAGGGCGACGCTCCCGGCTTGTCGGAACATGGCGCCTGGGCTAGCACGGCGCGCCTTGGCTCGGCTTCAACGTTGAGAAGACCGTCGAAACCATGGCTGTCCATATTCACCAATTCCTGTGCCTCAAGGATAATTTTGGCGTCCTCCTGCATGATCCCGCAACCCGCGCGACGGCGGCGATCGACGCGCCCGAGGCGGCCCCGATCCTCGCCGCGCTCGCGGCAAAAGGATGGATCCTGACCGATATTTTGATCACTCATCATCATTTTGATCACGTCCAAGGCATCGCGGGTCTCAAGGTGAGGTTTCCGCACGCGCGCGTCATTGGCCCGGCCAAGGAGGCCGCTAGGATCAGCGGTCTCGAGGGCGGGGTTGGCGGCGGCGATGCGGTCAAGACCGGCGCGCTCGAAGCCAAGGTGATCGATGTTCCGGGGCACACCTCCGGCCATGTCGCTTATTGGTTCGCAGACGAAGATATCGTTTTTACCGGAGATACCCTCTTTGCGATGGGTTGCGGGCGCGGCTTCGAGGAACCCGCCGTCGTGCTTTATCATTCGCTGATGAGGCTTGCCGCGCTGCCCGGCGAAACAAAGGTCTACTGCGGTCACGAATATACCTTGGCGAATGCCCGTTTCGCGCTGACCGTCGATCCTGACAATGCGATCTTGAAGGAGCGCGCGGTGGAGGTCGCCCATCAACGCACGGCCGGTGAATTCACCCTTCCGACCACGATTGCCATTGAACTTGCGACAAACCCATTCCTTCGCGCCGACGCTCCCGACATTCAAGCGAGGCTTGGCCTGGCAGGCGCCGATCCCGCCGCGGTGTTCGCTGAGTTGCGGGAGCGCAAGAACCGGTTTTAAGCGAACACGCGAGGTATGGCGATATGTCACGGTTTCACCTCTGCATCGTCCCAAAGAGGATGGACGGGCAAGGACAAACGCTATGAAGAGTGAGTCCATCGCTGGCCAAAGCGCCGCCGGGATCATCCGCCTGCTCGATCTCAAACCGCATCCCGAAGGCGGTTTTTTCCGCGAAACCTTTCGCGATCCGGCGGAAGATTCAGCGGGCCGTGCTGTCTCGACCTTGATTTATTTTCTTCTCGAAGAAGGTCAGCTCTCGCGCTGGCATCGGGTGGATGCCGCCGAGGTCTGGCACTTCTATGCCGGCGCGCCGCTGGAATTAAAAATCTCCCCTACCGGCATTGCAACCAGCGTGCACCGCCTCGGCGCCGATCTCTTCGCGGGAGAGCGTCCACAGTTTGTCGTTGCGGCGCATTGCTGGCAGAGCGCGAGGAGCCTTGGGCCTTGGACTCTCGTTGGGTGCAGCGTCGCACCGGGCTTCGAATTCTCGAAGTTCGAACTCGCCCCGCCAGATTGGCCGCAGAGTTCGCGGGCAGAAAATGACGGCGGTCCCTGACACGCGTAGCCGGCTTTGGGCTGCCATCATTCCTTGGCCACGAACGCCTCGATCTGCTTTTGCAACTGATCGAGCTGGCGCTTCATTTCGTCGAGGTCACTTTTGGCGTTTTGCGCGGCTTGCTCGTCCGTTTCATCATCGGCGGGTTTCTCAGCTGGCTTGCCGGACGCCGCCTGGAGCGGATTGCCAAACGGGCTGAACATTGCGAGCGCCTGTTCGAAGAGCGCCATGTTCTTGCGGGCCTGTTCCTCGATCGAGCCAAAAACCGGCGCCGTTAAGGAAGGCGCGAAATTCTTGGCAAATTTCTCGCGGAACTTGGCCTGTTCGTTCACCAGCCTGCCGATGGTGAATTCAAGATAGCTTGGCACCAGCATTTGCATGCTGTCACCATAAAACCGGATAAGCTGGCGCAAGAAGGTAATCGGCAAAAGACTCTGCCCGTTCTTTCCTTCTTGCTCGAAGATGATCTGGGTCAGCACCGAGCGGGTGATGTCCTCGCCGCTCTTGGCGTCATAGACGACGAAATCGTCGCCTTTTTTGACGATGGAGGCAAGATCCTCGAGCGTGATATAGGCGCTCGTGTTCGTATTGTAGAGCCGCCGGTTCGCATATTTCTTGATCGTGATAGGGCTGTTTTCTTTCGCCATGACCAATTGCTTCCTCGAGGAAGTCACATTTCAATCTAAGCAGGTTCTCTTGATAGCGCCACGGAGCCGCGGGAGTAAATAGGATTTGACAGCGGCATGCACCGCGCGGCCGCCCGCACCTCTATCCAAGCGCCGCTTGACATAAATATAAGGACATATCCATGACGTTTTGGAATTCCCCAGCAATTTCCCTTGCGAAAAATCCCGTCCATTGTGATACGAGAGCGAGAACCGTAGCTCGCAAGTGGCGCTTGGTGGTGTTAGCATAGCCATAAAAACGTGTGAAGCACATGGCGCGGCCAAAATCGAGGAGGTAACCCCTATGCCGGATCAGATTGTTATCGTAAGCGCGGCGCGGACGGCCGTGGGGTCTTTCAACGGCGCTTTCGCAGCGATACCCGCGCATGAGCTCGGCGCCGCCGCGATCAAGGCGGCACTCACCCGGGCCAAGGCCGATGCGGCAGAGGTCGATGAAGTGATTCTGGGCCAGGTCTTAACCGCGAACCAGGGTCAGAACCCGGCCCGGCAGGCGGCGATCAAGGCGGGCGTGCCGCAAGACAAGACGGCCTTCGGGCTCAACCAAGTGTGCGGCTCGGGTTTGCGCGCCGTGGCGCTTGGGCTGCAGCAAATCACGAACTGCGACGCCAAAATCGTCGTTGCCGGCGGCCAGGAGAGCATGTCGCTGTCGCAGCATGGCGCTCATATGCGTGGTGGCACCAAGATGGGCGATCTCAAATTCGTCGATACCATGATTCGCGATGGTTTGACCGACGTGTTCAACGGCTACCACATGGGCCAGACGGCCGAAAATGTCGCGGCGAAATGGCAGTTGAGCCGCGAGGAGCAGGATAAATTCGCTCTTGCATCGCAAAACAAGGCCGAAGCGGCGCAAAAAGCTGGACGGTTCACGGAAGAGATCGTGCCTTTCACCATCAGCGGCAAGAAGGGTGACATCATTGTCGAGTCGGATGAATATATCCGGCCCGGCACGACACTCGATGCACTGGCCAAATTGAAGCCGGCCTTCACGAAGGACGGCACGGTAACCGCGGGCAATGCGTCCGGCATCAACGATGGCGCCGCGGTTCTCGTCCTCATGAGCGCCAAGGACGCATCGGCGCGCGGGGTGACGCCGCTTGCCCGCATTGTCTCATGGGCCACCGCCGGCGTCGATCCCGCGATCATGGGCACCGGCCCGATCCCCGCTTCCCGCAAGGCGCTCGAAAAGGCCGGCTGGAAGGTCAAGGATCTGGATCTCATCGAGGCCAACGAGGCTTTCGCCGCGCAGGCCTTGGCCGTCAACAAGGACATGGGCTGGGATCCGGCGATCGTGAATGTCAATGGCGGTGCGATCGCCATCGGACATCCGATCGGCGCTTCGGGCGCCCGCGTCCTTGTTACGCTTCTGTACGAAATGCAGCGCCGCGGTGCAAAAAAAGGACTCGCCACCCTATGCATTGGCGGCGGAATGGGGATTGCCATGACCGTCGAGCGGTGATCCGCGCGCCGGGCGGCAGCATTGCGTTTCGCGGCGCCCTCCGGGTACCGCGAACATCGACCAGTCTCATTCGATTAATTCAGACATTGAAGGAACGAGTTCATGGCCAAGGTAGCGGTAGTCAGCGGCGGCACGCGCGGCATTGGCGCCGCCATCAGCAAGGCGTTGCACGCGGCGGGTTACATCGTTGTCGCGAATTATGCTGGCAACGACGAGGCGGCCGCCAAATTCAAAGCCGAGACCGGCATCCCAATTTATAAATGGGATGTCTCGAATTATAAGGCTTGCGCCGAAGGGCTGAGCAAAATCACCCACGAGGTCGGGCCGGTCGAGATCCTCGTCAACAACGCGGGGGTCACCCGCGACACCATGTTCCACAAAATGACGCCGGAGCAATGGTATGAGGTCATCAATATCAATTTGAATTCGCTGTTCAACATGACCCGACCGGTGATCGAGGGCATGCGCGAACGCGGTTTTGGCCGGATCGTCAATATTTCCTCGATCAACGGCCAAAAAGGCCAGGTCGGGCAAACGAATTACACCGCGTCGAAATCCGGCGACATCGGCTTCACGAAATCGCTCGCCCAGGAAAACGCCGGCAAGGGGATCACCGTCAACACCGTTTGCCCCGGCTATATCGCAACTGACATGGTCAAGGCGGTTCCGAAGGAGGTTCTGGAAAAATCGGTTCTGCCGCTCATTCCGGTGCGCCGGCTTGGCGAACCGGAGGAAGTCGCCCGTTGCGTCACGTTTCTCGTCGCCGAGGAGTCCGGCTTCATCACCGGCTCGACACTCACCATCAATGGCGGACAATATATGGTGTGATTGCCCTTGATAGGGTGTGCTCCAGCGTGGAGCTGATGCCGGCGTCATTGGCCGGCATCAGTGATCGCTTCGAGGAGATCCACCAGATTTTGGTAGTGTCTCAGTTTGATTCGGGACGCTTCTATCGCGCTCGTAGTTCGAACCCTATATGCTTAGCGGAAAGCGGCCTAGAGGCGGACCGTGAAATGCGCACACTCACCGGCTACGGGATCGCCGTCGTTCTGGTTTTGACGATCCTCAACGGCAGTTTTTGGCTAATGGGAAAGCCCCAGCTACGCGATCTGACCATATTTTCAGCGGGATTCGTCCTAGGGATGTTCGGAATGTATGTCGCGGCTTGGCTTTATGGATATCGTCAGATGGGTTAATT